>NZ_LZHC01000061.1:0-176528 GCF_001690535.1 Gilliamella sp. Bif1-4 | reverse complement strand
TTTAGCCCAGTTTATAAAGGTTTTTCCTGTAAATTCGGGTCCATTATCGACCCGTATTTTTAATGGATACCCATGATATTCGGCCAGTTTATCTAAATAACGGGTAATCCTTCCTGCCGGTAAGCTCACTGCAATATCAATACCTAACGCCTCACGATTAAAGTCATCGATGACATTGAATGTCCTATAGTGACGTTGATTACGGCTACTGTCACTCATAAAATCCATTGACCAACATTCACCATGTTTATTAGGCACCAATAGCTTTTCTGGGCATCGTGGAGGAATGCGTTTTTTACGCTTTGCTCTGAGATTAAGCTTTAATTCACAATACACCCGATAAACACGCTTATGGTTCCATTGATAGCTGAGCTTTTTGATACGATTAAAGCATTTAGGAAAGCCCCAGCGTAAATGCCGGTCTGTGATAGCATTCAACACCAAATAATCACCGAATCATCCTGTTACTTAGGTTGATAATCGTAAGCACAACGGCTTAAGCCAACGATAGCGCAGCTCATAGCAATAGTAACAGAATGATTTTGTTGTAGTTGCTGTGCCACGTTTTACGTGCCTTTGTGGGCACTAAAGCTTTTTTATGATTTCTTCCTGAAGCTGGGATTTTAAGCTCAGTTCGGCAAACATCTGCTTAAGCTTGCGGTTTTCAGCCTCCAGCTCCTTTAAGCGTTTGATATCCGAAGTTTCCATTCCACCGTATTTTTCTCGCCATTTATAGAAAGTTGAATTACCCATGCCATATTTACGGCACAGTTCTTTAACCGGAATACCCGCTTCAGCTTCTTTTAAAATAGCGACAATTTGATCTTCAGTCATTTTTTTCATAATTAAATCCCCTTTTCTTTTATCATAGAGAATTTTCTACTTTTTTGCTGTACTATTTTAGGGGATAGTTACATTCAAGCCTTATCTAAGGCGAAAAGGCAAAGCTTATCGACATTGCAAGGCACCGAGTATTAAAGAAGGAGACCGCCGATATAAACGGTCAATTAAACAACGTCCAAGTTATGTAGAAAGTCGGAAAACGCAAGGACATTGGGAGGGCGATACCATAATTAGCCGTAAAGATAAGCAAGCATTGTTGACGTTAGTTGAGCGCAAAACTGGACTCGTACTCATTGGACGCCTTAATCAACGCACCGCCTCCGAAACGAAAGATATGATAATAAAATTGCTAACGCCGTTTAAAAAGATGGTTAAAAGCATCACCTTTGATAATGGGATGGAATTTAATTATCATCATGCGATTGAGCATTATTTAAATACTACCGTATACTTTGCGGAGCCTTATAAAAGCTGGCAAAGAGGTACAAATGAAAACACCAATGGCTTAATACGTCAGTTTATACCAAAGTCAGCGGCCATTTCATTAGTTGACGACGAACAGATAAAGAAAATACAATATCTATTGAACACACGCCCAAGAAAACGGCATAAGTTTAAAAGCCCTGCCTCCTTTTATTCGAAGGAGTTAAGACAAATTGCACTTCATGGTGTAATCTAGGAACAACAAAATGAAAAATTAAATAAAATCAATAACTTTTCTGACGGTTTTTTAGCTGAATTTTGCGGTGGTATTGAATCGTAACAATGCAATAAAACCACCGCCAAACCAAACCACGCAATACCATGCTAATGGTTTTCGGCGCAGCGGCAGTGGTTGTTTGTGCTGAACTGGGCATAATGCAGGGGGGAAGCCTTTGGGTTAGCTTGTTCGATATAATAATATCAGCCCCTGCATCTACTGGTTAAAAACTAAGCCTAAACACTAAGGTGTACGCAAACTGCGCCCACTGCCGTTAAGTTGGGAGATTCGAGCCTCAGAGCTGCAACTGAACCAAAATCATAGAAAGCGACTAGGCGGTTATCTGAAACCTCACTCGTGAAAACATAAAAATTAGGAAGTAGTGGTTCTCACCATTCCGAGTGAAGGCCAGCACCAATTTCACGATTACGACCACGTTCAGAAAGAGTCGCATTAGTTAAATCCTTTGCTTTTGGAAGACGGTAACCTACACTATTACAACCAAGTGGTTGCCTCGCTAAGTGTGAAACGTACGTTGTAAGCAGTTCCCCTAACAAACCACTGCTTTAGCTCAAATCCATATGTAATTAGCGCATTACCTGCACTATCCCTACCCACTAATTCAAAAGTCTGTGGCAACGTTGGTTTGCTAAGTGGGCTTGGGTTGTTTGACTGAATTTGGCTATAACTTGGTTTAGGGCCCGTTAAAGTAACCCGTGTTACGTATTCTGGACGTTTGCCACTAGGATACTTATCACGACTGCTTGTTTTTGTCCAGCTTACTGTTGCGGTTATTCCACTGTGAGTAACAGGCTGCCACGTCAATTGACTGGCATCAACGCCCCTTATGTCTAAATCAAATGCATAACCATCCATCCCCGTAGTTGGAAAATTAAGCCCGTAAGAAGCTGGATTAGTCGACTGGATCAAATAGCCCCTAAATCCATCCGTATAATTATCCCAGTGAGGCCACCACGAGCTACTGTAAGTTGCTGTCGGCTTTGTGTGACAAAGAGTTGCTGAAGGAGCGGGATTAAAGTAATAGTACGCCTCATTCCAGTCGACATTAAGACTATTGGGTACACCATACTGTGTTGTTAAAGTGATATCTTCGACGCTATTATAATCCAGATAATAAGGAGCCCGACAAAGCGTTAATGCATCGCTCGGGTTGATACTATTGAGATATTTATCAAAAAAAAGAGCCTCCAAATGCCCTGTAGCAGTTACTTGCCCCCCTTGCCCGTCGCCATCATCATCACCCCAATAGTGATAAGTATTCACTAAGTCATTTAAAGTGACATAATACTGACCTTTTGATATTGGTTGGGTGGTTGCTGTTATCAACGTATGGACATCAGCTAACTTATTTTCTACACATTGATAATGTGATTGGATTGGTTTCAGTTGATGGGTTGATTGCCGGTGTCAGTTTTGTGCCATCGGGTAATGTGATTGACAAAAAAAACGTCGGAAAACTCATCTAATGTTCTCAGTTTTGTTGCGCCATTATCAACGGTAAAATATGGCGCAGACCCGTGAATAATGCTTAATGTTTGTGCCGACAACGCCTGAGAACTGAGCGAATAGGGCAGTAATAACAACGGTGCAAAGGCTAACGGCGGTTTTGATAACAGATTAGAAATTGATGACAATTTTGGCAATTATGCCAAACTAAGCGGTAAATATAAAGCCCGTAAAAAGGCTCGACAATAGTGGAAATTAACAAGATTTAAAACATAGGTATGCCATGCTTGTTGCTTGCAATGGCAATTCATAATGCTTGACCTGTAAACTAACTTTTTTGTTTTATTTAGATTTTAATGATTAAACGCTCGTTTATTGAGCTATTTTCTTGGTTTAATTGCCGATAGTATAGCCATTGAAAAATAGATACTCAATTTTTTTGTTAAATTTTTGTAAGGTTTTGTTAAGATAGGTTTGGTTTATTAATTAATAACCGGTTAAAAATAACTTCTGAAATGGCCTATTTCAAAAAAAATCAATCAAAACTTAAATAAAATCAATGCGTTACCTGACGGTTTTTTTGGGCAAATATAAGACTTTTTTATTTTTGCAAATAAACCTGTTTAGAAAAAACATTGATTTTATTTAAGTTTTTTTATTCTTAAAAAATCCGCTACTTTCCATAAAGTATAAAGAGTGGCGGATTTATATGCCTCTTATTTGTTATCTAAAATTCGACTGACTTTTATTAAATAATTGCGCGATTCTTGTGATACATGTGAAGTCACAAGCTTTCGATAAACTTGTTGTGGTGTCATTGAGTTTATGATGTTGATAGCTTCATTGCGATCGTTAGAAAACGTACGCAATACACTTCCTACTCCTCCATTATAAGATGTAATCACGGCGTATCTTAATGAAATTGGGTTATTAATGCCTGCTAAGTATTTCGTTTTTAATAAAGATAAATAGGCTGTACCTATATCAACATTATTACGCGGATCGAGTAAGAATTTTCGACTTGGTTCACCTGATTTGCCTTGTAATTTGAAAATATCACGCCCAGCGGTGTGTTGTTGTACTTGCATTAGTCCAAGTGCATCAGTACGGCTGACAGCATATGGGTTAAATGCAGATTCAACTTCCATAATGGCTAAAATCAGGCGTTCATCAATAAAATAACGATTAGAAGCTTCAGCTACTATTGGTAAGAATTTTCTGGCACGTTGATTTATGTGGTTAGGAACAAGTTTAATTTCAACATAAGTAATTTTACAAGAACCAGACCAGCGAGTTTTTAGATTATTGTTAAGTAGATAATCAGCAAAGCTATTGGCTCTGCCACTCCAACGAATCGGTTGATGCTCTTGATCTAACACCTGATTGTATAAAAATGGTTCTTGAGATAAGTCTTGGCTGATTTTGTCATGACGTATAATGTCAACTGGCTCTGACATAAGTAATGTTGAAACTATCGCTTCTTTTAGGTTTTCTATTGGTGATTCTGCCATCGTTTCAATAGTAATCACACCTGAAACAAAGTTAATATGGACACGCGTTTTTAAATTATCTTCATATTGAACATAATCTTTAGGTCCTGCAATAAGGACTTCTTTCGGACCCCAAATTTCTTCAATGTTATTAGCATATTGACTAATTAAGATATTAAAAGCATTAGTATCTTTAACATAATTGTTTTCATTTTTTTTTGAATTCGTACTAGGACAACCTGTTAGAAGAGTTACAGCAATAATTAATGCAATGATTTTTTTATTTTTTTTCATTTTACATCTCAATTTTGAGGTTTATATCCATCAATAACAACTTCTTCGCCTTCAAATAGAAATTTGATCATTTCAGCTTCAATTTTTTTTCGGTGTTCTAGATTCATCATATTGAGTTTACGTTCGTTAATGAGCATTGTTTGTTTTTTGAGCCATTCTTGCCATGCCTGTTTGGATATTTCGTTAAAAATACGTTTACCAATCTCCCCTGGATAAAGTTGAAAATCTAATCCCTCTGCTTCTTTTTTTAAATAATGGCAATAAACGACACGGCTCATTTTTATCTCTTTTAAATACACTCAACGGATAGTGGCTAATTATACCTGAAAATAATTATAGATAAGAAGAAAATTATTATATTAGTTTTAAATTGAACTCACCTTTAATAATTGAATATTCATTTAAAATATTTGAATAATTATTTACTTTACACCGCAATTAGTTCGATTAAAATGATAATGAACCAGTTAATAAAATAAATAAGGATTAAACAATGCAGCCAAAAATCACACGTGAACTTTTTGATAAAGTTATTTTACCTATTTATGCACCAGCAAAATTTATTCCCGTAAAGGGTAAAGGAAGTCGTGTTTGGGATCAAAATGGTGAAGAATATATTGATTTTGCAGGTGGCATTGCTGTAAATGCGCTTGGGCATTGTCATCCAAGATTAGTTAAAGTATTACATGAACAAAGTGAAAAGTTATGGCATGTAAGTAATGTTTTTACTAATGAGCCAGCTTTAAATCTTGCTCAAAAACTTATCGATAATACGTTTGCTGAACGTGTTTTTTTTGCAAATTCTGGTGCCGAAGCTAATGAAGCTGCGTTTAAATTAGCTCGTCATTACGCAATACATAAATACAATCCTTATAAGACTAAAATTATTGCTTTTTATCAATCTTTTCATGGACGTACATTTTTTACCGTCGCAGTTGGTGGTCAGGCTAAGTATTCGGATGGTTTTGGTCCAAAACCAGCTGATATTATTCATGTTCCTTTTAATGATCTTGATGCAGTTAACGCCGTAATGGATGATCATACTTGTGCGGTTGTACTAGAGCCAGTACAAGGTGAAGGTGGGTTAACTTCAGCCACGCCAGAATTTTTACAAGGTTTGCGTGAGCTATGTGATGAATATAAAGCGTTACTGGTGTTTGATGAAGTGCAGTGTGGAATGGGTCGAACAGGCAGTTTATTTACTTATCAACAATATGATGTAAAACCCGATATTTTGACCTCGGCTAAAGCATTAGGCGGTGGATTTCCAATTAGTGCTATGTTAACAACAGACGAAATTGCTTCAGTTATGCATCCCGGTGTGCATGGTACAACTTATGGTGGTAACCCTTTAGCTTGTGCTGTGGGTTGCGAGGCTTTTGATATTATTAATTCTCCTGAAATACTTGAAGGTGTGCAAAAGCGACGTGCTGTATTTATTGAGCAATTAGAGGAAATTAATGATAAATTTAAATTATTCCGAGAGTACCGTGGAAAAGGGTTATTGTTAGGTGCAGAATTACAACCCAAATTTCACAATAAAGCTCGTGATTTTTTGAACGTAGCAACCGAATTTAAAGTAATGATTTTAAATGCTGGACCTAATGTTTTACGCTTTACCCCATCGCTAATTATTTTTGAAGATGAAATTAAAGAAGGTATGACTCGATTTGCGAAAGCTGTGGAAAAAGTTGTCAATTCTTAAGTTTTTCTATACAGTAACAGCATTTTAGTCAATTAAATGCCGTTGCATTTAAAGGATACTTATTTATGACCAATATTCACCCATTAAATTATGCTAAAACTCATTTTATTTTGAGTGCACCTGATATTTCTCATCTACCTGTTGATAGTGGTGTTGAAATTGCTTTTGCTGGTCGTTCTAACGCTGGTAAATCAAGCGCACTTAATACATTAACCAATCAAAAAGGGCTTGCTAGAACGAGTAAAACGCCAGGTCGAACCCAACTTATTAATCTTTTCGAAGTTGAAGAAAATTGCCGTTTAGTAGATTTACCCGGTTATGGCTATGCTCAAGTCCCAGAGGCGATAAAGCGTAAATGGCAAAAAGCATTAGGCGAATATCTGCAAAAACGTGAAAGTTTAAAAGGGTTGGTTGTATTGATGGATATTAGACATCCGTTAAAAGATTTAGATCAACAGATGATTGAGTGGGCGGTTTCAGTTGATATCCCTATTATGTTACTGCTTACTAAAGCTGATAAATTAGCTTCTGGCGCTCAAAAAAAACAAGTTAATATGGTGAAAGAAGCCATTTTACCTTTTCAAGGAGATATTACTGTTGCTCCTTTTTCATCACCTAAGCGTATTGGACTTGAAGCTCTAAAACAAAAATTAGATGAATGGTTTAGTTTGCAATAAAGGAAATCATTCAATGAATAGTTCAACATTTTCGTTTCAATCTTTATCACCAGATTTAATTATTGATAGTCTATCTTCAATAGGATTGAGTATAGATTCTGGTTTGACCGTGTTAAATAGTTATGAAAATCGTGTTTATCAATTTCAAGATGAAGATCGCAAACGTTATGTGGCTAAGTTTTATCGACCAAACCGTTGGGATCGCCAGCAAATTCTTGAAGAACATCAATTTACTAAGCAATTAGCTGATGCTGAGGTTTCCGTTATTACGCCATTAACATTTAATAATACGACACTACACGAATATCAAGGTTATCTGTTTACGCTATTTGCTAGTGTTGGAGGACGACAATATGAGATGGATAATATCGAGCAAATGGAATCTGTGGGTATGTTGCTTGGTCGTATCCACCAAATTGGTGCTAAGCAGACATTTTTACATCGTCCAACTATTGGATTAGAAGCGTATCTTTATCGGCCACAAGATATCTTGCTATCTAGCGCTTATATTTCTAAGAAAATTCAAACTGACCTTAAAGATATTTTAGCCCAGTTAATAAAAACTGTTGAACAGCATTGGCATAACGATTGGCAGCCTATTCGATTACATGCCGATTGCCATGCTGGCAATATTTTATGGCGTGATAATGCGATGTTTGTTGATTTTGATGATTCTCGTAATGGCCCTGCAATTCAAGATCTATGGATGTTACTGCATGGTGATCGTCAACAGCAACGTTTACAATTGGATTTATTGATTGAAATGTATCAGGAGTTTTGTGAGTTTGATCATCATCAATTAAAGCTTATCGAACCTTTAAGAGCTATGAGAATGGTCCATCATTTAGCATGGATTTTAGAGCGTTGGCAAGATCCTGCTTTTCCTATCGCCTTTCCATGGATTACTGATGAGGATTTTTGGCGTCAACAATTAGCAGAGTTTAATAAGCAAATTGATGCAATTAAAGCACCTGCAATACAGTTAATGCCAATGATGTGAATATAAAGCGTATTAATTGAGTAGTTTTAATAATTCGTTTAAATTAGGCTGGTTTGTGACTAACTTCTCTTTTTTTTGTTTAGAAAGCTGTTTTATTCGGTACTCAAGCTTAAGCGCCATCGATCTGTCACCAATATAGATCTGGTACACAATAGTTAAATCTTTATGCCCTTTTAGATACTTTGCACCTTTGTTGGTTTGATGTTGGTGAAGCCTTCTTTCCACATTTGTTGTAATACCAGTATAGAGTGATTGTTTTGCTGTTCTAATAATATATAAAAACCATTCGGATGCGCTATTAGACATAACTAACCAGTAATATAAATTGAATTATTTAACCATAATATCATTTTAATGGCATAGCAAATATTCATCACTTTTTTAATTAATATTATTCATACTACTGGTTAAACGTTACTGTTTCATTTACTTTAACACAGATAATGTTTAAGATAAGTCAATTTTTTTGATGTATTCTGGGATAATAAAATTTGAATAACTTTGCAAAAATTATTGAAGTTCAACGTGGAGATATGAAGTTCGCCTATGTGCAAAATAACGAAATCAATTATTTAGAACTTTTTGACCAATTTTTGGCGGAAGAAGGACATCATGAATTACTCGATCCTAGCGATAAATTAGAGCGATATACTTATTTAATTGATCATAATGAATCAAAATTTATTTTTAAAATTGATGGCGGTGTTGAGCACCGTTTAGAGCGTCGTTTGATCTCCAAAATTACTGGCGACTTTTATTTCAATTTAATTCGTAAACTCGCCAAAATATCACTTGATAATGCCGATATTGCTTATGAACTGTATTTGGTCGCTTTCGATCAAAAAACTAAACGCCATTATATGATTTTTAACTTTATCAAAGGGCGTTCTTTAAAGTGGGAAGAAATGAAAAAGTATGGCGATCAAGTTAAAAACTGTATTGAAAAACTGCACAGCTATAATTTAGTATCTAATGATATCCATGGTGGGAATTTTATCTTAACGCCTGAAGGAAAAATCAAGGCCATTGATTTAACTAATTCAGGATTTATTTGGCTAACTAAAGCCAATGATGCAATCGAACTGAAAGAACGCTTTGATATTAAAATTAAGGTTCCTTTTTTTGCAATGACAATTAAAAAGTTTACTCATGGGTTTAAACGATTGTCTCGGAAGATCCGAGGGAAAGAAGATTAATTATTTTGCCATTGTGAGAATTTCATCACTCACAATGGTAATTGATGTTTGTATCTGGCTTTAGTTATTAATGCGTAATCTTTCAATTAATCTATAATTTTAATTTGATCTGTATTGATCATTTTAAACACTCGTAAATCAATAGGTGAATAGCTAGATAAAGCTGTCTCTATATTTCAATTTATGCAACCCAAATTATTTAATGACTTACATTAATTACATAATTAGTTATATAACTTTCTTATTCTTCTGATTTTTATATCCATGATTATACTGATTGTACTTTTGAAATAAATTAGGAGTGCAAGAGGTTATATTATGGGCATGAAGCATAAATTAAAAGAAAATAAACTTTATATAGGTTCTTTACCTTTACCTATTTTCGTTGTTTGCTCCATCATCGTCATTATTGCCGCCCAATTAGATATGCTACCAAGAACATTAATTGGAGGCTTTGCCGTTATTTTGCCATTAGATTGGTTTTTAGGAACACTTGGGCAAAATATTCCTTTCTTTAAAAAATTTGGTGCACCTGCAATTTTATCTTTAATTGTTCCATCACTATTAGTTTACTGTGGTGGTTTTGACGAAAATACTTTAACTGCAACAAAAATGTTAATGAAAGATTCTAACTTTCTACTTTTTTATATTGCGAGTTTAGTTTGCGGTTGTAACTATCCCCTAAAATAGTACAGCAAAAAAGTAGAAAATTCTCTATGATAAAAGTAAAAGGGGATTTAATTATGAAAAAAATGACTGAACATCAAATTGTAGCTATTTAAAAAAAAGCTGAAACTGGTATCCTTGTCAAGGAACTGTGGCGTAAATATGGCATGGGTAATTCAACTTTCTATAAATGGCGAGAAAAATACGGCGGAATGGAAACTTCGGATATCAAACGCTTAAAGGAGCTGGAGGCTGAAAATCGCAAGCTTAAGCAGATGTTTGCCGAACTGAGTTTAAAATCCCAGCTGCAGGAAGAAATCATAAAAAAGCTTTAGTGCCCACAAAGGCACGTAAAACGTGGGCACAGCAACTACAACAAAATTATTCGGTTACTATTGCTATGAGTTGTGCCATTGTTGGCTTAAGCCGTTGTGCTTACTATTATCAACCTAAGTTACAGGATGATTCGGTGATTGTTTCGGTGTTGAATGCTATCACAGACCGGCATTTACGCTGGGGTTTTCCTAAATGCTTTAATCGTATCAAAAAGCTCGGCTATAAATGGAATCATAAACGGGTATATCGGGTGTATTGTGAATTAAAGCTTAATCTCAGAGTAAAGCGTAAAAAACGCATTCCTCCACGATGCCCAGAAAAGCCATTGGTGCCTAATAAACAAGGTGAATGTTGGTCAATGGATTTTATGAGTGACAGTAGCCGTAATCAACGTCGAGGACATTCAATGTCATCGATGACTTTAATCGTGAGGCGTTAGGTATTGATATTGCAGTGAGCTTACCGGCAGGAAGGATTACCCGTTATTTAGATAAACTGGCCGAATATCATGGGTATCCATTAAAAATACGGGTCGATAATGGACCCGAATTTACAGGAAAAACCTTTATAAACTGGGCTAAATCACATGATATAACCATTGATTATATCCAGGTAGCCCTTATCAAAATGGCTATATTGAACGATTTAATCGTACCTATCGTACTGAAGTACTCGATTTATATCTTTTTAACAACTTAGCACAAGCAAGGAGAATAACCGAAGAATGGTTAACGATTTATAACACCGAAAGGCCTCATGAAGCACTAAATAATATGACGCCGATTGAGTATAAAACACTAAAACAAGCAGCTTAATTTTCTACGTGAGTTGTGTGTACTAAGTTTGGGGTATTTACACCAGCTTCAGCTTCTTTTAAAATAGCTACGATTTGATGTTCAGTCATTTTTTTCATAATTAAATCCCCTTTTACTTTTATCATAGAGAATTTTCTACTTTTTTGCTGTACTATTTTAGGGGATAGTTACAAAGCAGTTCTACGTTTAGGTGTAATTGATTATATTGTTAAACCTTTCACTTTTGAGCGTTTACGCACCGCATTAGTTTCCTATCAGGAACATGTTCGTTTGTTATCATCGTCCAAAATATTAAATCAGCATCAATTATATGATCGGATTTTTGCTAAACCGACTACTCATAACAAAGGATTGCCTAAAGGTATTGATAGCCTGACCTTACAAAAGGTTCGAGAGGTTATTATTTAGTACAATTGTGATTTTTCAATGAGTGATATCGTTGAATTAATTTCGTTATCTCGTATATCACTAAAAAATATCTCGATTACTTAGAGGAACTTGGTGAGCTTAAAAGCCATTTAACTTATCTGTCTATTGGTAGACCTGTTAAACGTTATATTTATCAAAATATAAATTATAATCTCAGGTAAAGTATATCTATTATAAATACAGTAAGAATCTTTTTGTCATCACTACATTTAACATTCTAAACAAGACGTATTTTTTTATTAATAATCTATGATAGAAATAAAAAATATTTAAATAGATAAATTAATTTTACATAGTTATCTCATCTAATGACAAGCTAAAGCTCGGAATAAAAACATCTAAAAAGTAATTCATTTCAGGACTGTTGCGTTCAGATAAAGTCTTTTTTAAACGTTGTTCTGCTAATTTAAACTCATTATTGCCCGCACTGAGTTCTTCAATCGTTTTTAGATAAGCACATAATGCATCAGCTTGTTTTACAATACTTTTTTCTATTTCATCATAAAAATCATCATCAATTAATGTTCTAAAATCATCTTGTAACTCTTTAGGAAGCATATTGATAAGTTTATTCTGTGCTATTTTTTCAATCTTTTTATATTCAACCGTTATTTGTGGATTGTAATACTTTGTTGGTGTTGGTAGATCACCAGTTATCACTTCTGAAACATCGTGGTACATTGCCAGCAATGCAATTCTTTCTGGATTAACATTTCCATTAAATTTTTTGTTTTTAATTACTGCTAAAGCATGTGCAACAAAAGCAACCTGTAAACTATGTTCTGATACATTTTCAGTTCTTACATTACGCATTAAAGGCCAACGATTAATTAGTTTTAATCGTGATAAATGAGCAAAAAAATGACTGTTATTCATACATTATCTCTTTAATATAAAATAAAAACGCTCCTATTAAAAACAGGAGCGTCTATAATATAAAACAATATTACTTATGTGTTATGCGAAAATAAGCTGTTGAGTACCCAATGCAAGTGGCACGATTTGCTCTTCTGTAAATGTGATATATTCCCATGCATTTTGTTTTGCTAGCAATGCTTGCAATAATTGATTATTCAATGCATGACCTGATTTATAACAAACAACTTCACCAATCATATTGTGGCCACTCATATATAAATCACCGATAGTATCAAGCATTTTGTGACGCACAAACTCATCTTCAAAACGTAAACCATCTTCATTAAGCACTTTATAATCATCAACAACAATTGCACAATCTAAACTACCACCAAGACATAAGCCTTTAGATTGTAATGCTTCAATATCACGCATAAAGCCAAATGTTCTAGCACGACTGATTTGACGAATAAATGATTCAGACGAAAAATCTAGTTGATAACGTTGTGAGCTATTGTCGATAGCTGGATGTTGAAAATCAATAGTGAAATCTAGCTTAAAGCCACTATAAGGCCTTACTTCAGCCCATTTATCACCATTTTCAACTCGAACAGTTTCTTTTACACACAAAAACTTTTTAAGTGCGTTTTGTTCAGCAATACCAGCATCAAGCAATAAATAAACAAACGGGCTTGCACTACCATCCATAATTGGTATTTCAGGGGCATCAACTTCAATAATAATATTATCAATACCAAGCCCTGCTAATGCAGCATTAATATGCTCAACAGTAGAAATACGAACATTGTCTTCATTTATTAAACAAGTACAAAGCATTGTATCACGCACAGACTTCGCATCCACAGGAAAATCTACATATGGATTTAAATCAGTACGACGGTATATTATACCTGTATTTTCAGGCGCAGGACGTAATGTCAAAGTAACTTTTTTGCCAGTATGTAAACCAACACCAGTTGCTTGAATAGTCTTTTTTAATGTTCTTTGTTTCACTTTGCACCTACTTTTTTATTTGTTCTTACCGATTTCGACAATAAAAAATCAAATAAGTTCAACTTTACTTTAATTTGCTTGCTTCCGTATGAAAGCTGGAATATCTAAAATCTTATGTTCTTCAAGAGGAGAAGCTATTGGTTCATTAACAACTTTCGCTAATTTATCTTCTTGTTGACCCAGAGTATTACTTTGACCAAACAAATCATTGCGCGGCACAGGCTTAGGCATTTTAACTTCTGGACGTTTATCCATACCTATACCCGTTGCAACCACCGTTACTCGAATTTCGTCAGATATATCTGGATCGAAAGTTGATCCAACAACAACCGTAGCATTATCAGATGCAAATGCTTTAACCGTGTTACCGACTGTTTCAAATTCTTCTAAGCCAATATCAAATCCAGATGTTACATTAACTAATACGCCTCGAGCGCCAGATAAATCAATATCTTCAAGTAATGGACTAGAAATTGCCATTTCTGCGGCTTCTTCAGCTCGATTATCACCACTAGCTCGACCAGAACCCATCATAGCATATCCCATTTCAGACATCACTGTTCTAACATCAGCAAAATCGACATTGATAAGACCAGGTTTAGTAATCAGCTCAGCGATCCCTTGTACTGCACCTTTTAAAACACCATTAGCTGCAGCAAAAGCATCAAGTAATTTAACACCACGACCTAATACCTTTAATAATTTATCATTCGGAATAGTAATTAGTGAATCAACATGTTTTGCCAACTCAGAAATACCTTGCTCAGCAAAAGCCATACGTTTTTTACCTTCAAAACCAAAAGGTTTAGTAACAACTGCAACTGTTAGAATTCCTAATTCTTTTGCTATTTCTGCAACAACAGGAGCTGCACCCGTTCCAGTGCCGCCACCCATTCCTGCTGCGATAAAAACCATGTCGGCTCCTTCGATAGCACTACGAATGACATCGCGATCTTCCTCGGCTGAATTTCTACCGACTTCTGGATTAGCACCTGCACCAAGCCCTTTAGTAACATTAGTTCCGATTTGGATAGTTTGACCTACCTTAATTCTTTTTAAGGCTTGCGCATCTGTATTTGCTGCAAAAAATTCAACGCCTTCAATATGTTCAGCAATCATATGCTCGACAGCATTACCTCCGCCACCACCTACACCAATAACTTTAATGACTGCTGCTGGTTCATCATCTGCAACCATAGGTTCAAACATAACTTATCTCCAAATTTACGATCTGCGAACATTGTACAGATAATCATCTACAATGTCCACGAAGTTCTTGAAATATACTAGCTAAAATTCTTTTTTAAACCACCCGGTTAATCGTTTAGCTATCCCTTTTAATGATGATTTATTATTATCTTTTCCATCATCATTTAATAAACTTTGTTTTCCATAATGCAATAACCCTATAGCTGTTGAACAATAAGGTTTTTGAACATAGTCAGTTAATCCAGATATATTCAATGGCTGACCAATACGCACTTGATTTTGAAAAACTTTTTCAGCGCACTCTACCATTCCTTTTATTTGCGCAGCACCACCAGTTAAAACAATACCTGCTGCTAATTGATATTTGATATTCTGTTTTTTAAGTTCTTCTTGTAATACAAGTAACTCTTTTTGTACCAACGAAAGAAGTTCTGAATAGCGTGGTTCAATTACATCTGCAAGCGTTTGTCGTTGCAATGAACGAGATGGTCTTCCACCTACACTTGGAACATCAATAACTTCATCTTTACCAATTAATGAACCTACAGCGCACCCATAACGAATCTTAATATTTTCGGCATCCATTGGCGGTGCGCCAAACGCATATGCAATATCACTAGTAACAACATTTCCAGCATAAGGGATTACAACTGAATGACGTAACGCACCTCCTGTATAGACCGTTACATCCATTGTACCGCCGCCCATATCAATTACGCAAACACCAAGCTCTTTTTCATCGTCCGTTAAAACTGCATAGCTAGAGGCCAATCCAGAAAAAATGAGTTGATCCACTTTCAAACCGCAACGTTCTACTGCTTTCACAATATTTCTAGCCATATCATTATGACAAGTAATTAAGTGAACTTTTGCTTTCATTCTTACTCCAGATAAGCCAATAGGATTTTTAATACCTTCTTGCAAATCGATAGAATATTCTTGTGCAATGACATGCAAAATACGGTGCTCATCTAAAATTCTGACTGATTTTGCTGTATGAACAACATTGTCAACATCTTCTACGGTTACCTCTTCATCTTCTATTGGCACCATGCCTATCTCATTTTGACAACGAATATGTTTACCTGAAAGACTTAAATATACTGAAGATATTTGACAATCAGCCATTAATTCAGCTTGGTCAACAGCTCGTTGGATTGATTTCACGACAGACTCAAGATCGTTCACACCACCTTTATCAACCCCTTTCGATGGACAATGCCCTACACCGATGATGTTGACAATACCATCGGGAAGAACCTCACCAACAAGAGCAAGTACTTTGGATGTACCAACCTCTAATCCAACAACCAATTTTTTTTCTGTTGCTTTCATACTTCAGCCTTAATTTATTCCTTACTGCACCATTTTTTCTCTTTGCACTGAAATGCCATTTTCATAACGTAAATCAGCGACCATTATTCTTTCATTTTCTGGCATTCTCGACTGAATTTCCGGAAATAACTTGATAAGTTGTTGATATCTTTGTTCAATATTTTCGCTACCTAATAGTAATTTTATTTCCTGATTTTCTAGGCAAAAACCTGATACACACTGTTTTACCGTCAATTGCCACGCATTACGTTCATCAGTCATTGCTGTTTTAATATGTAATGCCAACTGATTATTGGCTAATTTTTTAGAAAGATTCTCTAATTTATAATAAGTTTCTAACGCCGATTTTGCTTTACCCTCTGGACCATATAACTTTGGCAGTTTTAAGTTACTTATACGGTCAAGTGGAACGCTAAATACATTACCATTTTTATCAAGTAAAAATAAGTCATTCCAATAAAGCACAGGTTTATATTCTTCGACATAGACAATTAACCTATCTGGCCACTGTTTACGCACACTGGTTTGCTTCACCCATGGAAATCGCATTACTTCTTGTTGGATATCATTAACATCTTGTCTTATATAGGTATTAGGCAACCCTAGTCCTAAAATAGCTTCCCGAAGATCGTCCTCAGTTGTATAGGTATGCTCTCCACTTAATGTTAATTGAGACAATACCATTTGCTCGGGATCATCCATCCAATTTTTAAAACTTTGCACTACCCAAATACTAATACAAATAATCGCAATAAAGAACAAAAATCCTATTAATTGCTCTGTATTACGAAAAATAAGCAACCGCCTTCTGTTTTTATCGTCCCTTCTATGCGCTGCTTGCCGAACTTGTTTCATAAAATAAGGCCAATTATAAAGTTGCCAAATTCAAAATTCTAGCAACAAGCTCATTAAATGACCAGCCATGTTCTTTTGCCGCCATTGGTACTAAACTATGATCTGTCATACCTGGAGCGGTATTAACTTCAAGTAAAAATGGTTTTTGATTAGCATTAAACATAATGTCGACTCTTCCCCATCCTCGACATCCTACTGCTTTATAAGCATCTAACGCTAATTTACGAATTTCCTGTTCTTGTTCATCAGGTAAACCGTTTGGACAAAAATACTGAGTGGTATCAGATAAGTATTTCGCATCATAATCATAAAATTTAGTTGCAGGCTTAATATGAATTGAAGGTAAGACCTCGTCACCAACGATTGCTACCGTAAATTCTGGACCAGCTAAAAATGACTCAACCATCACTACACTATCATATTTAAAAGCCGCACTAATAGCTACTTCCAATTCAGATGCTTCATTAACTCTTGCCATTCCCACACTTGAGCCTTCATGACTTGGTTTAACAAACAACGGTAAACCAAGCTGTTTAACTATAGCATCAGTATCAATTGATTGTGATTTTTCAACCATAACATATTCAGCAACAGGTAAATTGAGTGATTTCCACACTAACTTAGTTTTCAGTTTATCCATTGTTAAGGCTGATGATAAAACATCACTGCCTGTATAAGGAATATTTTGATAAGTCAAAATCGCTTGAACAATACCATCTTCCCCACCACGTCCGTGTAAAATAATAAAAGCTTTTGTATAACCTTCTTCTTTTAAATTGGTAATAGGATGATATTTAGTATCAATAAGATGCGCATCGATACCATTTGCCAACAATCCTGCATGTACAGCCTTACCTGACTTAAGTGACACTTCCCGTTCAGCTGAAGTACCACCATACAATACAGCAACTTTATCTACCATTTTATAAAACCTCTTCTGATGATAATTGAGTTTTGGCTAATTGGCGTGCTATACGACCAACACTACCTGCACCTTGTGTAATTAATAAATCACCACTTTGTAAAACTTCTTGCATTATTTCGGGTAGCAAATCTAAATCCGAAACATAAATTGGGTCAACTTTGCCACGATTGCGGATAGAACGGCATAACGAACGGCTATCTGCACCCGCAATAGGTTGCTCTCCTGCGGAATAGACATCTAACATAACAAGTGCATCGACTTGAGAAAGCACTTGTGCGAAATCGTCAAATAAATCCCGAGTACGCGTGTATCGATGTGGTTGGAATAACATAACCAATCTTCGTTCAGGCCAGCCGTTTCTTGCTGCTTGAATTGTTGCATTAACCTCGCTAGGATGATGACCATAATCATCAACCATCATTATATCGCCACCATCAACATGCGGGAATATACCTAATAAATCAAAACGCCGACTAGTACCAGCAAATTTAGCTAATGCATTTATAATTGATTCATCATCAATACCATCTTCTGTTGCTGCAATTATCGCAGCCGCCGAGTTTAAAGCATTATGTTTACCAGGTGCATTTAACTCAATCTGCAAATCTTGGCGATCTGGGCGACAAACAGTGTAATAGCTTACACCTCGTTCTTGACGATAATTTTTAATGACAACGTCAGCCTCTTCGCTAAATCCATAAGTGATGATTTTACGTCCCACAATCGGTAGTAATTCTCGATTAATAGGATCGTCGTAACACATAATAGCTAAACCATAAAATGGAAGGTTATGTAAAAATGAAATAAATGTTTGTTTTAGATTATCAACACTACCTTGATAAGTGTCCATATGGTCAGGCTCTATATTTGTTACAATAGATACCATTGGTTGCAAATGAAGAAATGAAGCATCACTTTCATCAGCCTCTGCAATAAAATAACGGCTACTACCTAATTGAGCATGTGTTCCTGCCGCCTTAACTAAACCACCATTAACAAAAGTTGGATCGAGTTTCGCCTCAGCATAAATAGAGGTAACCATAGCAGTAGTTGTAGTTTTACCATGAGTACCAGCAATTGCTATACCATATCGAAAACGCATTAATTCAGCTAACATTTCAGCACGTTGAATAACAGGTATACGTGCTGAACGAGCAGCTATTACTTCAATGTTATCTTGCGAAATAGCTGAGGATATAACAACAACGCTAGAATTAATCACATTTTCAGCCGCATGGCCAATAACAATTTTTGCCCCTAATGTTTCTAGATGTTGAGTAACCGCATTTTCAGCAATATCTGATCCACTAATTTGGTATCCTTCATTAGCGAGAACTTCAGCAATTCCTCCCATACCAGCACCACCAATACCCACAAAGTGAATATGTTTAACTCGCTTCATTTCAGGAATAATTGCTCTTAACTTCGCTAATTCCTTTGTATTCACTATTTAACTCCTAAATTATTTTATAGTTCACAGTACATATCATCATTGAACATATCTATCATCGTTATTTTTTATTGCTCAAATGAATCATTGACTCAAACATATATCTAACCTGAAACATTTTGACAAAAATATTACATAAATTTATGTCAGAAAAGTATTATTTTATCACCGAATAAAGGGCTTCTGCTACTTTTTCTGTGGAATTCACAATAGATAAACTTTTAGCTTTAATTGCCATTTCAATTAATTTGTCACGGTTCAAATTACATAACAAATTGGATAGCGATTCAGCACTAAAATCAGGTTGCTCGATAATATTAGCAGCACCTATATCTGCTAGTGATTTTGCATTCCAAAATTGCTGACGATCTTTATGCATAAACGGAATAAAAATAGCACCAATACCAACTACTTCAATTTCACTAACGGTTAATGCTCCGCTACGACAAATTACAATATCTGCCCAATTGTATGCATCTGCAACATCTTGGATAAATTCAGTCACTTTGTTATTGGTCATATCGCAATTTTGGTATGACTGAATTACGGAATTCAACATTCCTTTACCTGTTTGATGCCATACTACATATTTATCGGATAATTTTGTGATCACTTTAGGCACTATATCATTAATAACTTTAGCTCCTTGGCTACCTCCCATGACTAATACTCTAATTGGCCCATCACGATCTTTGAATCTTTCTTCAGGTTTTGCCACAGTCAAAAGATCACTACGAACAGGATTGCCAACTACTTCTGCCTTAGGAAAAGCAGTAGGGAATGCTTGTAAAACTTTAGCTGCTATTTTAGCTAGATATTTGTTGGTTAAACCTGCTATACCATTTTGTTCATGTAATACAACTGGTATACCAAGTGTTTTTGCTGCAATCCCCCCTGGGCCTGAAACATATCCTCCCATACCTAGAACAACATCAGGGCGATAAGTTTTTAAAATTTTTCTAGCTTGTAAAACTGCTTTTAAAATTTTATAAGGTGCTTTTAATAATGCCATAACACCTTTGCCTCGTAGCCCTGATATTTCGATAAAATCAATATCAATACCATTTTCAGGAACTAAGTGTGCTTCCATTCGATCGGCAGTTCCTAACCATCTTACCTGCCAGCCTTGCTTCATTAAATATTGCGCCACAGCAATACCCGGAAAAACATGCCCCCCAGTTCCTCCTGCCATAACTAATAATTTTTTCATTATTTTATTAACCTTATTCTTGCTTGGGCTTGTTGTTGTCTAAATTCAAAATCAATTCGAAGTAATATTGCTGTTGCAATACTCATCACAATAAGACTTGATCCACCATAACTAATAAATGGTAGTGTTAATCCTTTAGTAGGCAACATACCTGATGTAACACCCACATTTACAAATGTTTGAAAACCAAACCATATCCCGATTTCACAAGCTAAATAACCAGAAAACAATGAACTTTCATTCAGTGCTCGATAACCAATTGCAAGCGCCTTAAATGTTAGAAAGAAAAGTAATGACAATAAAGCAACTACACCTATATATCCATACTCTTCTGATATAATTGAGAAAATGAAATCAGTATGACATTCGGGTAAATAACCTAATTTCAGTACAGAATTTCCCATACCTTGTCCAGTAACGCCTCCATTACCAATTGCCATTAATGAGGCGACTAATTGATAACCTGAACCTGTAGCATCTTGCCAAGGATCAAGAAAGGTTAACAGTCGTGTTAAGCGGTAAGACTCATATAAAATCAAACAAATTACTGCGCCAACACCCGTTAGCAAAATAGCGATAAATTGCCACAATTGCGCACCAGCAATAAATAAAATGCCAATAGTGACCATAAATAAAACAATAACAGTACCTAAATCTGGTTGTTTAAGTAACAAAATGGAAAGTATAGTCATAACAACCATTGGTTTAAAAAAACCCCAAAAGCCACTTTGTACTTCTTCAGATTTACGTGATAAATAACCAGCTAAGAATAAAAATAGCGCTAATTTTGAAAGTTCTGCAGGTTGAAAATTGAATACTCCTAGAGGTATCCAACGAGATGCTCCATTAATCGAAGAACCTATACCTAACACAACGATTAACATAATAATAGCAATAATAAGTAAAACAGAAGCAAACTGTTGCCAACGTTGCATCGGAATATAAAGCGTAATAAACATTAAAAATAATGATAGTCCTAACTGAATAAGTTCTCGTTGTGTATAAAAGAAAGGATCGCTTTCATTAAATGCCATTGAAGAAGATGTCACCATGATCAAACCAAAGATCATTAAACCTAACACAGTCCAAAGTAGCTGGTTGTCAAATGGTATGTGGGGATTAACCTGTTTTTTTAACCAAAAGAGTGTCATTTTGTACTCCTTTGAGTATATTGTTCAGCAAGTTGTGCAAACTGTTTTCCGCGTTCAATATAATTCTTAAACTGATCTAAGCTTGCGCATGCTGGAGAAAGTAAAACCACATCATTTGGTTCAACTTTTTGAGCAATAACTTGCATTGCATCAGACAATGTTTCAGTTACAGTTGTTATATGAGGAGCTAGCTTAGCAAGGATAAAACGATCACGACCAAAACAAAAAATTTCTAGATTTCTGTTTTCAAAAAAAGGAATCAATGGCGAAAAATCCGCTGATTTTCCATCCCCACCTAATAATAAAAATAATTTCCCTTTGCAAACTACGCTATTTAATGCTGCTTCTGTACTACCTACATTGGTTGCTTTGGAATCATTAATCCACTTCACACCATTTCTTTCCAACACTAATTCAAAACGATGTGGTAGACCATAAAATGAAATAATTGTTGCTATGCTCGATTCTCGTGAAATGTTCAGTTTATCGACTATGGCTAAAGCCGCTAAAGCATTAAGATAATTATGACATCCCGTAAGTTTCATTATTTTAGTCGCTATCACTGGCTGTTCTTGTGCAATCAAATGTTCAAAATGGAAATCTAAATGATAATCCCCTTTATTAACGCCAAATGAAACGCAGTTTTTTTGTTGGTCAGTCGGAGTAGTTAACTTATCATCATGATTAATTAAACAATACTTGGCATTATGATAAATACGTTGCTTAGCCTCAACATATTGCATTAATCCAAGAGGATAACGATCCATATGATCTTCTGAAATATTTAAGATTGTTGCAACTGTAGCTTTTAAACTCTGAGTTGTTTCTAGCTGAAAGCTAGACAGTTCAAGAACATATACATCGTAATCTTGATTCAATAACGATAATGCTGGCTGCCCAATATTACCACCAATAGCGACTTTAATACCTGCCGACTTAATAATTTCACCAACTAATGTTGTTACTGTAGTTTTACCATTTGCACCTGTAATGGCTACAATTTGCTTACTGTTTTGTTGATTCAATTCACGGCAAAATAGTTCAATATCACCAATAATTTCAATACCTTTTTTAGCTGCCTGTTGTAGTTCAGGTGTTGATAAAGCAATTCCTGGACTGACTATTATTAAATCAGCATCAAGCAACCAATCAACATTTAATTCCCCTAAATGGCAAGCAACACGTTTGTCTAATTGTTCCATCCCTGATGGCGACTTACGAGTATCAATAACTTTAGGTATAACATTTTGAGCAAGAAAATAGTCTACACAAGAAAGTCCTGTGACACCTAAGCCAATAATAACGACATTTTTTCCTTGATAGCTAACCATGATTTGATCCTAATATCTTTTATTAACGTAATTTCAAAGTTAATAAACCTATTACAACTAACATCAATGAAATTATCCAAAACCGCACAATAACACGCGGTTCTGGCCAACCTTTTAATTCATAGTGATGATGAATTGGTGCCATACGGAAAATTCTTTTACCCCGTAATTTAAATGATCCTACTTGTAAAATTACGGATAAAGTTTCAATAACAAAAATTCCGCCCATAATCAGTAATAAAAATTCTTGTCGTAATAAAACAGCAATAATTCCAAACACGCCACCTAAAGCTAGCGATCCAACATCTCCCATAAAAACCATCGCCGGATATGTGTTAAACCATAAAAAACCAAGTCCAGCTCCAATAATTGCAGTACAAACAATCATCAACTCTCCACTGAATTTAATATAAGGAATATTCAAATAAGCAGCAAAATTGACATTCCCTGTAGCCCATGCTACAAGCGTAAAACCAGCGGCTACAAAAACAGTTGGCATAATTGCTAATCCATCAAGTCCATCTGTTAAATTAACGGCATTACCTGCCCCAACAATAACTACATAAGTTAATAAAATAAACCATAGTCCCAATTGAGGCATTACATCTTTAAAAAATGGCACAACAAGTACTGTTACCGTGCTATCTTTACCATAAACATAAAGACCAAAAGCAACAATTAATGCAATAACCGATTGCCAAAAGTATTTCCATCTAGCAATTAATCCAGCACTATTTTTACGAATCACTTTTAAATAATCATCAGCAAAGCCAACAATGCCATAACCAATTAAAACAAACAAAGTTACCCAAACATAAGGATTGCGTAAATCTGCCCATAGCAATACCGATAAGGAAATTGAGGCTAAAATTAGCGTCCCTCCCATAGTCGGTGTTCCTTTTTTACTTAAATGAGACTCAGGTCCATCATGACGAATAACTTGACCAATCTGTAATTTTTGTAGCCAGTCAATGACTTTTTGTCCCAAAAATAATGAAATTGCTAACGAGGTTAATAAACCTAAAATAGCTCTTACTGTTAAATAAGAGATAACATTAAAAAAGGTAAAATGTTTAACTAAATATTCCGATATCCAAAGTAACATAATCTTAATCCTGACTCATTTTGAGTTGTTCAATTTGAATTTTTTCGATAACTTCTTCCATTTTTGCACTACGCGACCCTTTAACTAGCATTGTTAAATTTGGTTGTTGGCGTAACAGCATTAATAGATAATTCACTGCATCTTGTTTATTATTGAAATGGTGACCCACGCCACTAAACTGGCTAATAAATTGACTTAATTTGCCTACACTTACTACACAATCAATTTTTTCATCATGAGCAAGCTCACCTATTTGGCAATGATATTTTTCAGCTTCTGGTCCTAGCTCTCCCATATCACCGACGACTAAAATCCGATAACCAGGCTGTTTTGCCAAGACTTTGACTGCCGCTGACATCGATCCAACATTAGCATTATAAGTATCATCCCAAATTAATTGGGTTTGATTTAATTTTATTGGAAATAAACGGCCTTTTACAGGCGTTAAAGAGGCTAAGCCTTGCTGGATCTGATTCAAAGTTGCTCCAACAGAAAGCGCTAAAGCTGATGCTGCGATCGCATTTGAAATATTATGTTTCCCAACTAGGGATAACATAATCTCACATTCACCTTTAGGTGTATGTAATGTAAATGTTGTATTTTTTTCGTGTTGAATATTACTAGCATAAAATTGAGCAGAAGGGTTCGTTAACGAAAAAGTCCAAACTGTTTTGTTTACTAACTGAGTAAACCATTTATCAGAACAACTATCTAAATTAATAATAGCAATACCACCATCAAGCAATCCTTGAAAGATTTCGCCTTTAGCTTTTGCTACACCTTCAAGTGATCCAAAACCTTCTATATGTGCTTCTGCAATATTATTAATTAAAGCACTTTGTGGTTTAACAAAATTTGTAGTATAGGCAATTTCACCAATATGATTAGCGCCTAATTCTATAACTGCAAACTGGTCTTGTTTAGTTAAGCGTAACAGCGTTAATGGCACCCCGATATCATTATTGAAATTGCCTTGTGTATAAAGGGTCTGTCCACAGTGTTGTAATATTGCCGCAGTCATTTCTTTAACTGACGTTTTACCTGATGAACCTGTAAGCGCAACAATTTTAGCTGTACTTTGCTGCCGAATAAAATTAGCGATTACCCCTAAAGCCAAGCGAGTATCCTTAACAACAATCTGTGGTATGGGCTTATCAAGTTTATGATCGACGATCACGGCTATAGCACCATCTTTAATAGATTGTTCAGCAAAAGCATGTCCATCAAAATTGTTTCCAACAAGCGCGATAAATAGCGATTGCTTTATTATTTTTCGTGAATCAGTGCAAATTGTATCAATCACAGCACTTTCATCTTGAATGTAATAACATTCACCATTAACTATTTTTTTTAGTTGCTCAATATCTAATGGAATCATGATTGATTCTCTACTCCTAGAATTTTTTTCACTGTTTCTTGATCTGAATAGTGATATTTGGTATTACCAATTATTTGATAGTCCTCGTGCCCTTTACCTGCAATTAAAATGACATCATTAGGCTTAGCCTGCTTTAATGTTTGTGTAATAGCCTGCACTCTATTGGTAATTATGTTTACATTATCGGTATGATGTAAACCTTGTTGGATATCGTGAATAATCTTCATTTCATCTTCAGTGCGTGGATTATCATTAGTTAAAACAATTTTATCGGCAAATTGTTCTGCGATTTCAGCCATTAAAGGTCTTTTTCCAGTATCCCTATCGCCACCACATCCAAAAATCACCCATAAAGAACCTTTACAATGAATTCGACTAGCTTGCAAAGCTTTCTGTAACGCATCTGGAGTATGTGCATAATCAACAATAACCGTTGGGCTATTTTTTACATGTAAAACCTCCATTCGCCCACAGATTGGAGTCAAAAAAGAAGCCATATTAACAACAGCAAAAAATGGGTAGTTCAATGTTAAAAGTGTAGCTATAGCCAATAGCAAATTAGAAACATTAAATTCACCTAGCAATCGGCTACTAATAATGGCATTTCCCCAACTTGATTCCATATGAATTTGGGCACCTTTATCAATATATTCGATCATTGATACACCAACGTAAGGTATATTTAACGCCTTGAGTCGACGTAATGATTTTGTTTGACATGATACAGCTGTCACTTGTGGAAGTTTTTCAATCCATCTTTTACCATAGTTGTCATCATAATTAATAATTGATTTACCAGCAGTTAAAACTTGTTTTTCTTTTTCATCAAGGCTAAATAACGACCATTTTGCTTTTGCATATCTACTCATTGTTTTGTGATAATCAAGATGATCTCGACTTAAATTGGTAAATACAGTAGCTGCGCAATTTAGTCCTTTAACCCGGTCCATAGCAAGCCCATGTGAAGAAATTTCCATCGTTACAACTTTGACCTGTTTCTCTACAAATTCGGCTAATAAGGTTTGCACATCTACTGCTGATAACGTTGTATTAACTGATGGCTCAAGTTCATTATAAATTCCATTACCAATAGTTCCCATTAGTGCTGTTTTTTCATTCAATAATGTTAAACATTGGGCAATAAGCTGACTAACAGTTGTTTTCCCATTGGTTCCTGTCACACCAATAACAGATAATTTTTTTGATGGAGAATGATAAAACTCATTAGCAATCAGGGATAGACGTTGTGAAAGTTGGAAAACACTAATTTGTGGAATTATCGATTTATTTTCATGCCTAATATAGTCAATTTTTAAGTCATTTGATTTTCTACTTGCTTCTACTAAGATAACAACTGCACCCATTGAAATAGCTTGTGGAATAAATGCTTGACCATCAACTGTATGACCTTTGATAGCGATAAAAACATCGTTTTTTCCTACTTTGCGACTATCTATACGCAAATGATTAAGTGGAAAATCATCTAATTTTAAATTACATCTTCCACCTAATAATTCCAATAATGTTTTAAACGAGTTTGTTGCTAGCATTTTCACCTACTAATAAATAATCATTTGTCCATCAACTTGGCGATCGGGTTTCACATTCATCGTCCTAAGCACACCGCCCATAATACGACTGAAAACAGGTGCAGAAACTGAACCACCATAATATTGGCCAGCTTTAGGATTATCAATAACAACAACTAGTGAATACTTTGGTGTTGTTGCTGGAGCGATACCTGCGGTATAAGCTAAATATTGATTAACATACCGTCCACCAGATAATTTTTTCGCTGTTCCTGTTTTAACTCCAACACTATAGCCAGGAACCGATGCTTTAGTTCCTCCACCAGTAACAGCTACAGCCTCCATTAATTGAACAACTGTTTTAGCATCTTTTTCAGAAACTACACGTTTACCCTTAACAGGTTCTGTGACTTTTAAAATTGATACAGGTCGGTAAATTCCATAACTACCGATAGTTGCATAAGCTCTTGCTAATTGTAATGGGGTAACAGTTAATCCATATCCAAACGCAAATGTTGCTCGCTCAATATCAGCCCATTTTCTGGTTCTATCGGCTGCAATTGAACCACTAACTTCACCACCTAAACCTAATTCCGTTGGTTGACCTAATCCAAATCGACTATAGAATTCTACAAGATCACCCTGTTGCATTTGTAAAGCTAGCTTACTTACGCCAACATTACTTGATTTTTCTAAGATACCTGCCAAATTAAGTGTTTTTTGATATGACACATCTTTAATTTCATAACGATTAACATAAAAAGGTCTAGTATCGATAATAGTATTTAAGTTAGCAATTTTCTTTTCTAAGGCAGCCATTACAACTAGCGGTTTAACCGTAGAGCCTGGTTCAAACGCATCAGTAACAGCTCTATTTCTCAATAAATTATAATCAATTGATGAACGATTATTTGGATTATAAGATGGGCTGGTTGCCATCGCTAAAATCTCACCAGTATGCACATCAACCAATACAGCTGTTCCACTATCCGCTTTGTTAAATTGAACCGCTTGACTAAGTTCGCTATAAACTAGTGATTGTAAACGCTCATCTATACTTAATATTAAATCTGATGCTGTTTCTGTTTCTGTCCGTTCTAATTCTTCAATAACACGACCTACTCGATCACGTCTTACAACTCTTTGCCCCGATTCACCTATTAACCATTTATTAAAGCTTTTTTCAATACCCTCAGAACCTTTCTCAGCACCATTTGCATCAATATCTGTTAAACCAATTAATTGAGCTATATTTTCTGCCGCAGGATAATAACGTTTAGATGTTTTAGCAAACGATATCCCCGGTAACTTTAGTTTTTTTAAATAGTCAGATATTGTTGGCGTTACTTGCTTAGACAAATAAACAAATCTCATTGATGGGTTATTTAATTTTTGCTTTAGCGTTGACATTGGGATATTCAACGTTTGAGCTAATCCTTGCCATCTAATATCATCAGCTTTAACACCACCTTTTTGCACAACAATTTTAGGATCTGCCCAAACATCAAACATCGGTACACTTACTGCTAACGCACGCCCATTACGATCGGTGATCATGGCTCTTGGTGCATCAATTTCTTGGTGACGAAGTGAGCGCTTATTACCTTCAGCAATCAGTTTATCTGGTTCAATAATTTGCAATAATGCCATTCGAGCCATAAGACAAATAATCGCTAAAATAATAAGTCCATATATAATATAAAAACGATTCGGTGTAAAAAACTGTCTTTTACCATTTAACCTATTATTTTTATTTGTTTTTGCAACCTTTTTAGTTTTATTTTTTTTATATTTAGTGGCAGGTTTCATTATTTACTCTTTATTACAATGACTGTTTCATTTTGCTGTGTCACATAAGACATACCTAATTGATTTCTAGCTTTCTCTTCGACACGTTTAGGATCAGCAAGTACATTTTCTTCAATAACTAAATTCCGCCATTCGCTTTCTAACACATCTTGTTCTAATAAAAGTTGCTCACGTTCAAATAACTGTTTACGAATCTGTTGCGTTGTTATTAATACTGCACCAGCAGAAATAATAATCATCACAAGTAATAACAATGAAATTTTTTGATGCCTAAATAAATCCCCAATAATTACACCAAACAAGCTTTTACTCGGTCTTTTTTGAAAATTTTTATCAATATAAGTTTTATCTAGAAAAAAATCATTGTCTTGGTTATTCATTTTTCCTTTCTGCTACCCTTAATATTGCGCTTCGGGAACGCGGGTTATTATTAATTTCAATAGTTTGAGGTTTAATTTTGCCAAGGGATTTTAATTTAGCACCACCATATTTTTTTATTTGTTGTTCAGTTAATGGTAATCGAGCTGGTAAATCTGGACCTTTACTCTGTTTACTAATAAATTGTTTTACAATCCTATCTTCTAAAGAATGAAAGCTAATAACCGCTAATCTTCCTTGATTGGCAAGCACTGATAAACAACTATTTAGCACTTGCTCGACTTCTTCCAATTCACTATTAATATAAATACGAATAGCCTGAAAACTACGTGTAGCTGGATGCTTATTTTTATCCTTTCTTGGTGTAGCTTTTTCAATTAAATTAGCCAACTCTAAGGTACGAGTGATCGGCGAAATTTTATTCTGCTCGACAATCGATCGAGCAATACGTTTGGCAAATTTCTCTTCACCAAATGTCTTTAACACCCATGAAATATCGTCTTCATCACTGCTAAGTAACCATTCACTTGCAGTTAAACCTTTACTATTATTCATACGCATATCAAGAGGTCCATCATGCATAAAAGAGAATCCCCTGTCAGGATCATCAAGTTGTGGTGATGAAACACCTAGATCTAACAAGACACCATCAATTTCGCCCAATAATTCTAACTCTTCAATATATCGGTATAAATTAGAAAATTCACCACGAATAAAAGTAAATCGAGGATCTGTTATCTGTAACGCAGCTTGCTCTGCACGCTCATCACGATCAATAGCAATCAATCGTCCTTGTGTACCAAGTTGTTCAAGTATTAAACGAGAATGACCTCCTCGGCCAAAAGTACCATCAACATAAATGCCATCTTTTTTTATATTTAATGCATTCACAGCTTCGTTTAATAAAACCGTCGTATGTTGATAATCCATCAATCTTTACTCTTATTAAATAGTTAAACTTTTCAAATTATCTGATAAGTTTTCAATATCGCTTGATAATGCGGTAATATCATCATTAATTTGTTGATACCAACTTGCCTCATTCCAAATTTCAAATTTATTAGATTGACCAACAAACATTGTATTTTTTTCTAATTTTGCATAAGTACGCAATGTAGGTGACAATAAAATTCGTCCAGAATTATCCATTAGGCACTCAGTTGCATACCCTAATAACAATCTTTTTATTCTACGTTCAGTTTCAACAATGGTTGATAATGTTGCAAGTTGTTGTTCAATACATTTCCATTCAGACATTGAATAAAGTGTCAAGCATGGGTCGTATAAACCAATTGTGCAAACCATACCTTCAGATAAAAACTCTCGGTAGCGAGTAGGAATAGCTAACCGCCCTTTATTATCTAAATTAATTGAAATTGCACCACTAAACATAAAAGTATTTTTCTTTATAATTTATTTAAATTTTAATTAATAAAAATCAATATATTAATAAAAACACCCATTTTTACCACTTAACCCCACTTTTTACCACAAAATTTAATAAATTAATAGATAGTTGGTTAATTATTTATAAAAGATTTAAAAGCATCTTCTAGGTTTTTTATGTAGAAAATAAATTGCTGGTATAAGAAAATTAAGGAGGGGGGGATTTGCCGACGTAAGTCGGCAAACAAAATGAGGAAAATTTAAGATACGGTCCAAAACCCAGTTATATTAACTTTATCCTGCTGCAAAACAGCACGAATAGGCATTTGATTAACATCATTATCTTTTTCGGCTTGTTCTAATACACGCAATTTGCTTTCACCAACTAAATGTAGGTAGATATTTTTGCTATTTAAAATAGCTGGCAATGTTAATGTAATACGATCTAGTGGTGCTGTTAATGGTGTCATACCAACAACTTTCCGTCCAGATTTCATATCTAAACCGTTAGCCAAATTAGCAGCGCCTGGGAATAATGAGGCAGTATGCCCATCTTCTCCCATACCTAAAATCACCACATCAAATGGCATCGGAACTTTATCTAAAAGTTTATCTGTAACTTCTGCACCATCAAATGGATTATTACAACTGTTTTTTAAACCAACAAAATTAGCCAATTTAGCATTATTTTGTAATAGATAAGAGTTCACTAACTTTTCGTTACTAGCATTATCAGTATCATCAACCCATCTATCATCCACCAACGTAATAAAAACTCTGCTCCATTCTATATTTTGTTGACTAAGTGAAACAAACAGTGGAATAGGTGTTTTACCGCCCGAAACCGCAATTGAAGCATGCCCCTTTTGTACAATTGCCTGTTTTAATTCATTGACAATATGTGAAGTTAAACCTTCGATCAATAATTGGCTATTTTGATATTTATTTAGCGTAAACATAGTTACTTTTCCTTTATTCAAATTCGTGCCATGAATGCCCATCTCTAGTGATTAAGGCAACGGATGCGACCGGTCCCCAAGTTCCGGCTTGATAAGTTTTTGGTGGTTCTTTTTCTGTTTCCCATGCACTAATAATTGAATCAACCCATTTCCATGCAGCTTCAACTTCATCACGATGAACAAATAATGCTTGGCGCCCACGCATAACTTCGAGTAATAAACGCTCATAAGCATCAGCACTTTGTTGGTGAAAAGTTTCGCTGAAACTTAAGTCAAGTTTAGTGGTTTGTAAATTATGATTACTATCCAATCCTGGTACTTTATTTAGAATTTCAATATCCATACCTTCATCAGGTTGTAAACGAATCGTCAATTTATTTTGTGGTAATTCTGGATAAAATTCACTAAATAAATTAAGCGGTAATGGTTTGAAATAAACTACAACTTCAGAACATTTACTTGGTAAGCGCTTACCTGTACGTAAATAAAAAGGAACACCTGCCCAGCGCCAGTTATCAATATCAACTCGAATTGCAACAAATGTTTCAGTCTTACTTTTTAGATTTGCACCATCTTCTTCTAAATAGCCCGGCACATTAACACCATTAACAAAACCTGATGTATATTGTCCTCGAACTACTTTTTCACGAATATTAGTTTTGTTAATTGGTCTAAGCGCATTAAGTACAGCTATCTTTTCACTACGCAAGCTATCATCTTCAAGATTAGCAGGCGGGGACATGGCAATCATGGTTAATATTTGTAATAAATGATTTTGTACCATATCACGCATTTGACCGGCTTTATCAAAATACCCCCAACGCCCTTCAATACCTACTTGTTCAGCTACCGTAATTTCAACATGATCAATAGAATTACGATCCCAAAATGACGCAAACACTGTATTAGCAAACCGTAAGGCTAATAGGTTTAATACTGATTCTTTACCTAAGTAATGGTCAATACGATAAACTTGCGATTCACTAAAGAATTTAGCCACTGAATCATTGATTTCTTGAGATGATTGTAGATCTGTCCCAAGTGGTTTTTCCATCACAATGCGATTTTGCGATTGATTTAATCCTGCAGCAGCTAAACCTTGACAAATAGTCCCAAAAGCACCTGGGTGCATTGCAAAATAGAAAATAGCTGGATGATTCAAATCAAGTTTATTTTTCAATCCTTCAAAACCAGCACTATCATTAACATCTAGTTTATGAAAGTCCAATCGTTGGCTAAATCGTTGCCAAATATTATCGTCTAACGGTTCTGGCATAAACGAGATTAGCGCTTCTTTTGCTACCTCACAATAAGCATCATGATCCCAATCAGCACGCCCTACGCCTAAAATCTTTGTTTGTTCAGGTAGTTTTCCGTACTTTTCTAATTGATATAAAGACGGTAATAATTTACGTCTTGTCAAATCCCCTTTAGCACCAAAAATAACTAAATCGCAAGCTGGGATATCAGACATGGTTTTCTCCTACGATGGTATAATGTAATTATTCTATTATGTTGAATGGTTGGTGTACACCAGATTAATAGGATAAATACTAGTAATAGGCATTATCCTTTATTTACTCTAAAACAAAAAGGCCACCTCTGGGTGACCTTTTGTTTGAAACAAGTTATTGGGTAATTTCCCAATAAGCAAATTATGCTCGTACAAAATCCATATGAACTAATTTTGGTTTAAATGCATGACGTTGTACTGCTTGCACTTTTACTTTAACTGCTTTTCCGTCAACTTCAATAGTTAACACTTCAGAATAAAATTCTGGCTTTTCTTGCATATTAAAAACTTGGTTGTGGTCAAGCACAACGGAGACTGCAGGTTCAGTTCCACCATAAATAATGGCTGGGAATTTACCAGCGTGACGCAGGCGGCGGCTCGCACCCTTACCATGCTCTTTTCTAACTTCAGCTTTGAATGTAAACATATTAATTTCTCTTAATTATTTAAAATAGAAACCAATTACAGGCGACCCAGTAATTGGCTATAAAACTAGTGCTTTAAAAAGCGTTGGAGATTATAAAGTGTTATCCTTCTAAACGCAATCAATTAATCATATTACAAATCAGTAAAATATTGATTACGTATATGGAATATTATCTGCACACTTAGATCAATTCTATTTTAAAACCATAAGTTGATTTTTTATTCGGTAATAACTTTAATGGTTTTGTGATACAACCTGCTTCGACACAAACCATAGATTTATACTCATCATCACCAAAATCTCCCATTGATTTAGCTTTATTTATCCATGGATTCCAAGTAACAACATCACTTACATTAGTATTGGTTAATTTAATTGTTCGAGTACCATCAGTAACAATGATTTGATTACTTGCATTGGTATAAATACGATCGACTTCTTGATTAAATGTCAATTGGCCTACAGTCGCTGGTTTGTTTTCATCAGCAAGTCGTTCTTGATAAGCTTCACCTAAACCTTTGACTACAACACTATCAATATTATCAACTCCAAAATAGGTATGTAGAGCACTAGTTACATCAAAGTCTGCTAAGCAGCTTAAAGAAACTTCACAAGTTTTACCTAGATGAAGATTTAATGATACCGAGAAAGGTTTGCTACAATAAGATTCTGTCTGCGGATTATTAGTGAGCGATAAAACAAGGGTAACACCTTGCTCGTCCTCTTTACATGAATCTAATGTCCATTCGACAATGCGTGCAAAACCATGAGAAGGATTGCCTAACTGACCAAACCAAGGCCAACAAACAGGCACTCCACCTCGAATAGCTACGCCTTTTTTAAAATTTGTTTTGTTACTCAGCCAAACAACTGGTGTTTGTTCAGTAGATGGTTGCCAAAATAATAAGTGTGCACCTTGTAATGCAAGGGCAGCACAACAAGTGCTATGATTAATAACTAAAATTGGCAGTTCACCATAAATTGATTGTTTAATTGATGGGCTTAAGGATACACCTGATAAGCTACTATCTAAAATCTCTTTATATATACTCATATTTACTCCTAAATAATAAATTTAACAACTTATTGATAATTGTATACTTTTTAAGTTAATAATAAAAACATAATAGATGCAAAAGCATTTTTTAGAGAATTGGAGTAAAATAAATCACTATAAATAGTGAAACAGCACTCTAATTGTTTTTTGTCAAAAAGTTTCAGGTAACACTACGTTTATGTATAAAATCCCATTAAGTTTATATATTCATATGCCATGGTGCGTACAAAAATGTCCCTATTGCGATTTTAATTCACATACCATAAAAAAAACACCAAATTATGAGTCTTATGTAGAGCATTTGCTTAAAGACCTACAACACGATACTATTTTCTGTTCAAATCGCTCAATTCATTCAATCTTTATTGGTGGAGGTACACCTAGTCTATTTTCAGCCGAGTTGATTGATAAATTATTATCAAATATAAATGAGATCATCCCAATACATAAAGATGCCGAAATCACCATTGAAGCTAACCCAAATTCTGTTGATATAGAAAGATTTAATGGCTATCAACAAGCGGGTATAAACCGAATATCAATTGGCGTGCAAAGTTTTCAGACCGATAAACTTGTTAAATTAGGACGGGTACACGATCCCAAAGAAGCAATCACAGCCGGAAAAATAGCCAAAACATTAAATTTAAGAAGTTTTAATTTAGATTTAATGCATGGTTTGCCAAATCAAAGTATTGATGATGCTCTATATGACCTAAAACAAGCCATTGCTATTGCACCACCGCATTTATCTTGGTATCAATTAACGATTGAGCCAAATACGCTATTTGGTTCAAAACCACCAGTTTTACCTGATGATGATAAACTTTGGGAAATTTATCAACAAGGTCATCAATTATTAACTGAAAATGGTTACCAACAATATGAAACCTCTGCTTATGCTAAAGAAGGATTACAATGCCAACATAATTTAAATTATTGGCGATTTGGAGACTATTTAGGCATTGGATGTGGTGCTCATGGTAAATTAACACAACCTGATGGCAAAATTATTCGCACTATAAAAACTCGTCATCCAAAAGGGTATTTAGAGGGGCGTTATTTAGATAAGTATTATGCAGTTCCAAAAGAAGAATTACCTTTTGAATTTTTTATGAATCGTTTTAGGCTTTTTGAACCAACACCTAAACATGAATTTGAACAACGGACTTATTTACCTTTACACTCAATTGAAAAACAAATAACGACTGCCATTGAAAAAAACTATTTAATTGAGGATAAACAAAACTGGCTGATAACTGATCATGGCAAGTTATTCTTGAATTCGCTATTAGAGATATTTTTATAGATAACATTTTGAAATATTTATATTTACCTAAAAAAACTTTATCCTTTACGTTTATTTAACATGATAGATACGAACTATTTAATCAATCATTCACATATCTTTACAGACTTTCTTTATAAAAAAGTACATACTATGTCTCGACAATGCATTATTTCATTGTTTTCCTATTCCTTATGTTTTCCCAATAACTTTTGTTATTGGGTTTTTTTTGCCTATAATTCCGATAATCACATTAATTTTAATAACTACTCAATTGAAGTATGAAAAAGGAAATGTTTTAGTTCAGCTAATGTAGAAGTTCCTTCCATAGGACCTTTTTTAGATACGGCTAAAGCACCGCTAGCGTTAGCATATTGCAAGGCTTGTTCAACAGAGTAACCTGCTAACATTAAACTGACAAATGTTGCCCCGAAACAATCTCCCGCACCAGTTGGATCTATCGAGTTGACCTTGTATCCATCAACATGAAGTGTTTGTAAATGGCCTTGTTCATCAAGTCCATAATATTTAGCTCCTTTAGCTCCCCCTTTTACCACAATATGTTTAATGCCTTTTTTAAGCAACTTAAACATGGTTTGTTGTTCATTTTCATTATTGTTAATGAAATAGCTAACTTCGCTTTCACTGGGTAAAAATATATCGGTATACTCCATAATATAATCGAAAGATTGTTCCATTTCTGGTATATCAAACATTTCTTTGCGTAGATTAGGATCAAATGAAATTGTACCGCCTTTACTTTTGATGATATCCAATGCTTTTCTCATAGCGTCAATCACACGAAATGAATAAAGCGATGATCCCATTACATGCAAATGGGTACAATCTCTTAGTAAGTTTTCATTAATATGGTTAAACGAAAGTAAACCACATGCACTATTTGGAATGTTAAAAATAAAATCTCTTTCATTAGAACCTTTATAAGTAACAAACGCACTACCTGTATTGGCCTTATTATGTGGAGTAATACCATCAATAATGACACCATCACTTTTAAGGCGATGGATGCACATTTTTCCAAAAATATCTTTTCCTACACAACTAAAAAAAACAACAGGAAAACCTAATTTTGCAACTTGATCTGCAAATATTGCAGGGGCGCCACTAACAAAAGGGCCGATAAACTCCCCAGCTTGATCGAAACGCTGATTTTGTTCTTTTGCTAAAAACTCAACTAGCAGTTCGCCTATCGTGCAGATTTTAAAATGCATATTATGTCTCCAATTTGTTTTGATAAGTTACACAATATTTATTTGAAATAAGCTGCTCAAAATTAGCATCTAATAATTGTTGATGATACTCGGTTACAGCAGATCTTGATAACATCACCCTATCAATATCAACTAAAGTTCCAATACTATTATCATTATTATGAATAATACGTTGCGGTAATATGCCAATTGTATGTGCTGCTTTTTTCATTATTTGTTGATAAATTCTAACCTGTTCTAAACTTTCAATAATCAATTGATTATCAGTATTGATTGAACTTAATTCGGTAACAAAATGCGATATAGAAAATTGATTCAAAATAAAATTGATCATTTTGTTATCTAACAAAAGATTCCCTTCCAGTATGGCTCCACCAACAAGCACTACCTCAGCATCGGTAAACTCTTTCGCTAATTGTGCATTGCTAATGTCATTCATAATAAGTATTAATGATTTTTTGCAATGTAAAAACGGAATCAACTTTCTTATCAAATTTCCATGGCTTAAAAACAATGTATCGCCATCATTAATATAACTTAAACAGGTTTTGACTAATTCAATATCACAACTATTACTTTGTATATAACTTGGTGTATTAACACTTAGCTGATTAAACACACCTTCAGGGGTAACATAAATTGCACCACCAAAGGAACGCTTTAAATATCCTTGCTGCTCTAAATAAGTTAAATCTTGACGAATAGTCACATTTGAGACCTGAAGCAATTCAGATAATTCATCAACTTTAACTTCACCTTGCTTACGAACAATTTCTGCAATTTGTAATCGTCGTTTTAATAAACCTGAAGATGCTCTAGCCAATTTTATTTCCTACGCCATAGATAAAAATTAAGGATAGTGATAATAGAATTAATCATATATTAGGTCAACATCAAACTATTATTAGAATTTTATCTTATAAATCATACCATTAATAATTAGTGTTTTTTATCCCACAGCATTTCACATATACATGTTAACTATCAAAACGAAAATTTATCAATCTTTTTTATTTCGTTTTAAAAGTAATGTTAATTTTTGTGATCTAACTCACGCGATTATTACTAGCATAACTTTCGTTTTAAAATCATAATTAAGTAAATTAATTTTCAAAACAAAAGTTATTAACATAATACACAGTGAATTAGATTATTAAGGAGAAGTTATATGACTATTATTTCAAGTAATAACATGCTAAAAAAGGCTCAAACAGAACATTATGCTGTGCCTGCCTTTAATATCCATAACTTAGAAACTATGCAGGTCGTTGTTGAAACAGCAACAGAATTACAATCGCCTGTTATTTTGGCTGGTACACCTGGTACATACAGTTATGCAGAAACAGAAAATATACTTGCTATAGCAAATGCTTTATCAAAAAAGCATAACATTCCATTAGCTGTCCATTTAGATCATCACGAAGAATATAACGACATCGTCAATAAAATTAATGCAGGAGTAAGATCGGTAATGATTGATGGCTCCCATTTTCCATATGAAGAAAATATCGCCATTGTCAAACAAGTAGTTGAATATGCTCACCGTTACGATGTTAGTGTTGAAGCTGAATTAGGTCGCCTCGGTGGCGTGGAAGATGATTTAATCGTTAATGATAAAGATGCTTTATATACCAATCCAAAACAAGCTATAGATTTTATTGAAAAAACAGGTATTGACTCCCTCGCTATCGCCATTGGTACCGCACATGGCCTTTATAAATCAGAGCCAAAACTGGATTTTGATCGTTTATCAGAAATTCGCTCAATGGTTGATATTCCTCTCGTATTACATGGCGCTTCGGGTGTTCCAGAGAAAGACGTGCGTGAGTGTATTAAGCGTGGAATTTGTAAAGTAAATGTTGCGACAGAATTAAAAATTGCATTTTCAGATGCATTAAAACAATACTTTATTGAACATCCCGATGCCAATGATCCCCGCCATTATATGAAACCTGCAAAAGCAGCAATGAAAGACATTGTCAGAAAAATTATTACAACATGTGGATGTGCAGGCAAATTATAGAGGCCAAGATAATGATCTATACATTAACACTTAACACTGCAATCGATATGAATATTCATTGTCAAGGGCTTAACCCTAATGCAGTTAATCGAACCTCTCATACTGAATATAGCCCGAATGGAAAAGGAGTCAATGTTTCAATCGTATTGCATAAATTTGATAGCCCCACTTGTGCATTAGGATTCTTTGGTGGATTTTCTGGTAAATATATTATTGATGAACTAACGAAAATACAGGTCAAGACAAAATCCTGTTTTATTGATGATATCACGCGTATTAATGTTTTTATCAATGATAATGAAAACGAATATAAATTAGTCAGTAAAGGTCCGTTTATACCTAATGATAAAAAAACAGAAATGCTAACTATTATTGAATCACTGGTTAACAATAGTTATTTAGTCGTCAGTGGTAGCTTGCCAAATAATATTGAATCTGAATATTACGAGGCTATTTTAAATTTATGCAACAAAAAAAATATTCAAGTTATTATTGATATTAGTCACCCAAAATTAAGTGATTTACTCTCCTATAAACCACTATTAATTAAACCTAATGATGATGAAGTAAAAGAGATTTTTGGCTTTGAAACGAAAACAAAATCACAAGTCATTGCTGCATTAGAAAATATTCATGCGCAAGGAGCGAGAAATATTTTATTAACCATGGGCGCTAAAGGGCTTTACTTTTCTAATGGGACAAATATTTGGTTTTGCAATGCTGTAAAAATCAAATTAATTAGCTCGGCTTGTGCCGGTGATGCGTCACTAGCCGCCTTTCTTAGTGAATGGCTACCTGAACAACAACATATTGAAAAAGCCATAAAAAAGGCATCAGCAACAGGTGCTAACGTTGCAGAATCAGACGGATTAGGTTTACTGAATAAAATCAATATCTATATGGATCAACTTGAAGTTACCCTAATCAAGTAAAGGAGATTGTTATGAAAAAAATATTAGCCGTTACAGGCTGCCCAACCGGTATCGCGCATACTTATATGGCTGAAGAGGCCTTAAAATCAGCGGCCCAAAAGGCTGGAGTCGACATAAAAGTGGAAACAAATGGTGCAGGTGGTATTGATAACGCCATTACTGATGCTGATATTGCCAATGCACTTGGAGTTATTATTGCAGCAGATAAAGATGTCAATCCAGATCGCTTTAATGGTTTACCCGTGATTGAAGTACCCGTTAAAGACGGTATCCATAAGGCTGCAGCACTAATCGAAAAAATTATGTCAGGTACAGTTCCTGTTCGTAAAGGCGCACAAAATAGCACTAATAACACAGTTTCATCAAACCAAGTAGAAGTAAAAGAATCGATTGGACGCCAAATCTATAAACACCTAATGAGTGGTGTGTCAAACATGCTACCATTTGTTGTCGCAGGTGGAGTACTAATTGCTTTATCATTTTTATGGGGAATCTATTCCGCCGACCCTAATAATGCCCAATATAATGAATTTGCTGCATTGTTAATGAAAATAGGTGGGCAAGCATTTGGCATAATGGTACCAATCTTTACTGGATTTATTGCCTATTCAATAAGCGGAAAACCTGGCATGGTGGCTGGTTTTGTTGGTGGCTTAATTGCCAACATTACCGGTGCAGGATTCTTAGGCGGAATTATAGCTGGCTTTGCAGCAGGCTATTTAATGCTTTATGTCAAAAAAATGTTAGATAGATTACCTCGTTCATTTGAAGGACTTAAATCGATTTTTATTATGCCATTAATTGGTGTATTTGTTATCGGTGCAGGTATGTTTTTACTTGGTGGTCCAATTGCAAGTATTAATAATGGAATGAAATCTTTCCTTGAATCATTACAATCTGCAAATCCTGTTTTACTCGGTATTGTTATTGGAGCAATGTGTTCGTTTGACTTTGGTGGTCCTGTTAATAAAGCAGCGTATGTTACTGGCACTATGTTGTTAGGTGAAGGAAATTTCTATTTCATGGCAGGTGTGTCTGCTGCTTGTATAGTACCACCCTTTGTTATTGCATTCTCTACTACTATTTTCCGCAGCAAAGCTTTCACAGAAGAAGAACGTGCTGCTGGACTTGTTAACTATGTTTTAGGTTCGACACATATTACAGAAGGAGCAATCCCATTTGCGGCTAAGGATCCTTTGCGAGTAATTCCAATTATGATGTTATCTTCTGCAATTGCATCAGTATTGACATTCATATGTCAAATTCAAGTGCCAGCGCCACATGGAGGATTTTTAGTTCTGCCATTGGTTAATAAACCATTTTTATGGGTTGGCTGTATCTTCGTAGGAGCACTAGTTGGCGCTATATTATTAGGTTTAGTACGTATTGATCAAAATCGACAATTAGTTGCCAAAAAATCAGTTTAATCAATCAAGAAATATACCGATTTATTTCGGTATATTCATTTTAGCAAGGAATAGAAATGAGCACATTAAATTTGACAGTACATGATATTTCAATCGTAACTGGATCCTATTCTAAAAAAGAAGCAATTAAAGATGTATCAGAAAAGATGATCCAAGCTAAGTTAGTCAAAGATGACTATACCCAAGCAATGTTTGATCGTGATAAACAAATTTCGACTTTTTTAGGTAACGGAATCGCCATTCCACACGGCACAACGGAAAAACGTGATAGTGTTATCCAAACTGGAATCAAAATCATATATTATCCTGAAGGAATTAATTGGGATGAAGATAATAATATAGCTTATGTTGTCATTGGTATTGCTGCAAAAACCAATGAACATTTAGATATTTTACGTCAACTAACTCGAGCAGTGATTGCTGAAGATACGCTAATACGAATTCACGCAGTTAAAACTTCGGAGGATTTATTAGCAATTCTTCAAGGTAATTAAAAGAGCTTGAGTTTGTAATAAAAAGAAAAGACATAAGGATGTTGTTATGAAATTATCTCGATAAAAACTATTAATAACAAAGCGTTATTCCTATAAAATGTTAACAGGCGCCTACATAAAAAAGCTACAAAAGCACATTATTTTAAAAGCATATTTAATATAACGTAATGGTAATAATATTGCCTTTTCAGAAACAGAACGACAACAGTTGATGGAGCTTAAATTCGTGGGTGCCAAAATTATTGAAAGACTTGAAAAGATGAACTTCGATTCTTTCGATAAATTGTGTAATGCTAGTTTAGATGAAATCCTTAACAAAAGTACGTTATTATCAGGTTCAACTTGTTGGAAAAACAGACATCAAGCAAAAACGGTAATAACTCATATTTTGAGTTTAACAATACGTAATATTCCTTTTATGGGTGGTAAGTACATCCAACTTTTCAATTAAACAATGATAATCGATTTTTTGATTTCTTATCTATTTTCAAGATATTTATACTGAAACGTATAGTTACCTGAAACTTTTTAACAAAAAGATAGCTGTCTATATATTCCAATTTATGTAGGTATAGTTAGTCATATTGAAAAATATAAAATGTATAATTGATTCAATATAGCTTGTTTAATCTAAAAATAACGGTATGCTTTTCGCTAACATTATCATTTTATATAAACTTTATTAATTAGTTTTTGCTCATTTAGTTGAAGTTTGGCAAAATAGACACCCTAGCTAGGCGATGATGATTGTCTTAAATGATTTGAATTTGTTAATAATAAATAAAAAGTAATATAAACATGTTATTGTTAAATAAAAGCAGGAACGGAATTAGGATGATTAGTCGAATTAAACAACCTATAAAAATATTATTCATCTTGAGTTGCCTAAGTGGTATAGCCATTTGTTCTGCACCTGCTTTTGCCGATGAAGAACAACAAATTTTACCGCAAACAATTTCACCTCAAACTGAAGAAGAAACCGATGTTAATATTCCTGTTCAATCATCTCAGGATAAACAAATTGATATCGTTATTCCTACTGAAAAACGTGAGGTAATTTACCACAAAACCATCTTTTCACTTTCAGGTCAACCAAAGTATCATGTTGACTTCCAACATGTTGATTATGTAAATCCTAATGCACCTAAAGGTGGAGTGATTAAACTGGCTGAAGTTGGCTCTTTTGATAATTTGAATCGCTACGCTAGCCGTGGAGCACCAGAGCGAAATTCAGGGGCGTTATATGACACGCTTTTTACCAATACGGCTGATGATATTACCAGTTTTTATCCACTTATTGCGACATCAATAACTTATTCTGATAGTTATCGTTGGGCTGAGGTTACTATTAATTCCAACGCTCGTTTTCAAGATGAGAAACCAATAACTGCCCATGATGTTGAATTTACCTTTCACAAATTTATGACCGAAGGCGTGCCTCAATATCGTGTTTATAATAAAGGCATTACAGTTAAGGCAATAGATGATCACCATGTGCGTGTTGATATTCCCGATTCCGATCGGGAAAAACTCCTTTCATTCGTTGGTAGTATGCGAGTTATGCCGAAACATTTTTGGAAAGATCATGATCTTTCTGAACCACTAACTACACCACCAGTTGGTAGTGGTCCATACTACATTAGCGAATATAAATTAGGGCAATATGTTGTTTATCGACGTAATCCGAATTATTGGGCACGTAATTTACCTATTAATAAAGGCTTAGATAATTTTGACGAAAAACGTATTGATTATTATATGGATGATAACGTTTCGCTAGAAGCCTTTAAAGCTGGCGAATATGATTTGCGTGCTGAAGATCAACCTAAAAACTGGTTTACTCAATATCAAGGTAGATATTTTGATTCTAACCATATTATTAAACAAGAAAAACCAGTTCAAACAGCTACCGACACTAGATGGCTTGCGTTTAATTTACAAAAAGATCTATTTAAAGATATTAAAGTTCGTGAAGCCATTACCTTGGCATTTGATTTTGAATGGCTAAATCATGCCTTTTATTATGACAGTTACAAAAGACCTTATAGCTTTTTCGAAAACACCATTTATGCCGCAATCGGCACACCTAGCGAGAAAGAATTAAAATGGCTTAATGCTTATAAAGATATTATTCCAAAGCGTGCTTTCGGCAACGCCTATTATTTGCCAAAAAGTGATGGTCAGGGCTTTAATCGTGATAATTTATTAAAGGCAGCAGAATTATTAAAACAAGCGGATTGGGAAGTTAAAGACGGTAAGCTGATTAACACTAAAACACAGCAACCATTTGAATTTGAACTGATCAGTTACCTCGGTAGTGATATTAAATATGCCATTCCCTTTCAACAAAATTTAGCACGTTTGGGGATCACCATGAATATTACCTTGCTAGATTCAGCACAACAATTACGACGTGTTCGTGAACGTGATTATGATATGGTTGCACGTGATTATTATGCCGTAAATTACCCAAGCTCTAATTTGCTAGTGCTTTGGGGCAGCGAGTATCTTAACTCATCATGGAATGCTTCGGGTTTGCATAATAAGGCTATTGATGCCATTATTGCTGAAATCACCAAAAATGTGGATAATCAAGAAGAGTTAGTCCCGCTAGGACGAGCGCTTGATCGGATTTTAACGCAAGAATATCCAATGATTCCAATGTGGTATAACAGTAAAACATATTATGCATACTGGAATAAATTTGGGCAACCAACTATACAACCTACTTATGCAATCGGGGTTGATAGTTGGTGGTACGATGCAAACAAAGCAGCTAGCCTGCCTAAAAATCGGGAACATTAATATGATCAATTACCTTATTCGTCGACTGTTGCTGATTATTCCAACATTATTTGTGATTTTAACTATCAACTTTTTTATTGTACAAGTTGCGCCTGGTGGACCCGTTGATCAGGCTCTTGCTATGATTGAAAACGGACCGCAAGCAGGGCAAGGGCTATTGCCTGGGAGTGGTGGCTCATCTACGCCAGTGCAGCAATATAAAAATGAATCAAATTATCGCGGTTCACGCGGACTTGATCCCCAAGTTGTCGCAATGATAGAAAAGCAGTACGGCTTTGATAAACCGATATTTGAACGTTATATCGAAACACTAAAGAAATATATATTATTTGATTTTGGTAATAGTTTTTTTAAAAGTGAATCGGTACTAGGTTTAATTGCCAAAAGTTTACCTGTTTCAATTTCATTGGGATTATGGAGTACTTTGATTGTTTATCTCATTTCAATCCCGTTAGGCATTCGCAAAGCAGTGAAAGATGGTTCTGCATTTGATTTTTGGTCAAGTACATTAATTATTATTGGCTATGCGATACCTGCTTTTTTATTAGCAGTTTTATTTATTGTATTATTTGCTGGCGGTAGTTATTGGGATATTTTTCCTCTACGTGGGCTAATATCGAACCATTTTGAGCAACTCGATTTTTGGGGCAAAATAAAAGACTACGCATGGCATATTTGTTTACCCACTATTGCAATGGTCATTGGCGGTTTTGCATCACTCACCATGCTAACTAAAAATTCATTTTTAGATGAAATCCGCAAACAATATGTAATAACCGCACGTGCTAAAGGATTAAGTGAAAGAAAAATTTTATATAAACATGTTTTTCGCAATGCAACATTACTGATTGTATCGGGCTTTCCTGCAGCTTTTGTTGGTATTTTATTTACTGGTTCATTATTGATTGAAATTATCTTTTCGCTTAATGGACTTGGGTTATTGGGATATGAGGCAATTATACAACGTGATTACCCAGTGATTTTTGGTTCATTGTATATCTTTACATTAATCAGCCTTATTACTAAATTATTATCTGATTTATCTTATATGATGATTGACCCACGTATTGACTTTGAGGCTCGCAACTAATGACCACCCATTACTCTATTAATCAACAGCGTTGGCAACGATTTAAACAGAATCGTCGTGGTTATTACTCACTTTGGTTATTTATGATCTGTTTTGTGATTAGCTTATTTGCTGATTTTATTGTTAACGATAGACCAATTTTTATTAAATATAAGGATAATTACTATTCGCCGATTTTTCATTTTTATCCAGAAACGGAATTTGGTGGACAATTAGCCACACAAACTAACTTTCTTGATCCTGCTGTACAAAATAAAATAGAAACTAATGGCTGGATTTTATGGGCGCCATTTCGTTATAGCTACAATACATTAATTTATGATACATCCAACACGTTTCCAACGCCGCCTTCGGCATCACATTGGTTAGGCACCACCGATGCAGGTTTCGATGTATTTGCCAATATTTTATACGGTTTTCGCATATCTATGTTTTTTGCGATTTTCTTGACGATTTTTACTTCAATTATTGGTGTCATTTTTGGGGCTATACAAGGCTATTATGGAGGTAAAATTGATCTAATTGGTCAACGTTTCATAGAAATATGGAGTGGGTTACCTGAGCTATTTGTTATTATTCTATTAGCCAGTATTTTACCGCTTAATTTTTGGTGGTTATTAGGTATTACCGTATTATTTGGTTGGATGGCTTTAGTAGGTGTAGTGCGTACTGAATTTTTGCGTACTCGCAATTTTGATTATATTCGTGCAGCTAAAGCAATGGGAGTTAGTGACACTAAAATTATGTTTCGTCATATCTTGCCTAATGCCATGGTGGCAACATTAACCTTTCTACCTTTTATACTTTGTGGCTCGATAACAACACTAACAGCGCTAGATTTTTTAGGTTTTGGTTTACCGATTGATTCGCCATCACTAGGACGATTATTACTACAAGGTAAAAACAATCTACAAGCTCCTTGGCTTGGCATCAGTTCATTTTTAGTTATTGCAACTTTACTGTCACTGCTTATTTTTATTGGTGAAGCAGTAAGAGATGCATTTGATCCAAACAAAGGAGTGTATTAATGAGTTCTCCTTTATTATCCGTTCAGGATTTAAGTGTTGCATTTAAACGTGGTACGCATTTACTATCGCAAGTAGTAAGTAATGTTAGTTTTGATATTAATGAACAAGAAACACTTGCTTTAGTGGGAGAGTCAGGCTCAGGGAAAAGCATTACCGCATTATCAATTTTACGACTACTACGTAAAGAACAAGTGGTATACCCTACTGGTGATATTTTGTTTGAAGGAAAATCATTATTACATGTGCCAGATAAAGAACTTCGTAAAGTTCGCGGCAATGAAATTAGCATGATATTCCAAGAACCGATGGTGTCATTAAATCCTCTACATACAGTTGAAAAACAACTTTATGAAGTGCTAGCGTTACATCGAGGAATGAAGCGTAATCAAGCTCGTGGCGAAATTTTACAATACCTTGATCGTGTAGGCATTAAGGAACCCAAAAGTAAATTATTAGCTTATCCTCATCAACTATCTGGTGGCGAAAGGCAGCGAGTAATGATTGCTATGGCAATATTAACGCATCCAAAGTTACTTATTGCTGACGAACCGACAACAGCACTAGATGTATCTGTACAGGCGCAAATTATTCAGTTACTAAAAGAGTTAAAGAAAGAACTCAATATGAGTATGCTTTTTATTTCGCATAACCTTGGTATTGTTAAAAAGCTTGCTGATAAAGTGGCTGTTATGCAACAGGGGCAAATTATCGAATACAATAATAAACAGCGTATCTTTTTACATCCACAGCATGAATATACTCAAACACTATTGAATTCAGAGCCAAAAGGTGAACCTGTGCCATTGCCCGATGCACCTGGAATATTACTTAATGTTAATCACCTTAATGTTGAAGTCATTACCAAAAAACGTTTATTTAGCAGCCAAAAGAAGAAAATTATCAACAATATTGGTTTTGCTGTACATCAAGGTGAAACGGTTGGAATTGTTGGTGAATCAGGATCGGGAAAAAGTACTACAGCACTAGCTATTCTACGATTGATTAAATCACAGGGCAATATTGTATTTGACAGCCATCCGATACAAAATTTAACTGGTAAAAGATTATTACCATTTCGAAGCCGTATCCAAGTAGTATTTCAAGATCCGTTCTCTTCGCTTAATCCTCGCCTCAATGTTGAGCAAATTATTAGTGAAGGTTTAATGACTCATAAAAAACTAAGCAAAGTTCAGTGTGAGCAGGCGGTAATTGATATTATGCAAGAAGTTGGGCTTGATCCAGATATGCGTTATCGCTACCCGACTGAGTTTTCTGGAGGGCAACGTCAACGAATAGCTATTGCTCGAGCCTTAATTTTACAGCCTGAATTATTGATTTTAGACGAACCTACTTCATCGTTAGATCATACTATTCAAAAACAAATTATTAATTTACTTAAATCATTGCAAGAAAAGCATCAGCTTAGTTATTTGTTTATTAGCCATGATTTAACATTGGTTTATACAATGTGTCACCAAGTGGTTGTTATGAAAGATGGTAATATTATTGAACAAGGCTCACGTGAAAAGATCTTCTATTCTCCTGAAAATGAATACACAAAAGCATTACTTTCATTTTTAGATAAGCCACCTCGAAAGAAAAGTAACACTATGATACATAAAAATAAAATTGACAAAACAGAGCAATTTACTCATAAGGATGAATCTCAACAAGATCTACAGCGAGATAAGAAAAAAGATAGAGAGGTCAGTTGGGAAGATGCCTTGTTAATGCGTAGAAAATAAATATGCAACGCAATAATTTAACAATGGTTTATAATAAAACCATTGTTAATAAGTCAATATACCAATCTATTTAGCAGGTTTATTATGCAAAAACGAATACTACCTTTTTTATTAACCCCTTGCTTATCAATAATTCCAATAAATGCCATGGCGATAATCTGTAGTGATAATCCTATTCAGAATATAGTTGAGGCAAATAACTATATCTTTCAAATCCTCGATTATATTGACTCGCCAGTAAGAAATATTAAACAAGAGATTCGGACTTCAACTACCAAATTGGGAGCGGATGCTAACAGCTCTACAGCTAAGCACGAACTAGAATATGCTTCTAACGGACTTATCACACAAAGCCATTATGATCTTTATTCAGATAAAAATACCCGTATTTACTCGGAACACCTACAAAAAAATAAATCTGGTTGGGAAAATATCATTGAAGATGTAGAAGATAAAACTAACAGCATTATCCAATTTAATACCGATGAACAAGGCAAAATTGTCGTATCACAGCAAACTAAAAAAGCGACCGATTTTGTCTTTTTTGAAACAGATAATTATGTATACGACAGTAATAATTGTCTTATCAATAAAAATGTACAATGGCTGCTTAAAGAAACTGATGAGAATGGTAACTATACAGGTAAAGAACAAAAAGGGGCTTCAATTTATACATTTGGATATCAAGAACAACAACTAGCCAAAGTGTTGTATCAATTTAGTAATAATATGAAAAATGAGAGTGATTTTTCGTATCAATATGATAATGGTCATCATCGATTAACAACCATTGAAGCTACTTATTTGTCATCAGGCAAAGAAGCGGCTCATTATGTAACTAATTTTTCAAACTTTAATGAAAAAAACGATTGGCTAACAGCAATCAAAATTAAAAATAATAAAGGTGGTAAACAGACAACTATTACCCGCGAACTTACTTATTATTAGTCTTTAAAATACACAAAACGTGATTTAATTGATAACGTTTTGTGTATTCTTGCCATTGTTCTTACAATTCAAAAAAATATCTCTTACATTCGAATAAACAATATATAAATAGCATGTAATGTCCATGCTAATGCTAATCCAAACGTCAGTAATTTTTCACGTTTAGGATAGATTTTACGCTCGTGTAAAATGGATAAAATTTGTTGTAATCCACACCAGATAGGTAATGAAATCATCAAAAATAAAAAAACTTTACCAATTTCTTTATTGGCTATTTTAAGAATATAAGAACGTGTTATTACATCGCCAAAAGGAATAATAAATGCCAAAATGACAAGCACAACAGGTAAAAAAATAGCAGCCCATGTACCACCTAAAGCAAATAATCCTTTTATGACTTTTCCATCAGTATTTTTAACTTGAATTTGTTGATTTTTCATTAATTCAATACCACTCACTTCAATACAAATAAAAATAAAAAAATCGAAACAGTTAGCATCACCATCCACAGTCCCGCAATCAGTAATAATGCGTTAGATTTTTTATTAAATATTGTGCAAGGTAAAGCTTTGGGTATTAAATTAAACCAAACCATTGAATGGTAAACACTAATAAATAATGCAATACAATTAAGCACCACAACAAAAGGGCTACGTAAAAAGAAAATAAAACGGTAAAACTCATCTTGTCCAACAGTGTTAGTGTACATACATATTACGCCATACATTAAAACTAAACTTACCCAAATCATCGAAAAAGGAACTAATTTATGCATAATTGAAATTATAAAAGAGCGTTTTACATTGGTTTGAGTCGTATCAAAGCAATTATTGGTATTTTGTGGATTCATAAATCTCTCTTGGTTTCATCGTGTTTTATGCTAGTAATAGTTTGGTATTTTTTTACTTGGTTATTATAAGTGTTAATCTACTTTATGCCGTTATTCTAAAAGCAAATCATAAAGAATTTTAATATATCATATGCTAAACAAAAGTACGCCAAAAACAGCATTAATGTGATCTCTGTTTTATTGATATATAGGATCTTTATTAACACAAACAAAAACCAATAAAATCGATTATATATCCAAATTTTTTATCAATTATTTGTAAAAAAGAATTGAGCTATTCACACTTCATGATTGAAATAATCCTCTAAAAACATCATAAGATATTTTACCTGAAATTGCTTTATATGATTTAACCATATTATAAACTTAATATATAAGAATTAATTGTTTTTATTTATTAAACTATCTTTTCCTGATTGAAAAAAATAACGCATATGATTCATTGCTTCTTGAATATATTGATAATTTGGCACTTCATCAACTTCACGATTATGTAAATCCATATAATGACTAATACCTAATCGATTAACAAGATAAATATTATCAGATGTTCTCACCGCATAAGAACTATAATTAGACATCAAAAGCCAGTTACGTTCAGTTATAGGATTAAATAAATCATAACCTGTCGAATAATCACTTATATCATTTTTCACATATAAATAATGTTTCATTAGGGTTGGAACGACATCTTCATGGCTTGTTATTTTTGTACTATTATTTTTTAGGATCTCTAATTCTTTACCACCAATAATAATAAAAGGCACCTTTGTTTGTGCATCCGTGTAATTACCATTATGCCCCCAAAATCCTAACTTATTATCATTCATCTCTTGAGCATGATCGCCAGTAATAATCAATATTGTATTATCTAACGAACCTGATTTTACAAGTTCATCATAAACATTTTGTAGTAAATAATCATCATAATAAACACTTTGCTTGTAACGATTAAAAATAGGCAAAGGATCAGTGTCATTACTCAATGTCATATAATCAAGATCATCAATAGGTTTGAATTTCACCGAGAAATCGTCAGGAAAGTCATAAGCATGAGGGGCATCATAGAATAAAAAAGAAAATGTCGGTCTAGATGTATCTCGTAGTTTATACCATGCAAGCCAATCATCAGTGATTTGTTTATCTCGACTAGATGCAGAACCATCTTTACTACTAATTCTTAAATTTTTGATGGTAACAAAGGCTGTTCGATCAAATTCTGGAGCAGTAACTTTAGCTGACGTAAAAATCCCAATATTATAGCTTTCTTTCTGTAATGTTGTAATAAAGAGTGAAGGAATACTATTTCGTAAAAATGAATCCCAATAAGTACCTGGAATACCATAAAACAAACCAAAAATACCTGTACGTGTTGCATTACCAGTTGAATAATGGTTATCAAAAATGACCCCATTATTCTGCTTAACAAAACGAAATGTATTAGGCGAAATTTTTTCACTAAACGTATCATATCGCCAAGAATCTAAAACAATAAACATAATATTTTTAGTTTTTTTATTTTCTGGATTAATCACCAAAGGATTTTTTGGGTAATCAACACTAGCATTACTACTATCTTTGTTATACACGACTTTTCGTTGCCCTTTTTCATCAAAAAAATTCATGATTTTTTTCGACGTAAATGGTCGATAAAGTGGAATATATTCTTTGACTACCATAATAGGCGAATAAGCATAATAAAATGCGATCATGTGCACAACATGACTAATTAAGAATGAGCTAAATAGAAATATTGTTGATAATAAAACAATTCTTGAATTTTTATGCAATGAAGTTAATTTGTTATTGAGCAAGTAAAGAATAAAATACTCAGTGCAAAAAACAACAACAATAAGCGTAAACATTAAAAAATAGGTAATTATCGAAAAATCGACAACCTGACCAGACAAAACCATGGATAAGACAGATTGATTTACGTGAAATCGATACTGTTGAAATACAATAGTATCGATATATAATCCAATTTGAATAAAGCTAAATATTGCAGCTAAAATAATATTGCGAATAGTTTGTTTAAGCCATAAAAGAGGTATACAAACAACCAAAAGTAACAAATAAGCCAAGAAAAAATGCCCCAATACAGCAAATATTGAAAATGCCATACTTGGCCAATTAAATGATGCCTCAGGGACAAGAAAAAAACGAATTGATAGTATTGATGAAATAAATAGATTAATTAAGGCAAAATAGTATAATTTTTTCATGGTATTAAGTAAGTTATTGATTCATTATAATAATGAATTTTACTGTATTTTATATTGAAACATAGTCTTTCCTGAAACTTTTTAACAAACTTGCACTAAAAAATACGATTCTAATAAAATTTTAACAAAAAAGGCTCAAATTAGAGCCCTTTTATTTGAATCAAATGCAATTATCGACGATCTGCAAAAATTCTTAACAACATAAGGAATAAGTTAATAAAGTCAAGATAAAGGGTTAGTGCGCCTAAAATAACAAATCTCCTAAACATATTAGGATCATTTTGCGATAATTGATCGCCTAACTCTTTCAGTTTTTGTGTATCATAAGCTGTTAATCCAGCAAAAACAAATACACCAATATACGTAATAGCCCACATTAACGGCTGGCTCTGCATGAAGATATTAACGAGCGAAGCGATTACAACACCCACTAATCCCATAAATAAAAAACGTCCAAAACCAGACAAATCACGTTTAGTGGTATAACCATAAAGAGCCAAAGCTGCAAACATTCCAGCAGTAATAAAAAATACACTTGCTATTGATGATGAAGTATAAACAATAAAATAAATCGAAAATGTGCAACCATTTAAAACAGAATAAAGCATGAATAATGTTGTAGCAACAGCTCCAGAAAGACGATTAATCAATGCAGAAATGGCAATAACTAAAGCAAATTCAGCAATAAGTAACACCCACATACCTTGATATAAAACGTTCAAAAGCGCATAGTTATTAGATGCAAACCAAGCAACTAGAGCTGTTAATAGTAATCCGACGGTCATCCAACCATAAACCTGACTCATATATGTTTGTACGCGGTTACCAGATTGTTCAATAATAGAACCATTAGGTGAATAATTTCTCATTAATTACCTCTCATTAAAAAAGAATGATATGACTTAATATCATTATATACTAAATAAATACTAATACCATTTTCTTAATGTTTCTTTATCTGTTTTTTTAGCTTCAACCCAAGTTTCGCCTTGGTGAGTTCGTTCTTTTTTCCAAAAAGGAGCTTCGTTCTTTAATACATCCATAATGAACTCTACTGCTGCAAATGCATCTGAACGATGTGCGCTACTTGCTCCCACAAAGACAATCTTTTCATTTGCACTAATTTCACCTACTCGATGAATTACCGCAACTCGGCTTAATTGCCACCGATCTCTAGCTTGGGCTATGATATTAGCCAAGACTTTCTCTGTCATTCCTGCATAATGTTCTAAAAATAAACTTATTATTTGTTTTTCATTACTACGAACTTTACCCATAAAAGAAACAACAGCACCATCTTGTGGTAATTGTGAAAGCCAATCGTTTAACTTATTAACATCAATCGGCTGCTCACTAACTTTGATAAGATCCATAATATTATCCACCTGTTACAGGAGGAAAGAAAGCAATTTCATCGCCTTTTTTCACAATATAATCAGAATCAACCAACGTTTGATTTACAGCACATAAAACTGAGTTCTCTTTAAATGCCAAGAACCATTGTTCACCACGTTCACTTAACTGATTGATAAGATAGGAAACTGAAAGTTGATTAGCATCTAACATAACACTCTCAGTCCCAACTAATTCTCTAATTTGAGCGAAAAAAATAACTTTATTCATCTTCTATCTATTAAACCTTTTGGGCAATAAAGTCCCCTGACCTACCACCACTCTTCGTCAACAATCTTACTTGAGAAATCACCATATCTTTTTGAACCGCTTTGCACATATCGTAAATGGTTAAAGCAGCAACGGATGCAGCAACCATTGCTTCCATTTCAACACCAGTTTGCCCATTCAATCGACAAAACGATTGAACTCGAACACAATTTTTTATTTGATCTACTTCTATGTTAATTTCAATTTTACTCAAAAAAAGTGGATGACAAAGCGGAATAAGCTCCCAAGTCTTTTTAGCTGCTTGAATCCCTGCAATTCTTGCTGTTGCAAAAACATCGCCTTTATGATGTTTACCCTCAATAATCATCTTCAGTGTTTCAGAATTCATTAAGACTAATGACTCAGCTCTTGCTTCGCGTGTTGTTATTAGTTTTTCAGACACATCAACCATATAAGCTTCACCTCGCTGATTAATGTGCGAAAATGATTCACTCATCCTTTAATCCTTAACATTTTATTAATCATCAATTTTTACCAAGATAGCAAATTTTATTAATAGTTACTACTAATCCTTTTAAGGCTATTAATGTAATAAATCTAGATGAATAAAAACTAGATTGTTTTTATAACTTTTGCGGGTTATGTAAAAACTGCGTACAATATAGCTTTATATAAATTATAATACTTGTGATTTTTAATGCTTATCGCTCATATAGCCTTACCTGTACCTCTTTACCAAATATTTGATTATCAATTAACTAAACCAGCTCAAGTTGGAATGCGGGTTAAAGTTACTTTCGGTAAACGTGACGCAATAGGAATTATTGTTAGTATTGACGAAAAAACCGAATTTGATATTGAAGGCTTAAAAACGATTACAAGTGTTATTGATACAGAACCTGTTTTTACGCCTTCTATTTGGCGATTATTAAACTGGGCTGCTAGTTATTACCATTATCCTATTGGCGAAGTTCTATTCCATTCTATACCTGTTTTATTACGACAAGGACGAAAAGCAATCAAGGAAGACATAAAACAATGGCAATTAACTCAACTAGGTAAAAATATTGATTTAGAATCGTTATCACGGACTCCGAAACAAAAATTATTATTATCATCATTCAGAAATAATACTCTTTCTGAAAACGACGTAAGTAACACTATTTATAAAGAATTACAGAAAAAAAATCTTATAGAACAAGTAAACTGCCAATCCGATAATATTCAATGGCAAACCAATTTTTCAACAAATACTAGTTCAATTCAGCTAAATAAAGAACAGACCTATGCTATAGAAACAATCAACAAAAAAAATCATCAATTTGAAGTATTTTTATTAGAAGGAGTGACTGGTTCGGGTAAAACAGAAGTATATTTAAACATACTATCTAATATATTAGCTACAGGTAAACAAGCATTAGTACTAGTTCCAGAAATTGGGTTAACACCACAAACAATTGGACGCTTTAAAAAACGTTTTAATGCTCCAATTGATATTTTACACTCAGGATTAACGGATAAACAAAGACTCTCTGTTTGGCTAAGAAGTAAACATGGTGAAAATGCTATTGTTGTTGGTACTCGCTCATCACTTTTTACTCCCTTTAAAGACTTAGGAATGATTATTATTGATGAAGAGCATGATAGTTCTTATAAACAACAAGAAGGTTGGCGTTATCATGCCCGAGATCTAGCAATTATCCGCGCAAAATTTAACAATATTCCAATTGTTTTAGGTTCCGCAACGCCTTCACTTGAAACACTCAATAATACGCAAAATCACAAATATCATTTATTACAATTAACAGAAAGAGCTGGTAATGCAATGCTAGCCAAACAGTCAATTCTGGATCTACGTGGGTTAGTACTTACTGCTGGTTTATCTCAACCATTAATTGAACAAATCAAAAAACATTTATCTAATAATAATCAGGTAATGCTATTTTTAAATCGCCGAGGTTTTTCACCATTATTAATATGCCATGATTGCGGTTGGATTGCTGAATGTCCTCGCTGTGATAAACCTTATACATTACATCAAAAACAACATAAACTTATATGTCATTATTGCGATACACCAAGAACTGTTCCTAAACAATGCCCAAAATGTGGCTCAACGCATTTAATGCCTATTGGGTTTGGGACAGAACAACTTGAGCAACAACTAGAAATCCTTTTTCCTAATATCAAGATTAGTCGCATTGATCGAGATACAGTGAGTAAAAAAGGCGCATTAAATAACTATTTACAAAGTATCCAACAAGGAGGAGCACACATTTTAGTTGGTACACAAATTTTAGCTAAAGGACATCATTTTCCAGATGTAACCTTGGTTGGAATTGTTGATGTGGATGGTGCTTTATTTTCAAATGATTTTCGGGCAACCGAACGATTTGCCCAAATTTATACTCAAGTATCAGGAAGAGCCGGTCGAGAAACTAAATCTGGGCAAGTTATTTTACAAACATATCATCCTGATCACCCTTTACTCAATATTTTACTAACTCAAGGTTATGAAAGATTTGCCAAACTAACGTTACAAGAACGACAACATACACAATTACCGCCGTTCAGTTATCAAACATTAATTCGTGCAGCAGATCGCAATAATCATTACGCGCCAGCATTTTTACAACATATACATGATTGGCTAAAAGAACATAGTAATAATAAGTTATGGCAACTAGGACCAATGCCTGCAAGTCAACCGAAGAAAGCAGGATATCATCGTTGGCAATTACTACTTCAACATACAAGTAGACAACAATTACAGAAAATTTTGGATCAACTATTAATCGTAATAGGAAAATGGAGTGAAACATCAAAAGTAAGATGGAGTATTGATGTTGATCCTATTGATAATTAGAGTGATATTATCTCCACCAACATTAATTAGTGGAGATAATAAATTATAATATTATTTTACCAGCATTTTTATCCAATGTTGCCTGTCCAATACCTGAAACTTCTTTTAGCTGCTCAACTGAAACAAAAGGGCCAAACTTTTCCCGATATTCTATAATCTTCTGAGCTTTACTTGCCCCAATTCCGGTCAATACTTTTGATAATTCTTCTGCTGTTGCAGTATTGATATTTACTTGAACAACTTGTTTTTGTTCTTGTTTAACCGAATTTGGTGTTTCAGGAACCGAATTAGCAAAGCTTATGTTCGAAAAAATAAAACTTGATAATATAATACATAATAGTGAAAATACTTTCATTTGATTAACCTCATAAAATAGTTACGCAATTAAATTTGCTTTATAACTATCTCACTTCATCAAATAAAAAAATTTCATTAATAATAAAAATGAGAAAAGCCACCTAAGTGACTTTTCATTTTTTCAATTATTTCTACTATTTTGGGAGTTAAATCACAAATTGGAATCAGGCATAATTTCTATCTTAGCCTTAGATCGTATGTCAGTAGTAAAATAATAATGCATATTATTAATAAATAAAGGCAACAACTCAGAAGAAATATCTTCATATTCTGTTGGGGTATCTACCTTAGTTAGCGCAACAATATAAGCATTTTTATCATCTAAAAATTCCACACCATAAACAGTCTTCCCCGATGCAGAAGGATTTAAATTAAAGACCATATTAACAACTTTTTGATCTAGTTCTGTTGAATTTCGATTCAAAACATATTTTTTTGCAAATTGTACATTTTTAGCCTTTCCCGTTTCGTTAAGTTGAGTCAATATATTATCAACACTAGATCTAAACTGGCTTTGAGCCTTTTCTGTAAAAAGTTTTTTATGAATATCATCTTTAACCTCATCAAATGGAGCCATACCTTCAGGACGATAATCAACTGTTTGTACAACAAAATCAAACTTCCCAAAACTCCTATCTACAGGGATTAAATCAGAAATTTTATCCGTTACCTTACCATCGACTATCATTTCTTCACTAAAAATCACATCCCTAACCTCAGGATGAGCAGCAATTGAAAACTTATCGTTGAAAGATATCCAATCTGAGGTCTTTACTTCAAATCCAAGTTTATTGGCAAGCTCTTCAATGCTTTTAGGAGAGTCATGTAATGCGGTTTTAATTTTATTTTCTTCATTTTCTAATGCTTTTTGTATTTTTTGTTCAGTAAGCTTTGGCCTGATTTGGTATTTAGCATAATCAAAATCCATAACTTTTTTAGGTTGTATACCATCTAATTTCACTATTGCGTAACCACCATCAACGGTTATTGGCGATGAAATTTTCCCTACTTTCTTCAATTGAGCATCTTTAAAAACTTGAGGTAATGAATCATCATCAGCAAACCAGCCTAATGAACCATTTTTGCCATAAGGTGAAATATCATGATTCTGATTAACAGTTTTAACAATAGTATCAAAATCAGATCCAGACGAAAGATCCTTTGCAATTTCATTAGCTTGTTCTCTATTAGTCACAAAAATTACACTATAAGCCCTCTTAGCTGGATATGAATAAGTTTTAATATTTTTATCATACTCATTTTTAATTTCTTTTTCAGTAACACTAATTGTTTTTCTCAAAGATTCGTCAGAAGTCACAATATATTTAACTTTTACACGCTCATTTTTAAAAAAATCTTTTGAATGTTCGTTATAATATTTTTGTTCATCATCCAATGTAACATTCGACTCATCAACATCACTTACAGAAGCATTAACAGAAGTAGCATATACACTTCTAGTTTGATTTTTAAGAGAAGCTATTTCAGAATCAATTGGCAAAATAAAATTACTATTTATTATAGCATTAACAGTCTGTTGTTGCTGTAATACAGTTCTTATAATTTCAGCATAACTATCTGGAGTAAAATTATTTTCAGCTAGAAGGTTTAAATATGTCTGATTATCAAATTTACCATTTTTAAAAAACTCTTTTTGTTTTTTGATAAACTTTTTAATTTGATCATTACTAATAGCTACACCAACTTTTTCCGAAAATTTATAAGCTAAATAATTATCAATTTGATAAGATAAAACATTACGACGTAATTTTTTGATAAAAGAACTATCACCTCCAGCATTCGCGGTTACTGCTCTAGCTTGAGCTTCGAATTCGGCCCGACTAATACCTTCACCATCAACTTTTGCGATATATTTCTGTTGATCTTGAACACTTACACTGCCACCAAAACCTAAAAATCCGACGCCAGTGAAAATAAAACATAAAATAATTATTGCAAAAATAATCTTAACAACAATATTATTTGCTGCTGTTCGGATTGTCCCCATCATTTATTGCGATTCTCCATACCTAATGTTGAATTATAAAAGTATAGCATATTTAACTAAATTGGCTATTGTCCGAATGTTATGTATCACAAAAAAAAGATCAACATAGAGTTGATCTTTTATTAAATTAATAAATAACTAGTTTAATATCGCAGAACTATCAACGTTATTTTTTAATTTCTTAATAGCTTTTCTAGTTATTGGTACTGGCTCTATACCGAATGGATTATTCTGCAACGCAATTGTAAGCACATCATCAATCCATTTTACTGGGTGTATATCAACTTCAGATTTTACATTATCAGGTATATCTTCCAAGTCTTTAACATTATCCATTGGAATCAATACAGTTTTAATTCCACCTCGGTGCGCAGCTAATAACTTTTCTTTTAATCCACCGATAGGTAAAACTTCACCACGTAATGTTATTTCGCCCGTCATAGCAACATCAGAACGAACAGGATTACCCGTTAACGTTGAAATTAGTGAAGTACACATTGCTATACCTGCACTAGGTCCATCTTTTGGCGTTGCGCCATCAGGCACATGTACATGGATATCTCGTTTTTCATAAAAATCACTATTAATACCCAATTTTTCTGCACAAGACCGAACAACTGTTAATGCCGTTTGAATCGATTCTTGCATAACATCACCTAATGAGCCAGTGTAAGTCAATTTTCCTTTACCTAGAACACTTACAGATTCAATAGTAAGTAAATCTCCCCCCACTTCTGTCCACGCAAGACCAATAACTTGTCCAATGCGGTTTTCGTTATCTGCCTTACCGTAATCAAAACGCCGTATTCCCAAGAAATCTTTTACGTTATCCTGTGTCACAATTACTTTTTTCAATTTATTATTTAATGCTAATTGCTTAACAACTTTACGACAAATTTTTGCAATCTCTCTTTCTAGGTTTCGAACCCCAGCTTCCCGCGTATAATAACGAATGATTCCAATAATAGCTGAGTCATCAATACTGATTTCTTTTGATTTCAAACCATTATTTTCTATCTGCTTAGCAATTAAGTGTTGCTTTGCTATATTCAATTTTTCATCTTCTGTATAGCCAGAAAGACGAATAACTTCCATCCTATCCAATAACGGAGCAGGAATATTCATAGAGTTAGCTGTTGCAACAAACATCACATCAGATAAATCGTAGTCGACTTCTAAATAATGGTCATTAAAAGCATTATTTTGTTCAGGATCAAGTACTTCCAATAATGCAGATGCAGGGTCGCCACGCATATCCGATGCCATCTTATCTATCTCATCTAATAAAAATAACGGATTCTTAACCCCCACTTTCACCATGCGTTGAATTAATTTACCTGGCATCGAACCAATATATGTACGCCTATGTCCACGTATCTCAGCTTCGTCACGTACACCACCAAGTGCCATTCGTATATACTGACGTCCTGTCGCTTTAGCAATTGATTGACCAAGTGACGTTTTCCCCACACCAGGAGGACCAACTAAACATAAAATTGGACCTTTAACTTTATTAACACGGCCTTGAACTGCTAAATATTCTAAAATTCTATCTTTTACACGTTCAAGTCCATAATGATCTTTATCTAAAACTTTTTGTGCAGCTTCAATATCTTTTTTAACGTTACTACGCTTATACCAAGGAACTTGAAGCATCCAATCAATATATCCCCGAACAACCGTTGCCTCAGCAGACATCGCTGGCATCATTTTAAGTTTATTAAGCTCAGCTAATGCTTTATCTGTAGCTTCTTTTGGCATTTTAGCTTTAGTAATTTTTTCTTTTAATTCTTCATATTCATCAGGTTTATTATCTATATCGCCTAACTCTTTATGAATAGCTTTAATTTGCTCATTGAGGTAATACTCCCTTTGAGCCTTTTCCATTTGTTGTTTAACTCGTTGTCGAATATTTTTTTCAACTTGTAGTAAATCAATTTCTGATTCCATCAATGAAATAAGCAATTCGAAACGCTTTATAAGATTAGCGGTTTCTAAAATCTCTTGTTTTTGTTCAACTTTCAAAAATAGAGTTGCAGCAATAGAGTCGGCTAAACGTGAAGGCTCTTTCAAAAAACGTATAGAATCAACAACTTCCTGAGTTATTTTTTTGTTTAGTTTTGAGTATTCATCAAAGTTAGATAAAGTTAAGCGTATCATAGCCTCACTTATATCCGCGGCTTTTTTTACTTCACTTAATGGTTTGACTTTTGCAATAAAAAAATCATAATCGTTGTTCTCAACAATGTCATTCATTTTAGCTCTTGCAATACCTTCAACAAGAACTTTTACTGTTCCATCTGGTAATTGAAGTAATTGTAAAACATTGGCCACAGTTCCGACATCATATAAATCATCTATATCGGGATCATCTTGAGAAGGATTTTTTTGGGTTACAAGAAAGACTTGCTTATCCATTTCCATTGCAGCTTCTAAGCAACGTATTGATTTACTTCTACCAACAAAGAGAGGAATTACCATATGTGGAAATACAACAACATCACGCAATGGTAAAATAGGCATAATCATTTGTTTAGTTCGTTTTATTTTCATTTTATTCTCTCTAGTAGTACAAATCTATTAGATAAATATTGGGGTCATTTTTAGATATTCAAGCCTATCTTTTTTGTTTTAACATACACTAATTCTAGAACATCTTGACAGTGTTTACGGAAATTCTGCTTTAATATTAATTTGAGGTATAGCTCTTGCCATCATATCTATGATGGCAAATATATATTTCAAGCCGAGATTTCAGCATCTTCACGATGGATTAATTTCGGTGCTAGAGATTGTTCAACTGTTTCTTTTTCAACAATTACTTTGTTAATAGTATCCATTGATGGTAAGTCATACATTGTATCTAATAATATATTTTCAACAATTGAACGCAAACCTCTCGCTCCTGTTTTTCTTTGCATCGCTTTTATAGCGATAGCATCCAAGGCTTCTCTCGTAAACTCAAGTTCAACACCATCTAACTCAAACAAAGTTTGAAATTGTTTAGTCAAGGCGTTTTTAGGTTCCGTCAGAATATTAATTAAAGCATTTTTATCTAATTCGGATAATGTTCCTATAACAGGTAATCTTCCGATAAACTCAGGAATTAAACCAAACTTAACTAAGTCTTCAGCCTCAATTTTAGCTAATAGCTCCGACTCAGAAAGTTTATTTTTAGTACTTGTTACCTCAGCACCAAAACCTATTCCTGTGTTAATTGATACACGATTTTCAATGACTTTATCCAAACCACTAAATGCACCACCGCAAATAAATAGAATTTTTGAAGTATCTACTTGCAAAAACTCCTGCTGAGGATGTTTACGTCCACCTTTTGGCGGAACAGAAGCGATAGTGCCTTCAATAATTTTCAATAAAGCCTGTTGAACTCCCTCACCAGAAACATCTCTAGTAATAGATGGGTTATCCGATTTTCGTGAAATTTTATCGATTTCATCAACGTAAATAATACCCCTCTGAGCTTTTTCAACATCATAATCACAATTCTGTAATAATTTTTGAATAATATTCTCTACATCTTCACCAACATAACCTGCTTCAGTTAATGTTGTTGCATCGGCCATAGCAAAAGGAACGTCTAAAAAACGAGCTAAAGTTTCAGCTAATAACGTTTTACCACTACCAGTAGGTCCTATAAGCAAAATATTACTTTTGCCTAATTCAACATCACTACGACTAGCATGGTTACGTAAGCGCTTGTAATGATTATAAACAGCGACAGACAAAACTTTTTTAGCTCTTTCTTGACCTATTACATATTCATCAAGATGCTCTCTAATTTCGTGTGGTGTTGGTAATGGTTTACTAATAAACTCTTCATGAGAAAGAAAACTTTTTTTCTCTTCTTTTAAAATATCATTACATAATCCTATACATTCATTACAAATATAAATAGATGCTGGACCAGCAATAAGTTTACGGACTTCATGCTCACTTTTACCACAAAAAGTACAATAGAGTAATTTTTTTGAACTTTCTTTATTCACGTTTACCACCTACCCAACATTAAGATCGTTTACTATATATGGCATCAACTAAACCATATTCAACTGCTTTATCCGCAGACATAAAATTATCACGGTCGGTATCTTTTTCAATCACACTAATATCTTGACCTGTGTGCATTGCTAAAATATTATTTAATCGGTTTTTTACCTGTAAAATCTCTTGTGCATGTATTTGGATATCAGAAGCCTGTCCTTGAAAACCACCTAATGGTTGGTGAATCATGACACGTGCATTTGGTAAGCAATAACGTTTACCTTTAGCTCCAGCTGTTAAAAGCAATGACCCCATTGAACAAGCCTGTCCCAAACAAATTGTACTAACATCTGGTTTTATAAATTGCATTGTATCATAAATAGCCATACCAGCTGTAACAACTCCACCAGGTGAATTGATATACAAATGGATATCTTTATCAGGATTCTCTGCTTCTAGAAACAACATTTGAGCAATAATAAGGTTTGCCATATTATCTTCAACTTGTCCCGTCAAAAATATAACTCGCTCTTTTAATAGCCGTGAGTAAATATCATAAGCTCGTTCACCCCGAGAGCTTTGTTCAACTACCATTGGAATAACACCCATATATGATTCTAAAGGCATTTTTATCTCCTAATTAACAAAATAGCCCAAACAGATAATACATATTTGGGCTTAAAAGTGAGCGGTTTTAAATTAAATGAAAAGGCTAATAGATTAAGCCATCTGCTGATTCATTAATTCAGAAAATGAATAATTTTTTTCTGTTACTTTCGCACTAGCTAACAACAGATCTACAACTTGATCTTCTAATGCAACAGCTCGAATATTCTCCATTGCTTTTTTATCTTTGTGATAATATTCTGAAACTTCCTTTGGATCTTCATATGCAGTCGCAATTTCATCAATTAATGCTTGAATGCGTGATTCGTCTGCAGTTAATTTATTACTTTCAATTATTTCACTAAATAATAAGCCTGTAGCAACACGTTTTTTAGCCTCAGCTTCAAATAATTCTTTCGGTAATTCCATACCTTGTTTGACATTACCACCAAAGCGAGATAAGGCTTGTTGACGTAACACATCAATTTCACGATCGATTAATGCCACTGGTATATCAATCTCATTATTTTTAACTAAACCATCAATAGCTTGTGTTTTTACTTTGTTACGAATTGTTGCGTTGAGTTCTCTTGTCATATTTTTACGAACTTCAGCTCGCAAACTTTCAACGGTACCATCTACAATACCAAAACGTTTAACAACATCTTCGGTTAGTTCAGGTAATTCAAGTTCTTCAACCTTCTTAAGTGTAGATGCGAATACGGCAGGTTTACCTTTTAGGTTTTCAGCATGATAGTCCTCAGGGAAAGTCACATTAATATCAAACTTATCACCTACTTTATGACCAATAATTGCATCTTCAAAACCTGGAATCATACGGCCTTGTCCTAATACTAATGCAAAATCATTAGCCTTACCACCTTCAAACTCGGCACCATCAACTTGACCGACAAAATCCAAAGTAACACGATATTGCTCTTCAGCCGCTTTTTCAACTTCTTTCCAAGTACCTTGTTGTTTGCGTAATGTTTCAATCATTGTTTCAACATCTGCATCAGCAACTTGTGCAACTGGTTTTTCAACTTCAATTTTATCTAAATTTTCAACTTTTATTTCTGGATAAACTTCAAATTCAACAGTAAATGTATAGTCTTCACCATTTTTATATTCTTGTGGAGTATAAGTCGGAGCTCCGGCTGGATTTAATTTTTCTTGAATAATAGCGTCAACAAAATTCCGTTGCATCAAATCGCCTAAAGCGTCTTGTAAAATAGAAGCACCATAACGTTGTTCAACAATTTTTAAAGGCACTTTTCCTTTACGAAAACCATCAATACGTACTTTTTTTGCTGTATTAATAAGCTCTTTATCAACTGCTTTTTTAATATCTTCAGCTTTAATTGTAATAGATAAACGTCGACCTAATCCTTGTGTTGTTTCTACCGAAACTTGCATGTTTATACCTCGAAATTATTGAATATTATTTGCTCATAATTATATAAAAACGATAATTGAGCTAAAAAATTAAAAAATAGGCATGCATTATACCGACCGTAATCGTCTACGTCGAGACATTTAATAGTTTCTTCTCAAGCGCTTTCAGGCGTTTATTCATTTCGTCAATATGTAAAACTAATGATGCCGTTTTTCGCCATACTTTGTTTTCTTGCAATGGGATACCTGATGAATAAACACCAGGCTGTGTAATTGGACGCATTACCATACCCATACCTGTTACTGTAACTTGATCACATATTTCCATATGTCCATTAATAACACTTGCACCACCGATTAAACAGTGTCGACCAATAGTTAAACTTCCAGCCATAATAACACCGCCAGCAACAGCCGTATGATCTCCAATTACATCGTTATGAGCAATCTGACATTGATTGTCAATAATAACACCATTTCCAATAATAGTATCATCAAGTGCACCGCGATCAATTGTCGTTGAGGCACCAATTTCAACGTTATTGCCAATAACGACTTTCCCTAATTGAGGAATTTTAACCCACTTCCCTTTATCATTAGCATAACCAAATCCATCTGCACCAATTACAGTCCCAGATTGAATCAGGCAATTTTCTCCAATAATACAATTATGATAAATAGAAACATTAGCCCATAATTTTGTACCTGCACCTATTGTTGTATTTTTTCCAACAAAACACCCTGCTCCAATGACACAATCATCTCCTAATATCACACCGCTTTCGATAACAGCATTAGCGCCAATAGAAACATTACTACCTAATTGAGCTGTCAAATCAATCACTGCTGATGTAGCTATATCCTTAGCTGGAGCTGGAGTAGTATCTAGGTATTGTGCTAATTTTGCATATGCAAGGTATGGATCTTTTACAATAAGGGCTGCACCATTCCAATGCTCAAGACTCTCTTCTGTCATTACCACAGCAGAAGCTTTGCATTCTAATAAATTCTTTTGTAATTTCTTATCAGATAAAAATGTAATTTGACCTGATATAGCACTATTCATTGATGCTATACCAGTGATGGCTAAATCACCATCACCATGTAACCTAGCATCAAGTTGCTTAGCTAATTGCTCTAAACGAAAGGAAAACATTATTTTTTAACCTTTTCCAACACTTTGTCTGAAATGTCAACCGCATCTGAAGCTGATAAGGTGGCTTCTGCTTTTAAAATAATATCGTATTTTTCTTTTGCGACTATATCTTTAATAGCTTCTTGGATTTTAATTAATAATTTCTCTGCTTCTTCTGTTTCACGCTTACGATAATCTGCAGAAAAAGCCTTAGCTTTATTTTCAAAATCAGAAATTGTTTTATTTAATTTCGTTTTTTCAGATGAAGATAATGTTAAACCATCTTTTTTTAATCGTGCAGCAGCTTCATTTGCTTTCTTTTCTTCAGCTTGTAATGATTTAGCTCTTGCTTCAAATTCACTATCCAATGCTTTACCAACCGATTCGCGTTGAGGCATGCGTTGTAATACTGACATAACATCGACTACACCAATTTTTACTTCAGCATTTACAAAGCCTGCAAAAAGTAACGCCGTACTAACACTAAGAAAATATATAATTTTTTTCACTTTAATCACCTATTTGTTTTCTATTTTATAACATGGAATTACCATGTAGAACCTATATTAAATTGAAACTGTTGAGTTGAATCGCCATCATATTTCTTAAACGGTTGAGCATAAGAAAAGACTAAAGGACCTAATGGAGACATCCATTGCACGGCAAGCCCAGCAGACATCCTAATATCCGATGGGGAACTATAATCAGGGATATTTTTTCCTTTTAAATTCCATTCAGTATCCCATACAGTACCTGCATCGAAAAATAGTGATGTTCTAATATTATCAGCATATTTTTCGCTAGCAAATGGCGTTGGAATAATTAGCTCTGTACTTGCAAAAGCTATAGCATTACCACCTACAGCATCTTTTGATTTTGTACATCCAGATGTATTATCTAAGCTATCACAAATTCCACTTTTATTAAGATATACCGCTTTAGGACCTACAGTATTTGATTTAAACCCACGTAGCACTGAAGCACCACCAGCATAGAAGTTTTCATAAAAAGGTAACTCTTTTCCACCTAAACCGCCACCGTAGCCTAATCGAGCACGAGTTAAAAAGATCCAGTTATGGTCATTGTCAATAGGATAATAGTAAGACGCATCTGAAACTAGTTTATAGAACCTATTTTCAAATAATGGTGCTGTGACTTTAGCATTAGCTGTTATTTTAAGTCCATCAGTAGGGAAAAATCCACGATCTAAAGAGTTATATGTCCAATAAGCATTTAACAATAAATCATTAGTATCAAATGAAATAGAACTTTTATTGTTCACTTTTTCACCCATAGAATTGAAATAACGCCACATTCCATATTGCGCTTGCATACCTGATAACTTATGGTTAGCAAATTCAGAACCAAAACGAACAAAATTATTTTCACTAATTGGGAATCCTAAATTAGCTGATGCGCCCCAAGTCTTACTTGAATATTCTGATTCATCATCTTTATCGTCATTTTTATAGGTATTATAATAAATACTACCCCCTAAACTTACACCATCAACGGTAAAATAAGGATCAACGATAGAAATAGATGCAGTTTTATCTGTATCAGTTGTGTTAACATCAAACGAGACACTGTTACCTGTTCCCAACCAGTTATCTTGAGAAATACCGGCATTGAAACTAACACCACTATCAGAACCAACACCAATACCAAATTTGATACTACCAGTATTACGTTCAGCAACTTTATAAATAATATCGACTTGATCATCAATACCAGGCACACGTTCAGTATTTGCTTCAACAGTATCAAAAAATCCAAGTCGGTTTAAACGTTCTTTACCCAATTCAACTAATCCATTACTTAACCAAGCCCCCTCCATTTGTCGAAGCTCACGGCGAATTACACTTTCGCTGGTTACAGTATTGCCAACTATTTTAATTTTACGAACATAAAAACGTTCACCCACATCAACAAGAACAACTAATTTAACCGTATGTGTGACATCATCCATTTCAGGCTGAATTGATACTCTAGGGTACGCATAACCGAAATTAGCAAGTAGACGCTTAACGCCATCTTCAATTTCAGTAATTTTTTTACCATTATAAAGTTCACCAACTTTTACTTTTTCATTAGCAATTTTGGAAATCTCGCCTTTATGACCAGCAAAATTACCCATAAATTCAAGTTGAGATAACTTATACTGTTCACCTTCATGAATATTAATTGTAACGTATATGCCTTTTTTGTCTGGCGTTAAACTAACTTGCGTTGACTCAATGTTAAAACGAGCATAACCACGATTTAAATAAAAACTTTGTAATTCATCTAAATCTGCTGCCAATTTTTGTTTTTGATATTTGCGATCTCCAAGCATATTCCACCAAGGTACTTCATCACGCAAAGTAAAACGCGAAATAAGTTCTTCAGATGAAAAAGCTTTAGCACCAACAATATTAATCTGATCAATTAGTGCCGATTTACCTTCAGCTACAACTAATTTTAAATCAACACGATTACGTGACAACGGAGTTACAACAGCTTTGATTTGAGCATTATATTTACCAACACTATAGTAAAAATCTTCTAAGCCTTTTTCTATACCAGAAAGCATAGTACGATCTAATGCTTCACCTTCACGGATACCCGAACTATCTAGATTTTTCTTCAGCATCTCATCTTTAACAGACTTATTACCAGAAAAAGTTATGCTAGCAATAGTAGGGCGTTCTTGAACATGAACAATTAACCTATCACCATCACGAGAAACGGTAATATTATCAAAGTTTCCACTGGAATATAGTGATTTGATGATACGGCCTAAATCAGCTTCATTAACATAATCACCGACTTGAATAGGCATTTCAAGTAATGCTGCTCCAACAGTAACACGTTGCAAACCTTCAAATTTGATGTCTTTTACTACAAAATCATCAACACAAAATGCATTGGAACTATATACTGCTGTAGTACTAAACAACAAAGATGCTATAAGTAATTTATTTATTTTCATCGTAAATGTTTATAACCTCATCCCATCACAATCGTAAAATATCATTAAATAGTGCAATTCCCATTATTACCATCAATAAAAAAAAGCCAATACGAGAAAATCGTTCTTGTACTTCATTTGATAAGGCTTTACCTTTTATCTTTTCAAATAATAAAAAAACAAGGTGCCCGCCATCTAACATAGGTAATGGAACAAGATTGATAACGCCCAAACTTATACTAATAAAAGCTAGAAAATATAAGTAAGAGGTAAAACCATAACTTGCTGTTTGCCCTGCGCTTTTTGCTATTGTTATTGGTCCAGACAAATGTTTTAGACCAATAACACCTGTTACTAATTGATAAAGCGAACGAATCGTTAACTTCGTGGTTAACACTGTTTGCGCCATACCTTTATTAAAACTCTCTAAAAAACCATACTGCATAACTCTTGCATCAGACTTGGGATACAAACCAGCGACACCTTTTCCATCTGCTCCAATAGTTGGCACGAGTTTAAGATAAATATCTATATTTTCTCGATTAACTTTTAACATCATTGCTTGAGCTGTTTTAATTGTATTGGAAAAATCATTCCAATCAACATATGAGTGATCATTATAACCAATAATTTTATCCCCAACACGCAAACCTGCTTTCTCAGCAGCCGAACCCGATACAATTTTACTCACAATTGGATAAAATTTCACCTTTTCAGGAACAAAACCAAATGCCGTAATTGTCGAATCCTTTTCTATATCAAAATGCCAATTACTGATATCTACATCTTTTTTAACTTCTTTCTGGTTATCATCACCAAAGTTATCGATATAAGAAAAAGACACATTAGCTTTTCCCATTGCCGCAATTAAGGCTAAATTTACATCATTCCATGTTTCTACTTTTAGATTATCAATAGTTTTCAATTCTGCACCAGCTGGAATTATTACTGTAGAAGCTGGTGTATTAGGTATAACTTCTTTTATTTTAACAGGGTAAACAACTACACCCATCAAAAAAATAACCCAATAAATAATTAAAGCTAATATAAAATTAGCAAACGGACCTGCAAAAATAATGGCAGTTCTTTGCCAAATTTTTTTTCTATCAAATGCAAAGTTTTCGTTATCGCTTGATAATGTTGTTGCTCTACCGTCGAGCATTTTAACATAACCACCAAGCGGAATCATAGCAATTACCAATTCGGTTCCGCTTAAAAATTTATGAGACCATATTTTTTTACCAAAACCAATTGAGAAACATTCAACTTGAACCTTGCACAAGCGAGCAACACAAAAATGTCCAAACTCATGAATAGTAACTAATATACTCATGGTAATAACAAACAATAACAGCGACCACAACAAAATCTATTACCTTTTATAATAAGTAAAAAGCTAATGTAGCAAAAACAGGAACGGCAGCAGTTAAGCTATCAATGCGATCTAAAATTCCACCATGACCAGGAATTAAGTGACCACTATCTTTAATATTTGCTTCACGCTTAAACATACTTTCAGTTAAATCACCTAAAACCGAAACTAAAATCGCTAACAAAGAGCTAATAAAAAATGTACTGAAAGTCATGTCAAACATGTTAAGCATGTAAGCAATTAAACTAATTGCAATTGCTACACTAATACCACCTATAAATCCTTCTATAGTTTTACCTGGGGATACTTTCGCGGCTAATTTTCGTTTACCAAATGATCGCCCAACAAAATAAGCTCCAGTATCTGTCGCCCATACTAGCACAAAGACATAAAGCAACCAAATTGCACCCGTATAAGAATTAGAATTGTAGTTAATTGCTCTTAATTCGACCATACTAATAAAAAACGGTGCTAGCGTAAAAAAAGCAAATAGTAACTTTATAAAGATTGAATTACACCAATACTTTGTAGTGGTTGGATAGCTACTTACTAAAAACAAAGCAGTTAACCACCATATGATTGATAAAAATAAAATTATACTATATAAATTCATTTTAAATTCAATAGAATCTGGAATCAAATAAAGTATGCCCAATAAAATAACTGTTGAAAAAGAAAAAATTAATTTTAAATATTTTTTTCTAATATGAAGAAACTGAGTCCACTCCCATGCGGCTAATCCACAAACCAGAATAATAGTGAAAGAAAACACGGGTAATGGAACAAAAAAAAGAACTGCTACCACAAGCGGAATAAGCACAACTGCAGCAAGTATGCGATGGATTAACATGAATGCTCCTTATTATGAATACCACCAAAGCGTCGTTCTCTGGCATTAAATGCATTGATTGCTTCATCAAATAAAGATTGATTAAAATCAGGCCATAGAGTATTGGTAAAATAGAGTTCAGAATAAGCAATTTGCCATAACAAAAAATTACTAATTCGATATTCTCCGCCAGTACGAATAACTAAATCCACTTCAGGAAATTCGCTCATACACATTGTTGAGCCAAAACGATCCTCAGTAATATCATCTAAACTGATTTCTCCATTAGTAACTTGCATAGCAATTTTTTTTGCTGACTGCAAAATATCCCAACGTCCGCCATAGTTAGCAGCAATATTTAGTACTAGTCCAGAATTGTTTTTCGTTAAATTTTGCGCATGAATAATCATATTTTGTAAATGTTCACTAAAGCGAGAAATATCACCAATAATATTCAAACGAACATTATTTTTATTTAAACTTTTTATCTCACGATTTAATGCATAAATAAAAAGGGAAATTAGGGCAGAAACTTCATTGTGTGGACGTTTCCAATTTTCACTACTAAAAGCATATAACGTAAGGACTTTTATCTTTATTTTTGCCGCATAAGCGACTATTTTTCGAACTGCTTTCAAGCCTGCTCGATGACCAATAGCTCGTAACTGGTTATGTTGCCGTGCCCAGCGACCATTACCATCCATAATTATAGCCACATGACTAGGAATAGATCTTTCTTGTGTCATGCAATATCTCATATTGTCGCAATCATTATATTAATTATATTATTTTGTCCAATTAACGCGTACCATAAACTACAATTGTTTTACCATGTGCAGAAATCAAGTGTTGATCTTCAAGCATTTTTAAAATTCGACCAACTGTTTCACGCGAACAACCTACAATTTGTCCTATTTCTTGACGCGTAATTTTGATTTGCATACCATCTGGGTGTGTCATTGCATCGGGTTGTTTGGCAAGATTTAGAAGTGTTTGTGCTATACGCCCTGCAACATCTAAAAATGCTAAATTACTAACTTTTTCAGATGTTACTTGTAATCGGCTAGCCATTTGACTGGCAAGGCGCATTAAAATATCAGGATTAACTTGAACGAGTTGCTTAAATTTTTTGTATGAAATTTCGGCTACTTCACAACTTGTTTTAGCTTTAACCCAAGCACTTCGCTCTGTGTCTTCTTCAAAAAGACCTAATTCACCTAAAAACTGATTTTGATTTAAATAAGACAAAATCATCTCGTTGCCTTCATCATCTTTAATCAATACCGCAACAGAGCCTTTCAAAATATAATAGAGGGTTTCTGCTTTTTCGCCTTGATGTATAAGGGTACTCTTAGCTGGATATCTATGAATATGGCAATGAGATAAAAACCATTCTAACGTTGTATCCGATTGTTGTTTACCAATCATTAATCCTACCTCTCCATTTTATTTACAACACTAACACTATAACAAAGTTACGCAATAAATCATATACAAACAATTATTTTAACTACTATTTAATTAGTTTAATATCAATTGTTTCATGTAATTGAGACCAAAAAAGTGCTACCGAACCATTCTCTAATTGAAGTTTAACATCATTAACTTTTTCTTGGAGTAATTTTTCTTGTAAACCGTAGTCAGTGCCTTCACGTAATACAAAATATTCAATTAGGTTATTTAATGTTTGTGGTTCAAGATTTTGCCAAGGAATAATCATATTTGATGATAGTAAATTAGATTTGTGCTTATTTTATAACAACACTTAAATAATATAAAGCATCATCAAGTTATGCATTTATTAAATAAAAAACCACTCCGAAGAGTGGTTTTCTACACTGATATAACCAAATTTAACATTAGTTAGTAGTAGCTGTAACTTTAAGGTTATAACCTTGACCACCAGCAGAGTAGTTCGGGGTACCTTTATTGTACATGGTATCACTATTAGTCGTAGCTAAGGTAATAGTATCACCACTTGCTATTTCTTCTGTATTTGCTGGCTTGTTGTCATATGAACCAGCTAGTGTCCACACAAAAGAATAACCAGTTAATTCAATTGCGCCAGAATCCATTACACCATTACCAATAGTACTATCAGTCCACGCGATAGCTTGGAATGTCTGACCATATTTAGGTTCAGGAGCTCCAGGTGAGGCATAGTTAATATCTTTGTTTGTAACACCACCTTCAACTAGGAAAATACCAACTTCACCATCATCAGTTGTAATTGGACCTTTACCAATACCTGTATTATCACCACCTGGGCCACGATCTTCATTTGCGTGCGCATCATCAGAAATTGGGTTATCTTTATCCTTTTCATTAGAAGGAGGGGTTTCTGGGTGTTCAGGATCTGCTGGTTTAGCGGTATTAGGAGTACCTGTTGCCCAAATATCATTTACTTCTAACCAGGTATTGGTATAAGGAATACCAAAGTCAGTTCTTTCTAAAAGTTTAAAACCAATTTTTTCTGCGCCTATGAAATCACTAGTTATTTTAAAAGATATACGAGCTATTGCATTACTATGGTCTTCAGTCACAGTTGACTTAACATCCATTGACTTCCAACCATCAGCTTTTCTTGCAAAAACTTGTAATGTGTCTTTGATTTTTCCAGTATCATTATCGCCATCTGCATCTTCTAGATTAAATTGAATAACGACATAGTCACCTACTTTAGCTACTCGATCACCGATTGGTGTACTACCATCTTCATTTTGAGATACTACAACAGTCAAAGTATGATCTGCTCTTGTACCATTTACAGCTTTCAATACTGGTGCGTTACCGTTAATCACCTTATTAGTAGTTGCCTCTAAAGCAGCAAATGCACTGCTTGCTGAATAACCAGCTAAAAACAAGCCTAATGCAACTTTTTTAATTGTAAAATTTTTCATGTTTAACTTCCTATTTTTCTCTATAAATTAACATGTTGTATTTATATAAATACACCATTTTGTTGGTGTTCCCTTCTTGATTATCGACTTACGTCGATAATCTAAACTTTTATCTGTTATAAAACGGTCACTTGCAATTTAAATCCTTGATCGCCAGCACACGCAGAGGTAGAAGAGGGCTGTGGTGTTAAATCTAAATGATCCGGTGCATCACCAGCCGCTGGTATGCTTGTGCCAGATGAAGCATAACTATAATTGTCAGCCGTTTTACCTCTTATTTTATAGTGGGCATCTCGTCCCAAAGCAACGTTAAACCACGGTCCATTAGGATGACTCCTAGCGTCATTTGGTAATGAAGTCTCATTATTAGGACAAGCACTTGCATTTGAACCAACTAATGACCAAATTACATATGGATTAACAATTTGGGTACCATTTTCAGAGGTAAACGCTTTAACAAGATATTCATTACCAACACGCCATTCGTTTGGCCCTGCAGGGTCAAATTCAAGTACAGAACCTGAACTTTTAGCAACTAATGTTCCAGAATCATTCCAAACTTCTATATAACCCGATCTACCACCAGAGAAATCAACAGAGGTTTTATTGAATGACGTACCAAAACCATACTGATCTAACGAAATTGAAAAATCAATCAGTCCTTCAATATTTGAAGCTACATCTATTGCATAACTATCACCGATTACTTCTAAACCAGCCGCAGTTGAGGCACGGGATGATATTTTTTGACCTTTTGCAACTTTTTCAAATGATTTTACAATAACACAAGGTTTTTGCTCTGGACATTCATTTACATTACCTGATGTACCATTGATTAAAGCAATTTTTTCGCCATTACTAGTTGCAGTCCACAATCCGGCAAATTCGTTAAATGTTACGGGTATATTATCCATTAGTTCACTATCACTAAAACCATCTACATCTTGAAACGAGTTGATTGAACCATTATTTACCTTCGGTTTAACGAGAGTAGCTAATACGGTCAAACTACTTGAGCCATTTGCAGGCTGAGCCGCCAAAGTTGTTTTGTTACCTGAACTATCTACTGCCCATACTCCAATTTTACGCATTGTCGGATTTGGTAATACTTCAAAACTTACAGCATTCGATGTTGCAGATCTTCCGCGGCTATCAGAGACAGATACTGATAAAGAATATTTGCCATTTGTACTAACTGGGCGACGCTGACCATTTTGATCAACATAGCTAGGAGCAACAATTTGCCAATTATTTACATCGGCTGGTGGATTAAGCCATGAAGAAGCGGTGCATCCACCTGTAGCAATACATAAAAAACCACCACCAGCGTCAATTTCAAGCATATCACCAGACCATACTAAACTTGATAAGTTCTTAGCATTATGAACACTGATAGTTAACGGATAAGCTTGCCCTTCGATTAACTGAGTTTGCTCAAGCCCTAAATCGACCGATATTTTCTTTTCTTTATATTCAAGAACGATATAGTTATTACGATCAACTAAATCATAACGGCTACCTTTTAAAGAACGAGCAGATTGAACCATATCTGGATCCAACTGATCTTTTAACGGTGTACCTATACGATAGTTCATTGTTAATTCAGCTTTAGTTGCCTTTTTATTATCTTGACCTCGTTTATGCTCAGCCTTAATAGTGAAAAGTGGAACTGGTGTATAATCAAGACCGACAGTAATTGCTCGCGGATCTTTTTGTAAATTATCTTTACCAAATAAAGCGACTTTATCACCATAGTATTGTTCATACATGAGTGATCCGCCCAAATGTGGATATTGTGGTAAATATCCTTGGAATCGAACATCAAAGCCTCTTGCTGCGCGTTCTAAATAATCATCAAAATCTTTAGAATCTTTCCAGTCTGATAATGGATGATAATAGTTAGCAGCAAATTTCATATAATCAGTCCAAGCTTCGGCACCAATACCTAAACGATTGTGTGCACGCTGGAAATCATGGTCAAAAAATACGTTATAACCAAGTAACCATTTTTTATCAGCAACATCCCAACGCTGACCAATACCAAAGTTACCTATTCGACGGTTGTGCTCATATTCCTGAAATGATATTTGACTAAATATTAATGTATCTTCTGTGTCATACCATGGGCTAAATAACTTCAAATTGACATTGTTAAATTCGCCTTTATCACTTAAATCAAATTGTAATTGAGCAGTACCAAAACGGCCTAAAAAATCCTGTACAGCACTACGTACTGGATCAACAACTTGGTTTTTAACCCCATTTCGTACATAACTTTCTGCGTAATCTTTACCCTTGCTTTGTAAATGTTGGGATAGACCACCATTGTCTGGCGAAGTTATTTGTTTCCAGTCTTGACTAGCTAAAGTTTGTAATGTTGAAGCTATTTGAGTTGATAGTGCGTCTTTATCCTTTTTTACATCGTAATTATCATCTGATCCCAATTGAGGTAAATTGGCGTGTTCATCTTTTTTATCATCGTTTAATTTAATTGCAGGTAACAATGGTGAATTCTCAGGCAGAACTATACGCTCACCAATCTCAACAACATCTTTTTTATCAAAACGCCCCGCATTCATTGCTCGTAATTCTGAAATAGAGATACTACTTAAAAGTGCAATTTGATAAAGACTACGTTGCTGGTTGTTAAGCATCTCACGAGCTTTCGTACCATCTTTTAACTCAATTATTCTATTACTATCTATAGGTCCTTGCGATAATTGAGCATCAGTAGCAAAAGCAGATTGCCATCCTAATGTAGTTACTACAAATACAGAGATAATCGTTAAATTAAGATTCTTTCTCATCTTAATATTCCTTATATTTCACCGATAAAGTGCATAATATGAAATCTATTGCCAATATCAATTTCTAATTTTAAATAGCAATGTAATTATTTCTTATTAATTTTTACTATTTAAATTTTTACAACTGATTTTTAATTTTTGCAATTCTATTACAAATATGTCATTTATCAAAATAATTTATTACTTTTTTGTTATGTTTTTTATTATGTTTTTTGTTGAATTTTTATTTATCATTATTATTCAATTTGTTAAGTAAAGATTTATTAAGTTTTGTAAAGTTTTGTAAATTTAATGGTAAATGTAGCTCTTGTTGAGTAGTGGGGAATTGCTATTTCTTTTGAAATTAAAGAATTTATTGTAGCTAAATAGCTAAATAAATTACAAAATTATTCTCTAAATAAATAAAAAGACCTAATTTATAATTTTATGTCTTTATATTATATTTTCACAATTTATTAACCTTCATTATAAATCTCTAGGTTTTCTGACTCTTTAATGTCTGAAGATTTTTTAGTTTCATTTCTTTTTTGTTCTAATGATGACAAATAGCTATCATCAATTCCTTCGGTAACATATTTTCCATCAAAAACAGAACACTCTAAATGATGAATGTTGGAGTTTTGTTCTGTAATTGAATTAATTAAATCAGATAAATCTTGAAATATAACCTTATCTGCACCAATATTTTTTGCTATTTCATCAACTGTTCGGTTATAAGCAATAAGTTCACGAGCAACTGGCATATCTATCCCATAAACATTTGGATTCCTGATTTCTGGCGCAGCAGACGCTAAATAGACTTTTTTAGCTCCAACAGAACGCACCATTTCGAGAATTTCTTTTGAGGTTGTTCCTCGTACAATCGAATCATCAACTAATAAGACATTTTTACCTTCAAATTCAATACGGTTAGCGTTAAGTTTTCTTCTTACAGACAATTTACGTGCGCTTTGCCCTGGCATAATAAAGGTGCGTCCAACATAGCGATTTTTAACAAACCCTTGCCGGTAAGGTTTATTTAAAATACGTGCGATTTCAAGAGCGGCATCACAAGATGTTTCGGGAATAGGGATGACAACATCAATATCAACATCTTTCCACTCTCTTGCTATTTTAGCCCCCAATTTTTTCCCCATTTGAATACGTGATTGATAAACTGAGACACCATTCATTAAAGAATCAGGTCTTGCAAAATAAACATATTCAAAAATACATGGATAATATTGAGGGTTATCCGAACATTGCTGTGAATACAATTGTCCTTCTTGAGTAATATAAATTGCCTCTCCTGGTTCGACATCACGCATAAACTCAAAATCGAGAATATCTAATGCTACACTTTCAGAGGCAACCATGTATTCAATTTTCTGATTCTCAAGTACCCGTTTACCAATGACTAATGGCCGTATTCCATAAGGATCACGAAAAGCAACAAGTCCATGACCAATAATCATTGCAACACAAGCATATGCGCCTTTAATTATGTTATGAACATTATGTATTGCTGTAAAAATATTGTCGGCAGTTAGTGGATAGGTGGGAAACTTGTCAAGTTCATTAGCAAGAATATTGAGTAGCACCTCTGAGTCGGAATTGGTATTAATATGACGCCTTGCAAGTTCGAATACTTTATTACGCAACTGATCAGTATTGGTTAAATTTCCATTATGAGCAAGCGCAATACCATAAGGTGAATTGACATAAAAAGGTTGCGCTTCGGATGGGCTTGAGCTACCTGCGGTAGGATAACGAATATGTCCTATGCCCAAATTACCTTGCAATCGTTGCATATGATGCTCTTGAAACACATCTTTGACTAAACCATTCGCTTTGCGTAAACGAAATCGATTTTGATTATCGATAGTCACAATACCTGCAGCATCTTGTCCTCGATGCTGCAAAACAGTCAATGCATCATAAATAGATTGATTAACAGAACTATTCCCAACAATACCAACAACACCACACATACTATGGTTACCTCCAAATTTATTGTACTAAAAACGAAGAAGACTGTTGTATAAAATCGAAAAACCAGCGAATAATAAAACTAAAATGCGGAATTAGCTGCGATTGAATCCAGTAAGGTGATTGTGATATCGGCGTAAAAGTATCAACTAAAAAGAGAATAGCGGCAACAACTAAAACTCCTCGTAATACACCAAAACAGATACCTAATAAACGATCAGTACCAGATAATCCTGTTTTTTTTAATAATTGTCCAATAGCATAAGACACAATCGAACAAACCAATAAGGTAGCAATAAATAAAATAACAATTGCTACAGCAATACGTATAACATCACTATCAAAATAAGTTAAATAATCAGTAATATAAATATAAAATTGGCTGGAAATAAAAAAAGCTAATATCCAGCTAACTAATGATAACGCTTCTCGTACAAAACCTCGAACAACGCTAATTAATGCAGAAAAAGCAATTACACTAATAATCGTAAAATCAGCCCAGTTCATCATAATAACTCACAACTTTTTATTAAAAATAATTATTCTTTACAACTTAAAACAAGTAACACAACGGTCAATTAGTAATAATAATACCTTCTAATTTTGTTAGGTTATTTAAATTAATAATGACTTGTTCAGCTTGTTCTTTTTTAGCATAAGGGCCAACCTGTAACTTAATTAACTGATTAGGTTCTGGGTTATCAGGTATTGTTCTAACGCTATAATTATTTAATCGTAATAATGCAATTAACTCTTCTATTTTTTGTTTATTTTTTAATGCCGTAAGTTGGATCATATAAGTTTTAGATTCTTGCTGTGACATTGAAGGTTTAATTATATTTGTTGAATCGTCAGTATCATCAACAATATCAGATGAAGCTGATGAATTTAGATCTTGATCTGATCCAGATAGATAAGGAACCTCTGATATATTATGGGTAAAATTGTCATCAACATCATCAGATGGTACTACTACTTGATTTTGCTGCGTAACCACTTCAGGTTGCAAAATTGGGGTTGTTGTCGTTCGTAAGTTGGATTTATCCGTTATAATCCATGGGACTGTTGCTGCAATAATAAGCAATAATGTAGCAAAACCTACAAGGCAATTTCTTACTCTATTGGGATTATTTTCTTGATTGTCTGGCATGACTAATTCCACCTAATGCTCAATTTCAGTTAACACATCCGATACGGTGTGAAATGAGCCACATACCACGATGATATCATCTTCTTTAGCATCTTGCATTGCCTTTTGATAGGCCTTAGATACAGTATCAAATGTTGATACATTAAACTCACCTTCATTAAATAAGTGCTGTTTTAATACTTCAGCACTACAACCACGTTCCCCATAAAGTGAAGCACAATACCATCTATCACCTTTTAAGATGGATAAGGTACTTTTAATATCTTTATCCTTAAGCATACCAACAACAAATCTAACTTTGCCTACTTGCAAATATTCTGCTTTTAGTTTTTCTAATTGCTGTGCTAAATAAGTTGCTGCATGTGGGTTATGTGCTACATCAAGGATAACCAGTGGTGATGTTTGAATAATTTGAAAACGTCCAATTAAGTTCGATTTTGCCAATCCTTTAGTTATTTCATCTTGTGTTATTTTAAGTGATGAATAAGTTATAGCTGCAATTGCAGTTGCTGCATTAGCTAAAGGAACATTAGCAATAGGTAAATTTTTATACTGTTTAAATTTTGACTCAAAAGTCCATGAATCTTTATTAAGTTGTTGATAATACCAATCACTATTCACTCTATAGATAGAGCAATTCACAGCTTTTGCCACATTTAAGATAGATTCTGGCACATCTGGCTCACCAACAATAGCTATACTTTTAGGTTTAAAAATACCTGCTTTTTCACGTCCGATACTTTCACGGGTATCACCTAAATAATCAACATGATCAATACCAATAGTTGTAATAATTGCCACGTCAGCATCAACAATATTGGTTGCATCAAGCCTTCCACCAAGACCTACTTCTAATATAACAACATCTAATTTTGCTTGTTTGAATTGATAAAATGCAGCAAGCGTTGCATATTCAAAATAGGTAAGCGATATATCACCTCTGGCTTGTTCTATTTCTACAAAGGCTTTTACGGTTTGTTGTTCACTTGATTCTTGATTATTAATACGTACCCGTTCAGTAAAACGTAATAAATGGGGAGAGCTATAAACACCAACTTTTAAATTCGCTTCAAGTAATATCATTTCAAGCGTTCGACAAGTTGTTCCTTTGCCATTAGTGCCAGCAACGGTAAAAATATAAGGCGCTGGTTGTAATAAATCTAGGCGCTGAGCTACAGCTTTTACTCGTTCTAAACCTAAATCAATGGTTATAGGATGTAGTTGTTCTAAATAATAAAGCCATGTCTTTAGAGTTGACATGGCATTCAGTTGGTTAATTGTCATACTCAATTAAACTGTCTCGTTAAGAGTAACTTCATTAAACGGATCAGGTAGTTTCATTAATTTTGTTATTAAACTGGCAATTTTAGAACGCATATCTTTGCGATGAATGATCATATCAATTGCCCCTTTTTCAAGTAAAAATTCACTACGTTGAAACCCTTCTGGTAATGTTTCACGAACAGTTTGTTGAATCACTCGTGGGCCTGCAAAACCAATTAATGCTTTAGGTTCAGCAATATTAATATCACCCAACATTGCCAGACTTGCCGATACACCTCCCATGGTAGGATCGGTCATTACTGAAATATATGGTAAACCTTCATCTTGCATTTTAGCAAGAATAGCGCTCGTTTTTGCCATTTGCATTAATGAAAATAGCGCCTCTTGCATTCGAGCACCACCACTTGTTGAAAAGCAAATTAAAGGACAATTATCCTCAATGGCTTGCTCTGCGGCGCGCGTGAATAATGCACCAACAACAGAAGACATTGAACCACCAATGAACGCAAATTCAAAACAAGCAACAACTACTGGTACACCAAGCAATGTTCCCTTCATGACAACCATTGCTTCTTTTTCGTGAGTTTCTTTTTGAGCTGCTGTTAATCGATCTTTATATTTTTTCGTATCTTTAAATTTTAAGATATCTTTAGGCATAAGATCTGCACCAATTTCGATATCTGAACCTTCGTCTAAAAAACGGTATAAACGCACTCGGGCAGGGATATGCATATGGTGGTCACATTTTGGACAGACCTCTAAATTAAGATCAAGTTCAGCTTGATAAATGACTTGCTCACAGTTAGTGCATTTTGTCCAAACGCCACCAGGAATATTCGCCTTTTTATGATCTGACGATATATTATTTTTACTAAGAATTTTTTCAATCCAGCTCATTATGATTCTCTCATTCTGGCACTTTTTACAAATTTGAAGATATTGTACAATACTTTGCACTAATTCTTAATAGCTGTTTTTATTTTTATGTTATTTCACAACTAACTTTATAGAATAAAACAATATTTTGATGAAGATTTAGAAATAACATTTGCTTAAAATCGAATTTAAAATAGCTAACACTCAACAGATAACTAATCTACTGAAATATCATTTTGTTTAAAAATATAATTAATATGATCTTAAAAAATTATTGGTATATAATTGGTAGAAGTTTATTTTCCATTTTTTGAGATAAGGGGTTATAGATGGACAAGGAAAAATCAACCGCACCATCGTTTCAAGATGTATTAGAATACATTCGTTTATCGCGCCGTTTGAATAAATTAAAACGTGAAATATCAGATAACGAGAAGAAAATTCGTGACAACCAAAAAAGAGTACTGCTACTTGAAAACTTGAGCGAATATATTAAACCAGATATGACTTATGAAGAGCTTCAAGCAATTATTGCGAACATGAAAAGCGATTACGATGATCGTGTTGATGATTACATTATTAAAAATGCTGAAATTTCAAAAGAACGTCGAGAGATCAGTAAAAAAATGCGTAGTTATCGTTCTAATTAAAACTATTGTGCTGTAATTAGCGTCCATTTTTATTGTGGGCGCTAATTTTATAAACTAAATCAGCCACCTGCTAGCTTTACTTTAAATCCTTTATCTTCTAGCAATGACTTTAATAAATCACGTTTATCACCTTGTATTTCAATAACACCATCTTTAACTGCTCCCCCACAACCACAACGTTTTTTTAATTCTGCTGCTAACTGTAATAATTGAGTATGATCGATATCAAATCCAGTAATAACACAAACACCTTTACCTTTACGGCCTGATGTTTGTCGTTGAATTCGAATAATACCATCCCCCTTAGGGTGTGAGATAAGTGTTTGGGTCGGTTTAATTCGACCTTTATCGGTCGAGTAAACAAGTGGATTATCAGACATAATAATATTATTAACTCTTACTTGTATCTAGTGTTGCTAAAATTGTTTGTAAAGCTTTAGCAGGATCTTCTGCTTGGGTAATTGGGCGTCCAATGACTAAATAATCAGAACCTGCAGCTTGAGCTCGCTGAGGCGTCATAATACGCCTTTGGTCATCAGAATTAGTACCCACTGGTCTAATACCTGGTGTCACCAATTTAAAATCACTGCCCAAACGGGGTTTAAAACTTTGTACTTCTTTTGCTGAACATACTACACCATCAAGCCCGCAGTTTTTAGCAAGTATTGCTAATCTGGTTGCTTGCTCTAAAGGTGATACGTTAATACCAATTTCTTGTAGATCAGCTAACTCCATGCTAGTTAATACTGTTACCGCAATCAAAATAGGGGCATCTTTACCATATGAATAAAGTGTATCTTTAGCAGCTGTCATCATGCGTGAACCACCGCTAGCATGAACATTGGTCATCCACACACCAAGGTCAGCAGTTGCAGCAATTGCTTTTGCGACAGTATTTGGAATATCATGGAATTTAAGATCTAAAAAAACATCAAAACCTTTTTTCATAATTTGCTTGATAAAGTCAGGTCCTGCATGTGTAAAAAGCTCTTTACCAATTTTAATGCGACAATCTTTGGGATCTACACGATCAATAAAATTCCATGCCGATTTAACATCTGGAAAATCAACTGCAACAATAATTGGTGATGCCATAACTCATTTATTCCTTCTAATCAAAATTCTTAGCTATTCTTTCTAACAAATTCATTCAAATCAGCATAAAAAATACGAGCGCTTTCTTTATAACCTCGTAAAGTTTGATGCACTAAATCTGGGCGTGCTAACCCCCGTTTTCGCCACTGCTTAATAGAATACTTTCCCCCCATTGCCACTTGCCAATCCCAAAATAATGTTTTTTCAGATTTAGCAACTTGTTTTTGAATATCCATTATCTTTGCAAAAGACTTAGGCATATTTGTTTCATTTGCCATAGTATCAGGCGGTGTCATTATCAAGATCGTAGCATTGGGTAATGTTTTACGAATCAGTCTAATATTATTCACTAAATTTTTTCGATATTGATTAGCATCTAGTGCTCCATCAAAACTTTCATTTGTCCCGTATTCTAAAATAATTAAATCACTTTGCGATATAGACAATTCTTTAAACCAATCTTTCCCCCACTTTTGCCAAATTGTCTGTTTAGCTCCATTAGTGGCAATAGATGAAACAATAACACCTGGTTGTTGATAACGAGTCAACCAAATTCCACCAAGCTCTATATCTTTTTGACCTTTTATAACCAATGGCATTTTAGAAACAACCGAAGCTGTTTGCCAACTATTTGATTTTGGAGTATTGCTTAAATTAATTTTATGATTATTAGCATCATAAAGCGCTAATGAATTTGTGTTATTTTTAAGTGTTTTAAAGGTTAACTTAACTTGCCAATCTTTATTATTAGATCCTCTCGGCGTAATTCGGATAGTGGCAAAATCTTTATTTGGTTTAGCAATAAAACCACCCATAGGAAAATCCAAGTTACTTAAAGTTCGGCTACTTAACACATTCCAATTTTTAGAACTCCACGTAACAGCTGCATGGCTTTGTCCTTTTATAGCTACAGGCGTTATCCAGCCAATACCAGCATTACCATACTTTTGTTGCATTAATGTTCTTAACTCACCGGTAAAAAAATCAGCGGCTGAATGCGAATCACCAAATTGAGTAATATTGATCACTTGATCCGTTTTTTTATTATCCTCTAACGATTTTAAACGCATTGCAAATTGTTTAGCATTAGGATCACCAAAATCAACAATAGTAGATACCGTGGTGGTTTTACTTTCAGCTACACTACAACCAACGGTAATTGTTACTGCAATTACGGTTATAATATACTTTAAAGATTTAATCATTAAAGGTATCCTCTAATTCTTTATAAATTATTTGTTCCATAATTGCTTTTGCCAAAATTTTTTGACCAGTTGGTGTAAAATGAACCCCATCATCAACTCTTACTTTAATTTTGGCTTTATCGGTTTCTATGAAATTATTGAACTTTTCGTATGTGCAACCCAATAATTCGTTTGTTGTTAAGAAATGTTGTTGAGTTTTTTCTAGTTCAGATTTATATAAATTATTTAGATAAAGCATTCCATTGTTTAATTTGGGTTTACGCATACAAGGCGCAGCAAGCCAAAGTACTTGAACATCATTTTCTATAGCACTATTTAAAATAGATGCAATACGCAAACGGTAGTGCTCTTCCCATAATTCAGATTTAAATTTAGCGTATTTGGCATAACCTTTAACAGGAAAATCCCAAGGATCATTAGCTCCAAGAAAAACGACCAATAATTTTATTGAAGGATCAGCAATTAGATTATCATTAATTGTTTTTGGCCAATCGAAGGCACTTGGATAAGCAAGTCCTGTACTCTGTTTGCTCAAATCAATACTTTCTATTTTATACTGCTTAAACAACATTTTTTTTACATATGGTGCAACGCCTTGCATTAAAGAATCGCCGGCAAAAAATACCTTATCATTACTTGTTAGAACAATCGGTAGCGGTTCTTGGATTAATTCAATATCCTTATGTACTTCATCATTCTTATCTTGTAGTATAGATTCTATTTCTGGCTTATTTTGATTAGTAGTATCAGAGTGTATTTTTAAATTATAATCTGGACCTATATCTTCATTTTTTAGATTTTTGTTTGTAATTATTTCTTCGATTTTTTTATTTTGTTTTATCTCTTCAAGTTCATCCGTTGCTAACTTGGATATTTTATTTTCAGTAACTGGTAACGCAACATCAATCGGTTGAATAAGTGAAGTTGATGTTTGTGTGGTTGTATATTCTTGATCATTTTGTTCATCAATGTATTTTTTTTCAAGATCTTGTGGTGAAATTTCTTGAGAAGCAATCGTATTACCATCAAATAAATCAGTATGGTATGCTTGCTGGCAATAAATCAATATAGATTTATAATAAATCGCAATTAATGCAATAGCGGTAACAGACAATATAACTAATATATAACGAGCTGATAAAGAGCTGCCAGTAAAAACAAGAGGTGCGTTTGTTTTTTTGTGAAGATTTTTTTTAATTACACTTTTATTCAGCGATTTATGACGTTGCCGTTTCAAACTAGATTTTGGTTTTTTATTATTTTTTGAGAACGATTTTTTATATATCATCATAATTAAATTAATATAATTAAAAATTAGCGTAAATAAAGTTTGGCATACCTGATGGTGCAATATAAATAACCAACCACAGAATTAAAATAAAAATCAATGGTAAAGATGAATGCGGTATTTTGGTTAACTGTATAATAAACCAATCAGTAAAAGTTTTACACATCGGGTAAGTAAAGTAAATGAAACAAATCACTAAAAATGCCCCTGCATGATGTGGTTCTATCAAAAAGTTATGCATTAATGCCGTCATATAATCTACTGCATCAGGTAAACTGTCACTATTAAAAAATAACCATGTGAAACAGACATAATGCCATGTTAATACCCGTGCAACCCATGGCGAACGTGTAGCTATCCAACCTTGTCCAAAATAACGATCGCCAATGTTAAGTGCCACAATACCAATGCCGTGACATGCCCCCCAAATAATAAAATTAATGCCAGCACCATGCCATAATCCAGATAGTAACATTGCCAACATGACATTGATTTGAGTCCGAATAAATCCTAGACGACTGCCTCCTAAAGGAATATAAATATAGTCGCGGATCCAACGAGATAAACTAATATGCCAGCGTGCCCAAAACTCTCTCAAATTTAATGCTAAATAAGGGAGATTAAAGTTAATTGGTAAGCGAAATCCTAGCAATAGGGCTATACCTGTAACTAAATCAGTATACCCTGAAAAATTTAAATAAATTTGCATTGCATAAGCATAAAGACCTACTAGCAAATCAATTACACTAAATTCTAACGGGTTAGCAAATATTGGTTTAACCCAATATTCATTGATTAAACCACCTAAGCAGTAAACCTTGATTACTGACAAGATAAGCAGCGTAAATGCACGAAATGGCTCTAAAATTTTACGAGGCTGACCGATGCTAATTTGAGGTAAAAATTCTTTAGCTCGGTTAATAGGGCCTGCAATAATACTTGGGAAAAAAGACAAAAATAAGGCAAAATCCCAAAAATTAGCGACGGGCAACTCTTTCTTTTTTACCGAGACTAAATAACTTACCGAATGGAAAGTATAAAATGAGATGCCTATTGGAATTAATACGGTTATTACAGGTAGTAAAACTGGTAAATTTAATAAATTAAGCAGATCCTGCAACTCATAACGAAAAAAATCAAAATATTTAAACAACGCCAGATTAATTATTGATAAGGATAATCCTAAAATTAACCATCGTTTTGAATGGCGTTCAGATGTGGCAATCAGCACTGAGAACAAATAGATTGCACAAGTATAAATAAAAAGGATAAGTGAAAATTGCCAGCTATAACTGCCAACAATAAGATAACTTGCTACTAAGAGTAGAATATTTTGTATTTTGGGTGATAAACGACATCCCCAATACAAAGCAAAGAAAGCGATAAAGAGTAAACCAAACTCTATAGATAAATAACTCACTGCAATCCTTATTACTTAACAGTATACTTTTCTGAAAATTTTTGACGAAACCCTTTAATAAAATACTTTACTTTTTGCTAGCTAATCAACTCGGATTGGGCAAGTACATTATAAACAATCAGTTCTTTATTCAATCCAGTAACAGTTAACAACTGATTTCTTGCCTGCAACCATAAATTATAGAGCTCAGAAATTTTTTCATTGCTTTTAGTAGCGAGCAGTCGAACTAATGGGACTTGATCACGATTAACAATAAAACGTCCCACTTTTTGCTTCGCTTTAAGCGCATCACTTAATAAAGCACAAAACCAAATAACTCTTTCAATAAATTCTTCATGATCAAAGGTTTTAGCCAGTTGCCAATAATTGTTTTGTGGCACAACTTCTAATAAATAATCACAAAATGCTTTTCGTTGTTGCCACTTTTCAGGTACTAATAGTGCAACTGCTTTTAGAGGTGCATTTTCGCTCAATAATAACGCTGAGGCAAGCTCATTATCACTGTATTGCTGATTGCGTTGACTTTTTAACCATTCAATGGATTGTTCCAATTTAGGAATAGGTAAAAAATAAGAAAAACAGCGACTATGAATTGTTGGAAGCAATTTGCTGTTATGTTCATCACTTAAAATAAAATATGTGTTTTCTGGTGGTTCTTCTAACGTTTTTAACAATGCATTGGCGGCAGCTTCGGTCATTAAAGCTGCGTTTTTTATCCAAATGACTTTATTTCCTCCTTGCTGGGATTTTTCGTAAACTTTGTTTGATATTTTACGGATTTGATCAATACCTATTGACTGTTTAGATTGTTCATTGGTTATTACATAATAATCAGGGTGATGGTGAGACAAAAATAATTGACAACTATGACAGTTTAAGCACGGCTCTAATTGTTGTGAAAATTGGCATAATAAACGGCTTGCAAGTTTTGAAACAAACTCATCTTCACCACTACCTTGGACATAATTAATTAATAAAGCATGATGAGCACGTTTGTTCATAATTCCAGAAGCTAATTGCTGATAAGGCAACGAAAGCCAAGGGTAGTCATTTAAGATCATTCAATATCAACCTGTTTAATTAACCATATATAGCTAACCATGTAGCTAAAATTTGTTCAATTTGCCCATTCACATTGTCGATTGATTTTCCTGCATCAACTGTAATAATGGTTTTATCTTGTTTAGCAAGTTCTAAATAACTTTGACGAGTTCGTTCAAAAAACGGCAATGACTGTTGCTCGATACGATCGAGTTTACCTCGAGATCTTGCTCGCATTAATCCTATTTCAGGATCAATATCCAAATATAAAGTAAGATCAGGTTTAAAATCACCTAACACTTGTTCTTTCAATGTCATCATAAAAACTTTATCTAACTGGCGCCCACCACCTTGATAAGCTTGCGTTGATAAGTCATGACGATCACCAATAACCCATTTACCTGCATGAAGTGCTGGTTTAATTACATTATCAATCAGCTGAATACGTGCGGCATATAACATCAATAATTCGGCTTTATCAGTCAAAGGCTCATTATCTAAACCATTTTTAATAATATTGCGTAATGCTTCAGCAATCGCTGTTCCACCTGGTTCTCGAGTAAACTGCAAATCGCCAATATTGTGTTGATTCAAAATACGAGCAACGATATTAACAGCTGTGGTCTTACCTGCCCCTTCAAGTCCTTCGACGACAATAAATTTGCCTATCATACTAAATTCCTAATCTATTTATAATAAGCCTGTGTTTAATATTGCGCTATTGTACGCTATTTTTACTGATTATTTTAGTTTGAAGTATTAATACTTTTTTCAATTTTACAATTAATACCTTTATTATTAAATTTTAAATATTTTTTTGATGTTAATGAAGCAATAAGATGAACAGCAAAAATCATTCAGGTATAGTATTTAATTTAATTTATTTAAGTTTTTTATTTGCGTTTTCCTGAATTAAAACATGAAATGCAATTTTAAACTCGGTGGAGTAAAGAAAGTAGATAGGTAATTTATACTAGCTAGTGAAATACACGGGGATAAATAAGATATATATTTAATTGTAGGAATTACTTGCGTTTTTTGTGGCTATTTGAGAAAAGTCTCATTGGATATAAAACGCTAAAACAGGCAACAAATTTTAACCTAAGTTATGAGCTAATTGTAAGGTATTTACACAACTATTCACTTTTTAGGTTATATTTTTGTAAAAAATATTCAGGATTTTATACTGTTTTATGATTAATTGAAAATTCGCAGTATCTCATTTGTTAAAATTTATAATAATCATCGTATCAATCAAAAATATACTAAACCAACTTATCTTCAAATGAATTGGAAGGCAAAAAACGTATTTATCCTTTAATCAAAATACCGGATAATAAGCAAATATTGAGTAATTTGAAAGAGAGAAAAACAAATTTTAAGCAATTTTTGCCTTAAGTAGTTTAGAGGATTATTTTAATCGTGCAGTATAAACAACTCACGTTTTCCCACAAATTATAAATTAGAGTGAGAAAGAAATTATTATCTGCCACAACTGTGGCAGATAATAAGCAAAAGTATATTAACGAACATCAGCACAATTTAAGCAATAAATATAGCGATTTTGTGGATCATTAAACTTATTCCATAAAGAAACATGCTGTTGAAGTTGTTTTGCTTCAGGAAGTTGTTCAAAAAATATTTCTGCCGTTGATTTAGGGAGCATGGCTATCATATCTGAATAAAATGCATTAAACCAATTTCCTTTTGGTTTTTGCCAGTCAATTTCATAATCAGTTAAATTAGCTAATGTTGCTGCTGTTTCAATAGCATCATCAAAGTCACCTAATTTATCAACAAGTCCAATCTTACTTGCTTCTGAACCAAGCCAAACTTGACCTTGTCCAATTTTATCGACTTGTTCGGTTGTCATATTTCGTGCTTTTGCTACTAACGAAATAAATGTTTGATAGCCATTATCAATATTTAATTGAATTAGTTGGTTCATTTCGGTTGGTAGATCTTGCGTAAAGTTATTACTTGCTAATGAAGAGGTAGTTACACCATCGCTATAAACACCAATATGAGATAAAGATTTTTCGAATGTTGGAATAATACCGAAGATACCAATAGAACCGGTAATTGTATTTGGGCTTGCAACTATGTAATCTGATGCGGTTGATATCCAGTATCCACCCGATGCAGCCATTCCGCCCATGGAGATAACAACAGGAATTTGGTAATCACGTAATGCTTCTAATTCACTACGAATTGCTTCTGACGCATCCACACTCCCTCCTGGGCTATTTACTCGCAATACTATTGCTTGTGTGTTATGTTTATTTAAGTTTTTACGGATTTTTCTCAATTGTTCAACAATGTCTTGGCTACCAGCGATATTACTACTATTTTCACCATCGGTAATAGTACCATTTACAAATACAACCGCAATTAATGGTTTGTTGCTTCCATTATCACTATCTAAATTTGTATCTTTTGACTTAAGTTGATAGTCATAAATGCTGATTTGATGTTGCTGATTAAGCTCAGATTCAAATTGGTAATTAGATGCAATTTCATCGACCAATCCATTAGACATAGCATATTGAGCCATATTACCATTAACTGCTTTTAAATTGGTCAACATAGTTTCTGGCGCTGGAACCAATTGGGTATCGGCCTTTTTCCGTTGTGTTGAAATGTCTTGAAGATAATTGTTCCACATAAGTGTTAGCCAACGTGTTGTATTGCTTTTTGCTTCTTCTGACATATCATCACGAATAAATGGTTCGATGGCTGACTTATAAGTTCCCACTCTAAAAACATGAGTGTTAATTTTTAGATTATCAAGTAAGGTTTTATAGTATAGGTTGTTAGCTGCTAACCCATATACATTAACTGAACCAAGTGGTGTTAAATATATTTTATCAGCATAGCTAGCTAAATAATATTGGCTTTGATTAAAATTGGAACCATAAGCATAAATTGGTTTATTCGCCTTACTAAATTTGGTTAAATATTTACCAATATATTGTAGCGAACTCATATCAGCGCCAACAAAATGATCTAATTTAATAACCATGCTTGTAATCTTTGGATCTGCTGTTGCTTGAGCTATTTTTTGAGTTAGCTCAAATAAACTATTTTCACGAGAGGTATTTACTTTTTTACCATAAATTTTGCTTTGTAAAGCATAAATTTCATCACCGTATAATGTATTGTCAACAATTACTCCTTCAATATCCAACACCAATGTTCCATATTGTGGAATAATTTCTTGTTTTTGTGTTTCTTGGACTAATGCGATGACGCTAAAGATTAAAATAATAATAATTAGAAATATTAGATTAAGAAATATTTCCCTTATTAAGTTAATCACTTTCCATATTGATTTAATGGCAGATAAAGCAGACATAATAAATGATCCTTTTCATAGATAGTTTATCTAATTTTTTGCTTCAATATTTTTCTTTTTGAAGTATTTTTTATCTTCAAATCTTAAGCACGTTAATTTTCCACCCCAACAGCATCCTGTATCAAGTGCATAAACATTATCTGGTGTACCCTTTCCATTTAATGCCGCCCAATGGCCAAAAGCAATTCCATACTCGTTTGGAATTTTGCTTGGTAATAAAAACCACGGTTTAAGTTTCGAAGGTGCTTGCTCAGGTGATTTTTTGTAATAAAAATCTAATCGACCATCTTCATAACAAAAACGCATACGAGTTAATGCATTAGCAATATAACGCAATCTATCTAATCCTTGTAGTTCAGGAAACCATTCATCCGGAAAGTTGCCATACATTTTATCAAGGAATAGGATATAGGAATCACTAGATAGCATAACATTCAGATCATAAGCACATTTTTTTAGTGTTTCGATATCCCATTGTGGTGAAATACCAGCGTGGGTCATAATTAACTTTAATGATTCGTCAATTTGGACCAATGGCTGTCTACGCAGCCATTCCATTAATTCACCAAAATCTTGTGCACGAATAATCTCATCAAGATTATCCTTCTTTTTAGAAGGTGTAACATTGGCATAAACTGATAATAAATGTAGATCATGATTACCTAATACTAATCGAATTTGGTTAGCATTATGTTTAACAAATCTTAAAACTTCTAATGATTTTGGACCTCTAGCAACTAGATCTCCTGTTAGCCATAAAATATCCGATGATGAGAATTTTGTTTTTTCAAGTAAACGCATAAACTCATCATAACAACCATGAATATCACCAATAAGTAAGTTTGCCATCCTGTTAAATCCATGAGTTTGCAAGTTGACAGTATTGTTGTACTGTTAAGTTTTCGGCACGTAAATTAGGATCAATATTTAATTCATTTAATTGTTCAACCGTAAACAGATTACTTAAGCTGTTACGGATAGTTTTACGCCGTTGGTTAAATGCCTCTGTAGTTACGCGAGAAAGTATTTTTATATCATTAACAAGATAAGGTTTTTCTTTATAAGGTACTAATTTAACTACAGCAGAGTCAACTTTTGGGGCTGGTTTAAATGATGTTGGTGGTACTTCAAGAACAGGAATGATCTGACAATAATATTGAGCCATAACGCTCAATCTACCGTAATGTTTACTGTTAGGCGATGCAACTAATCGAGTTACCACTTCTTTTTGTAGCATAAAATGCATGTCAGTGATGATATTTACATGTTCAAATAAATGAAACATTAACGGTGTCGAGATATTATAAGGTAAGTTACCAAATACTCTTAATGATTTACCTAGTTGATCGGCTAACTGATTAAAGTCAAAGATTAGGGCATCTTGTTCAATAACCGTTAATTTATTATTTAAAAATGGATTTTCAATTAATCTACTAGCTAGATCTCTATCTATCTCTATAACTGTCAAATGATCAATATGTTTACTGATAGGTATTGTTAATGCCGCAAGCCCAGGACCAATTTCGACTAGTGCTTGATCTTTTTTAGGCTGTATAGCTGAAACAATACTTTCGATAATGTAATCATCATGTAAAAAATTTTGCCCGAATCTTTTACGGGCAAAATGCCCTTGGTGAACACGGTTATTCATGTTTATCTTCGCCTGTAATTTTAATATAAGCGTCACCTTTTATTTCTTGAATCCATACTTGGGCTTCTTCGGAAAATTTACGATTAAAAATAAGTCGATAAGCTTGATCTTTATTCATTGCATTTGTTCCATCAGATTGTCTTTTATCAATTAATTGAATTAAGTGCCAACCATAAGCCGATTTTATTGGTTGGCTAATTTCTCCTTTTTTTAACTGAATCAGAGCCGTTCTAAAGCCATTATCATAAATTTCAGGACGGTTCCAACCTAAGTTTCCCCCTTTACTTGCTGAACCTGTATCTTCAGAGTTAGCTTTAGCTGCTGCTTCAAAAGTTGTGGCTCCACTAGTAATTAATTTACGGATATCACTTAACTTTTGTTTTGCAATTTTGTCGGTGACCAATACATTTGTTTTAATCAGTATATGGCGTGCATTTACCTCTTCAATTGTGAAGGTTCTTGGTGCTTCTGAACGAGTATCATCAACTTTTAGAATATGTAGACCGACCCCAGAACGGATAGGTCCAATAATACTACCTTTTGTAGCTCTTACTAATCGTTCTTCAAAAATAGTAGGTAATTCATTAAGTTTACGCCAACCCATGCTACCACCTTTTAATGCAAAATCATCGTTTGAATATGAAGTGGCTAATTTAGCAAAACTTTCCCCTTTTTGAGCTCGATTAATGATATCTCGTGCTTTATTTGTTGCATTATCAATTTGTTGTTTTGATGCTTTTTCTGGAACAGAAATCAAAATATGGCTTATTTTTACATCAATATTATTGGTTGGTTGACGAGCAATATTTTTTGCTAAATTTTCTATTTCTTTTTCTGAAATTTTGACCCTTGATCTAACTTCATGCATTCGAGTCTTATCTATTAGCATATCATTGTGAATTCTTTCACGATAGGCACCATAACTTATTCTCATCATCGAAAGCCTACTTCTAAGTTGGTCGACACTCATACCATTTTCTGCTGCAATTCTATTAATAGCATCAGTTACCTCGTCATCACTAACTGTAATTTTAGCTTTAGCTGCTTTCTGTAAAATTAGATTTTCAATAATTAAACGTTCAATAATTTGTTGTCTAAGTATTTTATCATTAGGTAGATTTTTAGGATCTGAGCTAGCTTTAATCGTTTTTAACATATCATTAACATCACTTTCTAAAATGACATTGTTATTAACAACCGCTGCAACTTGTTCTACAACTTTCGGAGCAGCATTGGCAGATAACGGAGTTATAATTCCTAAAGTTATGCTTAGATTTAATGCTATAAATAGTTTTAATAATTTCATATTCACTTAACTCATTTTTTTCAGCGTAGACAGCTTGTAATAAATTTATTGGTAATCTTATAGTTACAAAAATATTTTATTCAAATGTTGTATTATACGGTAGTTTTCCGAAATTAAGCATTTTAGCTTTGGTATCTCGGTTGTTACCCAATCCTTTTAATTCGAAGTTAATCGATAGTTTATTTTCATACTTACTTTTGCGAGAAGTATTGTCCCAGTCCGTCAATTTTCTACCATATTGTACTGTTGTTCCCCAACAACAATCACTATAATTCAATCCGATAAAACCATCTGTAGTTTGTTCTAATTTAACGTCATAATAATATGAACCAACAGCACTGAATGTTTGCGATAATGGCCAAGCGGTCATCATTCCGGCCTGTGAAATATCTTGTCTATAGCCTCTATAAAATGGATTCTTATCGACAGTATCAATATAGTTACGGTTTGCATATCGGTATGATAATTGAATTAACTTATCGCCAATTGGCCGGTATTCAAATATTGCATTGGCTAATGAAATTGTATCAATTCGAGTATCATACTGAACGCCACTTCTAAAGATTATATCATTACTTATACGCCAAAAGTTATCCGATGCCCAAGTAATACTGCCTGTATCGGAGTTTTCATCTAAATCATTATTGTGTTCACTCGTTTTTGATTTAGTAAAATAAGTAATTTGCCCAATAGATAAGTTAAATTTTTCAACCTTGCTATTATCATAAAATCGTGTTGTTACACCAGTTGATATTTTATTGGTTGAAGCAATCCTATCTAAACCACTATATGGTTGATCTCTAAATAGACCAATATAATCTGACTGTAATATAGTGGAATCATAGTCGCTAATATTAGATTGGTTTCGATATGGAATATAGATATATTTGACACGAGGCTCTAAGGTTTGCGTATAGCCATTACTAAAAGGTACATCACGCTCAAAGACAACTTTACCATCAATGCTAAACTTAGGCAAATAACGATTTACTTTTTTATCTAAATATTTATATTGTTCAATATTGTTATTAATATTATCTTGATTATAATGAGTTACCATAATCCCAGTTTCAGTGGTTAATGATGACCAAGAATTGGATAAAGTATAATTAATCGTTGGTTCAAAATGTGCTCGCCATGCTTTAGGTTTACTTTTTCCAGACGTCAAGAAATGAGATACTTGAGAGAATACTCTAAATTTGAATGGCCCAAAATCATTATTATAATAACTCATATCTAATTGTGGTTGAGTCTGATAAAGTGAATTTTTTAATTCTGAATGGAATGGTTGAAAGTGTCGATAGCCTAACATAATATCCCAATTTTCATCATTATAGGCAATTTTATAATGTTGTGTTAAATATCCTGCAGTTTGGGAGGCGTATTTAGAATTTAAGTTTGTAAGATACTGATTGTCACTGACTCGAGTTGTATCTGCATAAAAGCGCCAATTATAGTTAATTAATTCATCATTTTTCCAATGAAATAACCAACGGTGACGATTGTCGTCATAATTGTTACCATTAAAATGATTGTCTCTATCTTCATTATATTTAGTATCGTGTTGAAGCCAGTCAAATGCAAGTGTACCTAAACCTATTTCGTTTAAATAACGAAATTCTGTTTGCAATTGTAGACCACGTTTTTCCAAGACTCTTGGTGTAAAGGTTGCATCATAATTTGGTGCAATATTCCAATAAACAGGTATTGAAAAATCAATGCCATCAATACTATCATAGCCGAAATTCGGCATTAATAATCCTGAACGGCGTTTATTGCCAGTTGGTAATTGTAAATAAGGCGAGTATAGAACAGGCACTTTACCAATACTAAATACAGCGTTCCAGACTTCTAGAAATTGCTCCTCGTTGTCATGAATAACGGTCGTTCCTTTAATATCCCATGTGCTGTCATTAATAGGACAAGATGTAAAACTACCTTTTTTTAAAATAACATAACGATTTTTTTCAAGTTGCATCTTATCTGCATTGCCGCGACCAAGCCTATTGACAAGATGGTACTCACTTGGGCTCATGTCTGCATCATTGCTATTTAGATTCATTGATGCTTTATCGCCTTTCATTTTTATTAAATTATCTTGATAAGTAATATCACCTTCTAATGTTACTATTCTATTATTACTATCTTGAGTATCAATTATTATTTTATCTGCTTGAACCGTTCGGTTGCCTTGTTCTATTAATACTTCACCTTTATATATGGCGATATTAGGGTAGATTGCTTCAAGTTGATTAGCTTCAGCATTTACGGGTAAAGTATCTATATTTCCATTAACTAAAGGACGATCAAACCTAGGAACGTCTATAAGACATTGAGGGTTATTGCTTACAACGGTTTTAGGTAAATCTAAAGCATAACTAGAGCTATTATACAAAAAAAGAGTAACGGCTATAGCAATAAGAGAAGGCGTTAAATTTTTCATCAATGATTATAAAGCTATTTTGATTATTTTAATTACAGCATTATAGCGGTTATTTATAAAAGTGCGAATTAAAAATTAACGTTTCCCTATGCGTTTATTTATTTTATTAAGCTGTTTTACCATTGCTATTCTTTTTTCGACTGAAGTATTTTGAAACTCATCCCACCATCTAGCTAGCTGCAAGAGCTCTCCTTTTTCGATTGAGGCTCGCATTTCTAAAAGGTCATAAGCAGCCCTAAACTTAGGATGTTCTAAAATGGCAAACGCTCGTTTACCATTCCGTTTTTTCATACGTAGCTGTAAACGCCAAATATCGCCCATTATGGTCGTTAAGCGTCTAGGTATAGCAATACTTTTACATTGTTCACTTAGTACTTCGTTAATAGCCATCGAAAACGAATCATGAAATGGTAAACCACTTTCGATACACGTTGCTTGTGTTTGTTCAATTATTGGATACCAGAAAAAAACTGCGAACAAAAATGCTGGATTAATTCGCTTGTTGTTGGCGATGCGATAATCAGTATTTTTTAAAACTTGTTCGATGATTTTCTCTAAATAACTGTTTGAATTGTTAGCAAATAGATGTTCAATAACAGGAAACAGTTGTTCAAATAGACAATACTCTCTTAGTAACTTATAAGTTTTGTAACCATTTCCAGTTTGTAATAATTTAAGAGACTCATCAAAAAGTCGTGCTGAAGGTACGTTTCTTAATAATGATGCAAACTGTTTAATTGGCTTAGCAGTGGCTAGTTCAATTTTCATGTTCAGTTTTGCAGCAAAACGGACTGTCCTTAGCATTCTAACTGGATCTTCTCGATAACGTGTTTGCGGATCGCCAATTAATCGAATAATACCTTTTTGTAAATCTTCTAATCCTCCGCAATAATCACGTAAAGTAAAATCATTTACATTATAGTAAAGTGCATTCATAGTGAAATCCCGACGGATAGCATCTTGCTCAATGGTTCCGTAGACATTATCACGTAATAGCATACCTGACTGCGAGCGTTTAGATATATTGGTTTGTTCTTTTTGAGAGTCGTGGTCACTGCGGAATGTTGCAACTTCAATAATTTCTTTTCCAAACATAATATGAGCAAGACGAAATCGTCTTCCTACTAAGCGACAGTTACGGAAAATTTTCTGAATTTGTTCTGGTGTAGCATTAGTTGTGATATCAAAATCCTTTGGTGTTTTACCTAAGATAAGATCTCTGATACATCCCCCAACTAGATAGGCTTCGTACCCTTGTTTATTTAATCGATAAAGAACTTTTAATGCGTTTTCACTAATCTCTTTACGAGATATATTATGTTCATTACGAGGAATGGACACATAGCTAACTTTTTGTTTGCTTTCATTGTGAAAAAACTTTCGATAAAAGCGTGAAACTTGTTTAAAAATGGTGCACCTCAAAAAGTTTTTTTGCTTCATAATAATATAGCGCGCAATTATATAGTAATTGCTAATAAGTTTCCATTTTTCTTGGAATTGGTATTTTTTCGTTCAATAAAATTGTATTTTTCTAGATGACTTAAATATTCTATTTGATTTTTTAAACATAATTATCAACAATAGTATCTTGTATAGTAATATTAACAACATCTAATAAAAAAAATAAACTTTGTTTTACTCTGATTAGTGCATTTAATTAGCTAATTAAGATGGAATAAAACTGTACTCAGAACTTCTTTTTACTTATTTGTATCACAAAATATAATTAATAACGCTTTATAATTTAATAAATTATAAAGCGCTTTTAATGTTATTTGTTATAACTATTACATAATAGAAGTTATTTGAGTATATACCATTAACTGATAACTTATTGGGGACATTATGAACATTCGTGATTTGGAATATTTTGTTTCGTTAGCTGAATTTCGCCATTTCCGTAAAGCTGCTGATGCTTGCAATGTGAGTCAACCAACTCTCAGTGGTCAAATTAGAAAATTAGAAGATGAATTAGGCGTAATGTTATTAGAGCGCACAAGTCGCAAAGTACTATTTACTCAAACTGGTATGATGCTAGTTGAACAAGCCAAAGAGATTTTGCGTAATATCCAAATTTTAAAGGAAATGGCTAGCCGTCAAGGTGAAGAAATGTCTGGACCAATGCATATAGGCCTGATCCCTACTATAGCGCCTTATCTTTTACCTCATGTCATTACAGTTTTACATGACTTTTTCCCTCAGTTGGAACTTTACTTGCACGAAGCGCAAACCGCCAATATCGTTGCTCAACTCGAAAGTGGCAAGCTTGATTGCGCAATCATTGCACAAGTAAAAGAAACAGCACAATTTATTGAATTGCCTTTATTTGATGAACCCATGTTTTTAACTGTTCCTGCTACTGATGAGTTAGCTAGCAAAAATACAGTTAAACTTTCCAGCTTAAAAGGTAAAAAATTCTTAATGTTAGAAGATGGTCACTGTTTACGAGATCATGCAATGGGATATTGTTTTCAAGTTGGAGTTGATGAAGATAAACAATTTAAAGCTACTAGTCTTGAAACGCTTCGGAGTATGATTTCTGCTGGTCGCGGTATTACTTTGTTTCCGGAACTTGCCATACCTAACGAGCGAATTCGTGATAATATTTGCTATATTCCTTGTACTGATCCTGTACCTGTACGCAGTATTGCTCTTATTTATCGTCCAGGTTCACCATTACGTTCCCGTTATGAAACAATAGCTAAAACAATACGGGATCATATGCCTAAAGTATTTGCTGAAAAAGAACGATTATTAATCAAATCAATTTAGGAGTAGGTATTAAATCGAAAATATTATAACTGAGCTATCAAATGAAAAATATTAAGACAGGTGGTGTTCGTGCTCAACAAAAAGAAAGAACTCGCCGCACTTTAATTGAAACAGCATTTAATCAACTTAATGCTGAGCAAGGTTTTACAAGTTTAAGTTTACGAGAAGTAGCGCGTGAAGCTGGGATCGCTGCTACTTCATTTTATCGCCATTTTCGTGATATGGATGAGTTGGGTTTAGCCATGGTTGATGAAAGCGGTTTAACTCTTCGTCAATTATTGCGACAAGCACGTAAGCGTATTGAAAAAGGTGGTAGTGTATTACGAACATCGGTGACCACATTTATTGAATTTATTGATAAGAATCCGAAGGTCTTTTTATTACTTCTTCGTGAAAAAGCGGGGACATCAGCCGCTTTTCGATCTGCTATTGCCCGTGAAATCCAACACTTTATTGTCGAGCTTGTGGATTATCTTGATAATGCTAACCAAATGCCTCACCATTATAACGAAGCTCAAGCAGAAGCAATGGTCACTATTGCATTTAATGCTGGTGCAGAAGCGATTGATTTTGATTTAGTGCAGCGTGAAAAATTAATTGAAGATCTTATTTTTCAACTACGAATGGTATCTCGGGGAGCTTATTACCTATACCATAAAGAACAAATCAAAAAAGATAGTCATTAATCGTTATAACTCCAACTCTAATCTCGAAATTCTAATTTGATCGTAATATTAAAGTTTTATGCTATTTAGTAATTAGTGATTTTCAATAAAAATATCTACTAGTTACTGATCTTTACTCTTTATTGTGTTGTTTATTATTTATACTATAACATTAAAAAAAGAGAAACATTGTTGAATAGGAATTAATTTAATCATGAGGTGTAAACAACTCGTCGTTTTCCTACACCTGATGCAATGCATTTTAGTTTCATGCAAATTTGTAAATCAGACGCCATAGATATTTTAGAACAAGAGGCTAAAGGAGGAGAAATCATTTGTAAAGATGGTGGAAATCGCATAAGGACTGAGATACACCGTGAAATAACGGATCGAATAATCGATTTTTTAACTAAAGCGAATTTAAATTAAGTGTCTATTTTAGAAATATACTGCGACAGAAGCCGCAGTATATTTAATGAATTAATCATTAAAGGTTTTGTAGTACTTTTTCAACACTGTCTTTAGCATCACCAAATAGCATATAGCTATTTTCTTTAAAGAATAGCGGGTTTTGTACACCTGCATAACCAGTATTCATTGAGCGTTTAGAAATGATAACAGTCTTTGCTTTCCAAACTTCAAGAACAGGCATGCCTGCTATTGGGCTATTTGGATCTTCTTCTGCCGCTGGGTTGACTGTATCGTTAGCTCCAATTACCCAAACCACATCAGTATCAGGGAAGTCGTCGTTGATTTCATCCATTTCTAATACAATATCATAAGGGACTTTTGCTTCGGCTAATAATACATTCATATGCCCAGGTAAACGTCCTGCAACAGGGTGAATACCAAATCTCACCTCAATATCCATTGCACGTAGTTTTTCTGTAATATTACTTACAGCACCTTGCGCTTGAGCAACTGCCATACCATATCCAGGAACAATAATAACTGAGCGAGCTTCTTTTAAAGTTTGTGCAACTTCGGCTGGTTGCATTTCACGGTATTCACCTTGTTCTTCTTCTGATGAACTAGCTGAGCTACCATCGCTACCGAAACCACCAGCAATAACACTAATGAATGAGCGGTTCATCGCTTTACACATAATATATGAAAGAATTGCGCCTGATGAACCAACTAACGCACCAGTTACAATTAGTAGATCGTTGCCTAACATAAAGCCTGCTGCTGCTGCTGCCCAACCTGAATAAGAATTTAGCATTGAAATAACAACAGGCATGTCAGCACCACCAATTGAAGCAACAAGATGGAAACCAAACACGAATGCAATAATTGCCATGATCAATAAACTAATTGTTGCACCAGCACCACTTTTTACTTCAACAAAAGTAAACATTAAAATGATAGAAACAACAATTGCTGCTAGATTCCAATAATGTTTATTTGGAATTGATAATGGTTTTGAGCTAATGCGTCCATTTAATTTACCAAATGCGACAACAGAGCCAGAGAAGGTTACTGCGCCAATAAAGACACCAACAAAAATCTCTACTAAATGTACAGTTAACTCTCCACCTTGAAAATTTTGAATGTGTGGATCTAAATAACTGTTTAAACCAACTAGAACAGCAGCCATTCCAACAAAGCTATGAAGTAGTGCAACAAGTTCTGGCATTTGAGTCATTTCAACTTTTTTAGCCAAATATAAACCAATTACAGCACCAATAATCATTGCAATAACTATCCAGTGTAATCCGCCTTTAATACTTGCAACTGCTGCAATAAGTGCGATGACCATACCAATCATACCGTAAATATTACCAGATTTGGCAGATTCTTGGTTGGAAAGACCTCGTAAGCTAAAGATAAAAAGTAATGCAGCAATAACATAGGCTGCTTGAATGATTCCATTACTCATAATGTATGCTCTCCTTTACTTGCCACGTTGGAACATTTTCAGCATTCTTTGAGTAACAAAGAATCCACCAAAAATATTGATACTAGCAATCAAAATAGCAACAAAAGCAATTGCCGTAGTTAAGCCATTATCATCACTGACTTGCAGAATTGCTCCGACCAATATAATTCCAGAAATTGCATTAGTTACCGACATTAGTGGTGTATGCAAAGAATGTGTAACATTCCATACAACGTAGTAACCAACAACGCAAGATAATGCAAATACAGTAAAATGCCCTAAAAAGCTTTCAGGAACGGAGTTTGCAAGCCAGAAGAACGCAATGAGAACTAAAGCTAAAATACCATATTTTTTGCGAGGATCCATTGGCTTTGGTTCTGGTTTAACAATTGGCTCTGCTGCTTTTTTCTGAGGTTGAGCAGATACTTGAATCGGTGGTGCAGGCCAAGTGATTTCTTTATCTTTAACCACAGTTACACCACGAATTACAACATCTTCAAAATTGATATCAATATTACCGTCTTTTTCTTTAGCAAGTAGTTTTAATAGGTTAACAATGTTTGTACCATAAAGCTGTGATGCTTGTGCTGGCATACGATTAGCTAAATCAGTATAACCAACAATTTTAACATTGTTATCTGTTTCGAAAATTTCACCTGGTTTAGTTAATTCACAGTTACCACCAGTTAACGCAGCCAAATCAACAATAACACTACCAGGTTTCATTGACTCAACCATTTCTTTCGAAATGAGTTTTGGAGCTGGTTTACCTGGAATTAGTGCTGTTGTTATGATGATATCAACATCTTTAGCTTGCTCTGCAAACAGTGCCATTTCAGCTTCAATAAAGGCCGCTGACATCTGTTTAGCATAGCCGTCGCCAGAGCCTGCTTCTTCTTCAAAATCTAACTCTAAAAAGTCAGCTCCCATGCTGTTAATTTGTTCGGCAACTTCAGGGCGGGTGTCAAAAGCACGAACAATTGCCCCCAAACTCACCGCTGCGCCAATGGCGGCAAGGCCAGCAACACCTGCGCCAATAACTAATATTTTAGCTGGAGGCACTTTACCAGCAGCAGTAACTTGACCTGTAAAGAATCGACCAAATTGATTTGCTGCTTCAATAACTGAACGATAACCAGCAATATTAGACATTGAGCTTAATGCATCTAGAGATTGCGCACGTGAAATACGTGGTACACAATCCATAGCCATTACAGTAATATTTTTGGCGGCTAATTTTTCTAATAATTCTGTATGTTGAGCTGGATAAATATAGCTAATAAGGGTTGAACCCTCTTTCATTAAAGAAATTTCATCATCGCTTGGCGCATGAAACTTCAAAATTAAATCATTTTGCCAAATATCTTGAGTGTTTTGAATTGTGGCTCCAGCATCAATAAAAGCTTGGTCTTCATAATGAGCTGCATGTCCAGCGCCTTGTTCTACGGAAACTGTAAAGCCCAGTTTTAACAGTTGTCCAACAGTTAAAGGAGTCGCTGCAACTCTAGCTTCATTGGCTAACCGTTCTTTAGGTATACCGATATGCATTTCGTTACGTCCTTATGTTAGTTTATTGTATGTAAGTTGATTTTAGCATAAATAGGGTTATGTGCGAGTAGGGAATCTATTTTTTATTCAAGAAATAAGATTTTTAAATTATTTGAGTAATATTTATTAATTAATATTATTATAAGGCTATACCGAAATAGCTATAATTTAAATAAAACAGTTTTAATGCTTTCATTGAATTCCATTACAAATTTACTCTATATTGTTATATAATTGGCGTTATTTTTGTTTCTACCTTGAGATATAAAACTTTGAGGTATGATTCGATTTTTCTCTCCTTAAATTAAGGATTTTTTATGATTGATTTTTCCCAATCAGTGCCAGAACTGGTCTCTTGGGCAAAAAAGAATGATTTTTCGATCGCTTTGCCTGTGGAAAGATTAGCTTTTTTATTGGCTATTGCCGTATTAAATAGCGAACGTTTTGACGGTGAAATGACGGAATCTGAATTAATTGATGCTTTTAGGCATGTTTCGCAAATTTTCGAGCAGAGTGAAGACACTATTACGGTGCGAGCCAATAATGCTATCAATGATTTGGTACGCCAACGTTTGATCACACGTTTTACTAGTGAAATGACAGACGGTTTTTCGATTTATCGTTTAACTCCGTTAGGTATAGGTATTTCTGATTATTATATTCGCCAACGTGAATTCTCAACGCTGCGTTTATCCATTCAGTTATCTATTGTTGCGCAAGAGTTAAAACGAGCTGCAGATGCAGCCGTCGAAGGTGGTGATGATTTACATTGGCATCGAAATGTCTTTGCGCCATTAAAATATTCAGTCGCTGAAATTTTTGACAGTATCGATATCACACAACGAGTGATGGATGAACAACAAGCTGATGTTAAACAAAATATTTCTGCCCTATTAAGTCAAGATTGGCAAGCAGCAATTAGCAGTTGTGAAGGATTACTGACTGAAACATCACAAACATTGCGAGAGTTACAAGATACTTTGGCTGCTGCTGGCGATAAATTACAAGCCAGTTTACTTTTAATACAAGATGCGACGCTTGATAATCCAGAACTTGATAAAATCAACAATATCGTTATAGATCTACAAGGTAAATTAGATCGAATTATTGGTTGGGGGCAAAAAGCGATTGACCTTTGGATTGGTTATGATCGCCATGTTCATAAATTTATTCGTACTGCTATTGATTTAGATAAAAATCGTGTGTTTTCGCAACGCTTACGAAAATCGATTCAAGGATACTTTGATTTGCCTTGGTCTCTCACTTTTGCTAATGCCGAACGCTTACTAGATATGCGTGATGAAGAAGTGGCACTACATGATGCTGAGGTAACTGGGGAATTACCGTCGGAACTTGAATTTGAAATGATTGAAGAGATTCAAGAACATATTATTGCTCATATTGAACAAAATTTAATGGTATTCAAACAAGAAAATAAACCACTTGATATGGGCACTACCATTCATAACTATTTGGCTCAGTTCCCGCGCGAACAACATTTTGATATAGCAAGATTATTTATTGATCAGGCCATTCGTCTCGGTATTGCTGAAGATGATTCGCTTGGAATTCCTGCCGAATGGAAACCTATTAACGATTATGGAGCTAAGGTACAAGCACATGTCATCAACAGATACTAACGATTTCGAAACACAACAAACCACACATCATCTTGATGAAGTTATGGGGCGCATAGTCGCTAGTTCTCAGGCGTCTATCGATAAATATATGCCCGTTAAGTTGGCTCAAGCAATTGCTAATCCGATCTTTCCTGAACTGGATAGTTTACTACGTTCTGGTCGTCATATTGGTATTGATGAACTTGATCATCATGCTTTTCTAATGGATTTCCAACTTGAACTTGAACAATTTTATCAACGTTATAATGTTGAACTAATTCGTGCGCCTGAAGGATTTTTCTATCTTCGTCCTCGCTCAACAACATTGATTCCTCGTTCAGTATTATCGGAGCTTGATATGCTTGTTGGCAAAGTACTTTGTTATTTGTATTTAAGTCCCGAGAGATTAGCGCATGAGGGGATTTTTACCTTACAAGAATTGTTTGATGAACTGGTTTCATTAGCAGATGAAAGTAAGTTACTCAGATTAGTAAACCAACGTTCAACAGGTTCAGATTTAGATCGCCAAAAACTATTTGATAAAGTGAAAACAGCGCTAAATCGCCTGCGTCGACTAGGTATGATTTTTTTTATTGTTGGTAATGACAGTAGCCGTTTTCGCATTAACGAATCAATTTTCCGTTTTGGTGCAGATGTACGAAGTAGTGATGACGCACAAGAAGCGCAATTACGCCTAATTCGAGATGGCGAAGCAATTAAAATCGAATCAGCACTTATTTTAGATGATAATAATGAAGAACAAGATGAAGATGTTAATGAGGAGACTGAATAATCATGATTGGACACGGTAAATTTCACTCATTAACGCTAATTAACTGGAATGGTTTTTTTGCACGAACTTTTGAGCTTGACCAATTAGTTACGACATTATCTGGTGGTAATGGTGCTGGTAAATCAACTACCATGGCGGCATTTGTAACTGCATTAATACCTGACTTAACTTTATTACACTTTAGAAATACAACCGAAGCTGGAGCCACATCAGGCTCACGAGATAAAGGCTTGCATGGTAAATTAAAACCAGGCGTCTGTTATTCTATGCTGGACGTAATTAACTCACGGAACCAAAGGATTATTTGTGGTGTACGTTTGCAACAAGTAGCAGGACGGGACAAAAAAGTCGATATCAAGCCTTTTTTATTGCAAGGATTATCTATCAGTGTAAGCCCAACAGAGTTGGTTACGGAGCGTTTAAATGATAAACAAGCGCGAATCTTATCGTTACCAGAGTTAAAAGATAAAGCCGAATCAATGGAAGGCATTATCTTTAAACAATTTAACTCAATTACTGATTATCATTCGGTTATGTTTGATTTTGGTATTTTACCAAAACGCTTACGCTCTCCATCCGATAGAAGCAAATACTACCGTTTGATTGAGGCCTCACTTTATGGTGGTATCTCAAGTGCTATTACTCGTTCCTTACGTGATTATTTATTACCAGAAAATAGTGGTGTGCGAAAAGCTTTTCAAGATATGGAAGCCGCATTACGCGAGAATCGGATGACGTTAGAAGCCATTCGAGTAACACAATCGGATCGTGACTTATTTAAGCACTTAATTACTGAGTCAACTAATTATGTGGCAGCTGATTATATGCGCCATAATAATGAACGCCGAGTTCATATAGAATCAGTACTTGGCCTGCGTCGTGATATGTTTAAAACGCAAGATCTGCTTATAAGCAATCAATACCGCCAAGTTGAAATGGCAAAAGAGCTTAAAGAATACCAAGATGCGCAAAATGATTTGGAAACCGATTTACAGGCTGCTAATGATCACCTCAATTTAGCGCAAACTGCGTTACGTCAACAGGAAAAAATTGACCGTTATCAAGCAGATTTAGATGATTTAAACTTAAAGTTAGAAGAACAAAACGAAGTGGTACTTGAAGCGAATGAACAGTACCAAACCTATCGTGAGCAAGTAGAACAAACAGAACAAGAAGTTGACGAAATCAAGACTCAATTAGCTGATTACCAACAGGCTCTTGATGTTCAACAAACACGTGCAATTCAATACCAACAGGCCTTACAGGCGTTAAAAAATGCTCAGTCATTATGCCAGTTACCAAAATTAGGTATTAGTAATATTGAAAATCACTATGAATTGTTTGAAGAAAAGCAAAAAGAGATTACGGAACAAGTTCTTGAACTCGAGCAAAAATTAAGTGTATCTGATGCGGCAATTAATCAGTTTGACCGTGCTTATCAATTAGTGATTAAATTAGTTGGCGATGTTACCCGAAGTTACGCTTTTGCGGCAGCTAAAGAAGCATTAAGACAATGGCCATCACAATGTTACCAAGCAGAACAAGCCGAGCATTTACAGCTACAACTAGATGAGCTTGAACAACGATTTTTTGAACAAAAAGAAGCAGAATCGTTATTAAAACAATTTAGTAAACGTATTGAACGCCAAGTTAATTACGATGAACTAGATGATTTAAAACAAGAACTTGAATTGCAATTAGACGAAACAGCCGAACGAGCTAATGAATCTAGCGAAAAACGTATCGAATTTAGGCAAGAGCTTGAACAAATTCAATCAAAAATAGCTGATTATCGTCAAAAAGCTCCACTATGGTTGAAAGCACAAGATGCATTAATCGCTTTACAAGAACAAACTAGCGAACAGTTTAATAACAGTCAAGATGTCACTCAACATATGCAAAAACTGCTAGAAAAAGAGCGAATACTTGTTACTGAGCGAGACCAAATTAGTTTTAGACGCAACCAATTAGATGTTCAAATTGAGCAACTAAATCAACCTAGTGGTGTCGATGATGGTCGTTTGTCTTCGTTAGCAGAACGATTTAATGGTGTATTACTTTCTGAAATTTATGAAGATGTAACAATTGATGATGCACCTTACTTTTCTGCATTATATGGTCCATCAAGACAAGCTATTGTTGTACCAGATTTATCATTAGTTAAACAGCAATTAGAAAACCTTACCGCAAGTGATGAAGATTACCCTGAAGATATCTATTTTATCGAAGGTGATCCTTCATCATTTGATGATAGTGTTTTTGATTGTGAGGAAATGAATAAAGCGGTACTTGTCAAAACGGGCGATCGTCAATGGCGATTCTCAAGCTTTCCTAAAGTACCACTATTTGGTCGTGCTGCTCGTGAGATTCACCTTGAAAAATTATCTGCCGAACGTGATGAATTACATGAGCGCTATGCAACTATCTCATTTGATTTACAAAAATTACAACGAATTGAACAAAATGTTGGGCAATTTATTGGTCAACATTTAGGGGTTGCTTTTGATATCGATCCTGAAGCTGAAGCGCAAAAATTAACGACAAGACGCACTGAAATTGAACGACAATTATCGTCTCAGGAAAGTATTGATAAACAAAATCAGCAACAAGTTACTAATTGCAAAGAACAATTAGCAATCATAAATCGCTTGGTTGCGCAAATGCATTTATTGGCTGATGATGATCTTGCCGATAAGGTTGACGATTTACGTGAACAAGTTGCACAAGCACAAGAATCTGCGCAATATGTTAGCCGTAATCGCAATACCGTTTCAGAACTTGAACCAATTTTAGCTGTTTTACAAAGTGATCCTGAGCAAAATGAGGCTTTACGAGAACACTACAATACAATTAAAGCACAACAACAGACAATCCGCCAACAAGTTTTTGCCTTAACTGAAGTAATGCAACGTCGTGCCCACTTTAGCTATGAAGACTCGGCAGGTATGTTAAATGAAAATAGTGATTTAAATGAAAAATTACGTTCTCGATTAGAAGTTGTCGAAATTCAAAGAACTGAAGCACGCAGTCAGATGCAACAGTATCAAGACAAATACAATCAATATAATCAAACGCTAGCTTCGCTTAAAAGTGCATTTGAAACTAAGCGCGATATGTTGCATGAGCTACAAAAAGAAATTGAACAAATTGGGGTAAAAGCCGATGCGATCACTGAAGAACGTGCTCGATTACGTCGTGATGAAATCCATCAAAAATTAAATAACAATCGTCAACATTGTACATCGCTTGAAAAGCAACTCATTATGTGCGAAAGCGAAATGACACAATTGCAAAAACGGCTAACTCAAACACTGCGAGATTATAAGCAACTACGCGAACAGGTAGTACAAGCCAAAGCGGGGTGGTGTTTAGTCTTAAGGCTTGTTAAAGAAAATAGTGTTGAACGGCGTTTACATCGTCGTGAACTTGCCTATTTAAGTGCAGATGAATTACGCTCAATGTCAGATAAAGCATTGGGCTCCTTACGTTTAGCTGTTAATGACAATGAACATTTACGGGATGTATTAAGACTATCAGAAGATCCAAAACGCCCAGAACGTAAAATCCAATTCTATATCGCTGTTTATGCACATTTGCGTGAACGAATTCGCCAAGATATTGTTAAAACTGACGATCCAATTGAAGCCATTGAACAGATGGAAATTGAATTGTCACGCTTAACAGAAGAGCTCACTTCGCGTGAACAGCAACTGGCAATTAGCTCGAAGAGTGTATCGAATATTATCCGTAAAACCATACAGCGCGAACAAAATCGTATTCGTATGCTTAACCAAGGATTACAAGCAGTGGCATTTGGTCAAGTTAATGGCGTGCGTTTAAATGTCAATGTTCGTGAAGCTCATTCAACTCTTTTAGCTGCACTTGCCGATGAGCAAAATGAACATCAAGATCTATTTAGTAATAATCGTATTACCTTCTCAGAAGCGTTAGCCAAACTCTATCAACGTTTAAATCCACATATTGATATGGGACAACGAACTGCTCAAAATATTGGTGAAGAACTGCTAGATTATCGAAATTATCTTGAAATGGATGTTGAGGTGAATCGAGGTGCAGATGGTTGGTTACGTGCTGAAAGCGGTGCATTATCAACGGGTGAGGCAATTGGTACAGGTATGTCAATTTTACTTATGGTGATTCAAAGTTGGGAAGAAGAATCCAAGCGACTTCGTAATAAAGATATTTTACCATGTCGTCTGCTATTCTTAGACGAAGCAGCTCGACTAGATGCCAAATCAATTGCAACACTATTTGAACTTTGTGAACGATTAGAAATGCAATTAATCATTGCTGCTCCAGAAAACATCAGTCCTGAAAAAGGAACAACCTATAAACTAGTACGTAAAGTTATTAATAACCAAGAACATGTGCATGTGGTTGGTTTGAAAGGCTTTGCTTAATTCGTGTTTTGCCGACATTGTCGGCAAAACTTTACAGTTTTTGTGAAAAAGTTTCAGGTAACTATACGTTTCAGTATAAATATCTTAAAAAATAGATAAGAAATCAAAAAATCGATTATCATTGTTCAATTGAAAAGTTGGATGCACTTACCGCTCATAAAAAGGGATATTACGTATTGTTGACTAAACTCAAAATATTACTTATTGCCGTTTTTGCTTGATGACTGTTTTTCCAACAAGTTGAACCTATTAATAATGCACTTTTGTTAAGGATTTCATCTCAACTAGCATTACGCAATTTATCGAAAGAATTGAAGTTCATCTCTTCAAGTCTTTCAATAATTTTGGCACCCACGAATTTAAGCTCCATCAATTGCTGTCGTTCTGTTTCTGTAAAGGCCATATTATTCTTCTTAGATTTTATTGAATATAATTTTAAACTAATGCATTTAGTTTTTTCCACTTTTTTATTTTTGATCTAAACGATTTAAAAGGCGCCACAGAATTGATATGGATAAATCGAGTAACAGTTCAAGATTCAGGATAAGGTTTAGTCCAATTACGACTATCTTTTATAAAAAAAGTGTCTTCGCTCAAAGATTGAACCCAATCATTCCAAATGGTGATTTGTTGATTAAATTCTTAAATTAATGCCTGTAATGATAGGTATTGATATGTTTGGATCGGCTACACTAATTAGTACCAGTTTTATAAGGTCATTGTTATGATAAACTAAAAATAAGAGAAGGTAACAACAATGGCAATCGATTCATCACGAAGAGCAAAACGTAGCTTTACTAACGAGTTCAAAAAACAAATGGTCATGCTATATCAAAATGGTAAAAAACGTGCGGATATCGTCGCAGAGTATGACCTCACCAAATCAGCATTAGATAATTGGATAATGCAGTACCAAACTACCGGCTCATTCATCGCAAAAGATAATCGTCGAACTGAAGAGAACGAACTTATCGCGCTACGCAAAGAGAATAAACGTTTGTTAATGGAGAATGATATCCTAAAGCAAGCGGCGTTGATAATGGGAAGAAAATCGAGTTAATTTTACATAATAAGCATCGATACAGCTTACGTGCATTATGTCGATGTTTAAATGTAACCCGAAATCGTTTCTATTATCAACGGCAATTAACGCAGCAATCACAAGATATATCACTGAGTGAAATAGTGGGTAAAATTTTTAATACTAATTATCGTGCTTATGGTACAAGGCGTCTGCAAGCAGAGCTGAGAAAGCAAGGCATAACCGTATCTCGACGCCGAATAGGTCGAATCATGGCGAAAAATGGCTGGGTTTCGAAATACACCTGTAAAAAATATTGTATTCATACAGAAAAAAGCAATGAATCGCCGGTGGGGAATGAACTTAATCGAGAATTTGATATAGGTCAACCACGAAAGATATTGGTGACCGATTTAACCTATGTAAGGGTTAAACAACGTTGGCACTACCTTTGTGTAATTGTTGATATCAGTAATCGAGAAATAGTAGGACGAAGTGCTGGAAGGTATAAAACAGCAGCACTGGTGATGCAAGCTATGAGTCAAATTCCAATGAACTTACAGACGATTGAGTTGTTTCATTCTGATAGAGGAAAAGAGTTTGATAATCATTTGATTGATGAATGTTTAACATCATTTGGAATTAAACGGTCGTTAAGTCGCAAAGGCGGTCCCTCTGATAACGCAATTGTAGAAAGCACATTTAAAGCAGTGAAAACAGAATTTGTGTCAAATACTATTTTTGATTCACTGGCGCAACTTAAATTGGAATTTAATCACTATGTGGATTGGTTTAATTATAATCGACTTCATTCAACATTAAATTACCAGTCGCCGATTGAATACAAAAGAAATCGATGACCTTATCTTTTTGGTACTAAAAAGTGTGGACATACCAATTGCCATGTTAGCAGTACTACTATTCATCGGGGTTGTATAAGGCGGTTTCATACTTGGGAATATATGCTCTCTATGCCCACTTATAGGCTTCATAATTGATAATATAGCCATAGCCTGCTTATTGAGCGTAATAGTGTGTTCTCGCCTCATTTTCATTTTTTCGGCAGGGATAACCCATAAACTATTATCAAAATCTATCTCCTGCCATTTTGCCCCTACGGCCTCATTTGGGCGTGTCATCGTTAATAGTTGCCACTCAATCAAACAGCGCGTTTGTAATTCGATTCTGGCCATAGCAAGGGCTTGCATAAATTGGGGGAGCTCTTGCGCATTTATTGTTGGCATTTGTCCTTTTACAGGGCTTTCGAAAGCATCCTTTATCTTGGCTGCTGGGTTAGCATCAATCAAGCCAATATTAACCGCATAGAACATGATTTCATTTATTCGTTGGCAAAGTCTTTTAATGGTTTCTAGCTTTCCATTCGCTCTTAACGGTTCCATTGCTTGAATAAAATCTTTAGCTTTAAGTTTAAAAATAGATTTATCACCAATGTAAGGGAATAGGTGTAATTCTAAAGATTCCCATGTCCTTTTTAGCGTACTCTCAGCTAACCCTTTACCGCTTTTGACCTTAAACCAATCAGCAGCTACCTTTTTAAAGGTACTAGTAATTTCATCATGCTTGCGTTGTTCTTGTTCTGCTTTATGCTCTTGAGGATCTACACCTTGCTTTATTAATTCTCGCGCTTCATCTCGTTGTTTTCGCGCTTGCTGTAGTGAAACCTCAGGATAACTACCGAAACTAATTAATGCGCCTTTTTTGGTATACGGGCGCGTATACTTAAAACGCCAGATTTTAGAATTATTCGATTTAACTAAGAGATACATACCGCCGCCATCAAATAAAGAGTAATCTTTATCTCTTGGTTTGGCTGCTTTTATTTGGGTGTCTGTTAATGGATGTGTTTTCCTTGCCATAATTATTTTAGGTATACGATATATAAGTATATTGCGTCTGTATACCTAAGCATATACCTAAAAATTATGGTTGTAAATGTACCTTACTGATACTTAATGGGCAATAAAATAGACTTTAAGGCTTGTTATTACTGGATTTGGTGTACTTTGTAGGGTTTAAAAGAATATTACTGATTATTGAATTGGTGGAGCCAAGGGGGATCGAACCCCTGACCTCAACGCTGCCAGCGTTGCGCTCTCCCAGCTGAGCTATGGCCCCAAATGAAAAGGATAAAGCTGTGGCTAATAATATGCAACTAAACGATAAGTGTCAATTAGTTTGGTACTATTTGTTTGAAAAACAGTCTAATAAAACTCTGCCAATTAATGGCAGAGTTCACATAATTAACGCAATATTGAAGGTTGATCTGCCCCTTCTGCTTCAATTTTAGGGGGCATAAAGTGTTCACGTTTTACGCCCAATTTCAGTGACATATACGCAGCCACATAAATTGATGAGATTGTACCAAGCACAATACCAACACCTAATGTTTCAGAGAAACCTTTTAACATTGAACCACCGAAAATATACAGAATAACGACCACTGCAAGGGTTGTACCTGACGTCATCAAAGTACGGTGCAATGTTTGTGTTAACGAAATGTTGATAACATCGTAAGGATTTGCTCGTCGAATCTTTCTAAAATTCTCACGAATTCGGTCGAAAACTACAATGGTATCATTGAGCGAGTAACCAATTATCGATAACATCGCAGCAATGATAGTTAAATCTAATTCACGCTCAAATAACGATAGATAACCTGCGGTGATAATAACATCATGTGCTAAGGCAACAACCGCACCAGTACCAAATCGCCATTCAAAACGAAAGGCGATATAGATTAGAATACACACTAATGCGGCACAGATTGCCAAAATACCATCTTGGGCAAGTTCAGAGCCTACTGTTGGTCCTACAAATTCAATACGTTTGATTTGAGCATCGCCATCAATATCTTTATGTATTAAATTGGAAATTTTTGTACCTAGTGCATTATCAATAGCAGATGACGTACTACCATCTTCTTGTTTAGCTGAAGGTAATCGAATAATGATATCTTTACTGCTACCATAATATTGCACTATCGGCTCGTGGTAACCAGCGTCGCGTAAACTATTACGAAGGTCATCAAGGTTAACCACCTTTGTTACCGTGAGTTCTACTGTCGTACCGCCAGTGAAGTCTTGTCCTAGGTTAAATCCTTTAACAAAAATAACCACAAAAGATGCGACTACCAATAACATTGAAATCACAAAAGCAATAAAGCCAAATTTTAAAAAGTCGAGGACTCTGCGACCATGATTTAAATCTCTAACATCATGATTTTCTTTTTTATTAATAACCACAATAAACCTCTAAATTGATAACTTATTAACACGGCGTCCGCCATAAATAAGATTGGCTAATGCACGAGTACCAACAATCGATGTAAACATTGATGTTACAATACCGATGCCTAATGTAATGGCAAAGCCTTTAATTGAGCCTGTACCAACAGCATAAAGAATAACAGCTGTAATTAATGTAGTTAGGTTGGCGTCAAAAATACTGCTCCAAGCACCTGCATACCCTTCATTAATTGCATGCTGAACACTACGTCCATTGCTGAGTTCTTCTTTTATTCGTTCATTAATCAGTACATTGGCATCAACAGCCATACCAACGGTTAACACAATACCCGCAATACCTGGCATGCTTAGCGTTGCTCCAGGAAGTAAAGACATTGCACCAACAATTAAAATTAAGTTAGCAACTAATGCAAGACTAGCAAATACTCCAAATAGACGATACATCACTAACATAAAGATGACAGAAATCGCTAAACCCCATGCGCAAGATTCTAACCCTTGAGTTATATTTTCTTGCCCCATTGATGGTCCAACTGTGCGCTCTTCAATAATTTGGATCGGAGCAATTAAAGCCCCTGCACGTAATAGTAATGATAAATTTTTAGCTTCATCAATATTACCAATACCCGTTACCTGAAAACGGTCACTAAAAATACCTTGAATTGTTGCTACGTTAATAACACGTTCTTGTTTTTCAAGAATTGGTTTGTCGTTTTCATCACGTTTACCAGTATCTTTGTATTCAACAAACAAGGTTGCCATCGCTTTATGAAGATTTTTTTGGGTAAAATCAAACATTCTTTTACCCCCCGAGCCATCAAGAGTGATTGCAACTTCGGGTTGGCCATATTGATTAGCACGATATGAAGAATCAGTTATATGATCCCCTGTTAATACAATACGCTTATAAAGTAGTACTGGGCGGCCATTCTCCATATATTTAATTTCTGAGCCATAAGGAACACGCATATCACCCTTTAAGATAGCTGGCAAGTTAGGAGAGCTTTCTTCATTAACTTGTCTAAATTCAAGTGTTGCTGTTGCTCCCAAAATACGTTTAGCTAATGCTGTGTCTTGTATACCTGGTAATTCAACAACTATACGATCTGCACCTTGGCGTTGAACAATTGGTTCAGCTACACCCAACTGATTAACACGATTTCGTAAAATTGTAGTGTTTTGTTGTACAGCATCATTGTTTGCTTGTTGTAACCGTTGTTCACTAACATTAATTACAATAGCATTATCACTTTGAGAAACAACTTTGAAATCTTGTATACCGTTGATCTTAGTGATAGCTTTATTGCGATCTTCAGTATTGTCAAATTGTATTGAAATTTGTTGATTACTATCTTTACTGATCGTTTTATAATTTAATTTGCTATTAGTAAATTCAGTTTTTATGTTTTCAATAGATTGTTCAGTGAGTTTACTTAATGCGGTTGTCATATCAACTTCCATTAAGAAGTGAACACCACCGCGTAAATCGAGACCAAGCTTCATTGGTTCTGCACCTAACACCGTAAGCCAAGTTGGTGTTGCTGGAGCTAAATTTAATGCAACGATATACTGCTCACCTAATGCTTCTGATATAAATTCTTTTGCTTTAAGCTGTGTATCGTTATCACCAAGACGAATTAAAATGGACTTATTTTCGTAAACCAGTGATTTTGGTTCGATATGATTATCAGTTAAAAGTTTTTTGATTTTATCTTGCGTAGCAACGTTAATTTCAGCTGTATCTGATCCTGAAATTTGTATAGCAGGATCTTCACCATAAATATTTGGAAGTGCATAAAGAAGGCCGAGGCAAATTACAACGACCAACATAATGTACTTCCACAAAGGATAACGGTTTAACACGACATATTCTCTTGTGGTATTAGGTAATTAATACAATGAACAATAATAGCTAATAAATACTATCTCTATTATAGTGATTTCATTGTCCCTTTTGGTAAGACTGATGTAATAAAGTCACGTTTGATCACAACTTCAGTCGTATCATTTAATTCTAACGCAATGTAACCATTTTCGTTAACTTTTGATACACGACCAATAAGTCCACCATTAGTTAACACTTCATCACCTTTTGAAATAGAAGCCATCAGATCACGATGAGCTTTGGCACGTTTTTGCTGAGGTCGCATAATCATAAAGTAGAAAAATAGCCCAAAAACTACTAACATGATTAGTAAAAAATAAGGATTGCTTTCAGGGGCTTGCCCATCAATAGCATAAGCATTAGAGATTAAAAAGTCCATATTGGTCCTCTTGATTAAAATAAATTTTAAAGGTCGGAATTATAACATAATAAATTAAGCTATTATTAACTATTTCTTGTCAAAAAGTTTCAGGTAACTATGCGTTCTAGTATAAAAACGAATCATTCAATACTACCTAGGCTGATATAATTCCGCCAATAAAACGATGTGGCAGATAAATGTTAATTAGGTGGCCAAATATTGCGCCATACTAACTAAATTAAATAGCCATTTAGGGTATATTCCACAAAGCATCGTCAGTAAAGCACATAACACAATGATTAATTCACTTATTCTAATATCAGTCCATTTTAATTTAATTGAAGATTTGCTTGATATTAGATCATCACGACAAACTGGTCTTATATAAAGGTTGATAATTAAGCGAGCATAGAAGTAAAGGCCTAATGCACTGCCAATAACAACGGCAGCGACTAGCCACCATAATTCGGCGGTTACACCTAATAACACTAGTAAAAATCGCCCAACAAATCCCGCAGTTAATGGGGTTCCAGCTAAAGATAAAAGCCCAACCCCCATGGCTAATGCAAGAATTGGTCTTCGCCAAAAAAGTCCTGATAGATCAATTTCATTTTCATGATCTTGAAGTTCATCAGAGTGTGAATCTAAACTGATCGCGCCTAAAATACAGATATTAGCTAAAATATATCCAATTAGATACACACCAATAGTTTCTAATGCTAATACTTGATATTGCACAGCTATTAATGCCGTTAATAAATACCCAAAATGTGCTATCGATGAATAAGCTAATAATCGCTTTAAACTACTTTGCATTAGCGCCAATAAGTTACCCCAAAAAATAGAGCAAAACGCCATAATAACTAAAATAATACGGATAGTTTCATTATTAACAATAGGTGCCAATAAAAATAGCCTTGCGATAGCGCAAAAAATCGCAACTTTTCCGACTGTCGATAATAATAAGGCAACTATTGTTGGAGCACCTTGATAAACATCTGGTAACCAAAGTTGAAATGGTACTAAAGATAATTTAAAACCAATGCCGACTAGCATTAAGCACACACCTATCAGTAATAATAGACTTGGATAAGACATTGTTGAGAGTTGATAACTTAAACCACTAAAAGTGAGTTCTCCGGTAGTTGCATAATAAAAAGCAATCCCCATTAATAAAAACACGCTGGCGATAGCAGATAAAATCATGTATTTAACTGCTGCTTCCAATGAATGAGTCTGCGTATATTGATAACCAATTAATCCAACAAATGGAATAGATAACAGTTCGATCCCAATAAAAAATGCAATTAAATGGCTTGAGTAAACAAGTGTTACACCACCTAATGCCATGAAAAGTAAAATTAAATAAAATAATCCATGATGATTCTGTTCTTGTTTAAACCAGCGATAAGCAAAACATGCAACGGAAATAGATATCATTAAAATCAAACTGGTGTAAAGTAGCCCATAACCATCACAAGTAAAAAGAGCTGTGATATGGTGTGCTTTCCACTCATCTGTTGATGAGTCATCAATATTCGAATTATTCCCAACATTAGAATTAGTATCGATATTTTTATTGTCAATGCTATTATCTTCGGTATTACTATCAATATTTATAGTTTCATCTTCATTAGATGATTGGGTCGTTTCTGTAGACACCGTATCAATTGCAATAGTTTCTTCACTCGATCGGGTTTGTTCTTTAGCTGGCTCCGAAATCGATGCTGATATTTGCATATTATCACTGCTGATATCAGTAATAACTTGAGTACTAAAAGAAATTTTATATCCAACCATCACAGAGCAAATTAAAGCACAGGTTAATCCGCATACCGTTAAAATAGCACATCCTTTAGTGCTTAATTTAAAAGCAAATAGTAAAAATAAAAAAACGATGATGGCTAGACTTAATACAAGAATGGGTGATAAAGCTATCATAGGTTATTACTCCCCTACCCGCTCTGTGGTTATGTATTGTTGTGTTTGATTCACTACAGAATAAGACATATCTAAAACCACTTGAGGATATAAACCGATAAAAATAAGTACACTTAAAATACTTGATAATAATAAAAGATCTTTCTTACTAAGCCGACATTTTGTTGCAGCTCCTTTATCAACTACACCATAAAAAATTGGCTGTATACGTACAATAAATGAAATGGACAGCAATAATAAACCAATTACTAGCAAAATTGTATAATAGGAAAAAGCATTATAACTACCAAGCAACATCATATAATTCCCAATAAAATTAGCCGTACCGGGAATGCCTAACACTGCCAATATAAAAAACAGAGTAAACGAAGATAAATAAGGCACTCTTTCTTTAAGCCCAACAAATTGATTTATGTTTCGCGTTGAATAACATTCAACTAATAATCCACTAATTATAAACATGCCGACGATTGCTAAATTGATGGCTATTATTTGAATAACCACACCTTGATAAGCAAGAACAGAACCACTATAGATTATTGCAGTTACAAATCCCATTAAAGCAATATGAATATAAGCTATTAGCTTTTTAATATCAGTTTGGTTAAAAGCAAGTAAAGCAGCATAAACAACCGTAAGTAGTGCAAATGCTAACATTAACGGCATAATAATGATTGATGCATTAGGAAATAACGGTATAACAAAACGCAATAAACCAAATGCAGCTGTGTTAAGTAATAATCCACTAATCATCATTGAGCCAGTTGTTGAAGATTCGATATGGGCTTCAATAAACCAACCATGAAATGGAACAAATGGTATGCGAACGATAAAAGCAGCTAAAAATCCTAGCATAATTAAAAATTCGGTATAACTTGAAATTGGCGTTTTGGTTAATTCTTGATAATCAAACGTCCAATGTCCTGTTAAATTCCAGTTAATCAAAGCTAATGAAACTATCGAAATTAGCATAAGTAAACTACTCACTTGAGTATAAATCAGGAATTTACTTGCACCATTAAAACGCAATTGCGAACTAGAATCTCGTCGCCCCCATAAGGAGATTAAAAAATAGATGGGAATTGCTACAGCTTCCCAAAAGAAAAACATTAAAAATAAGTCAGTGATTACAAATAACATCATAATAGCCGATGTCATAAATAATAGACATAAATAAAATAGACCAAGGTTGTTTAGGCTTTCTTTACTAGAATAGATAATAGTCAATAACACAATAAATAAGGTTGAAGTAATAACAACCATTGATAAACCATCTAAGACAAGATGAAAATGAATGCCTAATAAAGGGATCCATTCTAGATTAACTTCTTTTACCCAATTTCCCCCTTGATTTAATATATTTATAGCATCTATCCATAATAATATCGACATCAATAATGTAAGAAAAATAGTAATAAAAGCTACAATTATTGGTAATTTTGACCAACGCATTTGTACATTGACAGAAACAACGCCTCTTTGTAAACATACATGGCATAACCAACCAATAAATCCGCCTATTACAGGTAAAAAAACGAGCCATAATAACATGAATGATTACACCTTTATTAAATAAAAATCAGTAGCATTAATATGAAAATACTACCTATAACCATCGAAACCATATACCACCGAATTTGCCCATTTTCTAGATCAACGGTGAACGCGTTTACTTTTTTGATTCCCCTCATTATCCAATTATCCCAAAAAGCTAGTGGATCTTTTTTCAAAAAACGGGCTAAATAGATATAAGGTTTAACAAATAAAGTATGTAATAAATAATCATAATGCCAATCACTATTACATAAACGTAAAAGGAATTTAACCATTGGCGTATTTAGAATTTCTTGTACTTCGCTATTTGGATGAGCATATAAAATATAAGCAATCAAAAAACTCAAGCTAGTCACTGCTGCTAGCAATAGCTGAAAAGGTAACTGCCCATTAGTATCTAACTCAGCTATCGGAATAATACCTTGAGTTGGTAATGGGAAATAGATAAATAAAGCTGTAGTAAATATCAATAAGATGAAAATTGGTAAATAACTTAACCACTTGGTTTTGGTAAAATTATACTGTTTTTGTTTACGATAAAAAACCATTAAAATTAAACGCCAAATACCTAAACTAGAAAGTAAAATACCGAACAAACCAATGGTTCCTAATATCAATTTATTTTGAGTCATTAGACCCAATATGATATCCCCTTTGATATAAAATGATGATGAAACCCAAGGCATAGCACTAAGTGATAGCATGATAAACAAAAATATCGCATATAACATCGGAAACGTTTTAATTAAACCACCTAGTTTACTGATATCTCGTTCACCTTGACATTTCTTAATTAAAATAGATGAAGCTAAAATTAGCAATGTGCTTGTTACAACATAATTAATTAAGCAATTAAGAGACAAACTCCAACTTTTTGTTGAAAAAGCATAAAACAAATAGCTAATTTGCGTTAAATTGATATATGTAATAATTCGTTTAATATCATACTGCACTAATGCAATAGTGCTAGCAAATAATATAGTCAATGATGAAATCATTGCTATAATAGCAAGAACATCGCTCGACATCATAAACAAATCACTAAGTCTTAAAACTAAATACACACCAGCTAAAATTACTGTTGAAGATTGCAATAAAGCCATCGCAGGCATTGGAGCTAATGTTGTTTCAGCAAACCATGAATGCATAGGAAATAGTGCCGACTTGCCCATTGCCCCAAGGAATAACATTAGAGTAATCCAGAATATGATATCAGAATCAACAGCCAAATTATCATGTGCTTGCGTCAAAACGTCACGAATATTTAATGTTTCTAAAGTTTGATACAATAAAAATATACCAATAATTAGAAAAATATCAGTTAAATGCATAATCACAAATGCTTTAACTGCTGCATAACCATTACGAGGCTGTTTATAATAAATACCAATGAGCAAGTATGCACTTATACTCAAACCTTCCCAACCCATTAGCATAACAAACAAATTATCAACCAATATTATAGTTAATATGCTAGCAATTAATAAATTACTGTAAGCATAAAAGGTATAAATATCTTTTTTGGAAGTTAAATCACAGGCTGCAAAAAAATAAACCCAAAAACCAAAAAATGAAATCAGTGCTAAAAAAGTTAATGATAATCCATCCAAGGTTAAGGAAATAGGTACTGAAAAGTCACCTACCGAAAACCAATTCCACAATGGTCGAGTATAAACTAAGGTCATATCAGGTACTGTATTTAAACTAAAATCGATACAAGAAAATACAGTAATTAATGCTATTATCAGCATAGTAGTAATACCGATAATTATCACATTAATTGATCTAATATGTCTCCCTAAGCTCACCAATACTAAAAAAGAAAATAAGGGAACAATAATAGTTAAATAAAGTAAATTCATCCTTTCATTTCACTCAATGAGTCAATATTAAATGTTTTTCGACGGTAAAATAGTTTTATCATCAATGCAAGACCGACACAAGCTTCAGCTAAGGAAGTTATTACTGCTAATATAGCGAGTACTTGCCCATCAGATTGTTGCCAATAGCTACTTGCTGCAAACAACGCAACTATTACCCCATTATTCATAATAATAAGACTAAGTAATAAAAAATAGAAATGGCGTCGAATCATTATTCCTAACAAACCAATCACAAATAAAATAGAAGCAAGAATAAGACTATGTATGAGTGGAATCATATTATTTCTCCAACATAAGCCGATGCATAAAATGATAAGCAATCACAACTGCGCCCAATAATAAAAATAGTGCCAATTCAGCTATCAAAATGTATGCATATTTAGACATTTCATGCATTAATTCATGAGACTCTTTCAGCTCTGAATAGTCAGTACTTACTACACTATAAATTAGAGCAACTAATAATACAAACGCTAATACAAGTGGACCTAACCAAATTTTAGGGCTAATTCCCTGTTTGTGCTTTTCAACATTATCAACTTTAATTTTCAAAATTGAAGCGACAAGTAAAAAAATAGTTACCGACCCACCAATAAACAGTAAAATATATAAAATAGCTGAATAATATGTATTAAGTAGAATAAATATTAATGCTGAAGCAAAAAGTGAAATAACAAGATATAAAATTGCTTTATCAACACGTAAACTACTAATTACTTTTATACTAGCAACGACAGCAATAATCGACGCGATATAAAAAACAGCAATCATTAAATAATCCAATGTGTATTTATAATATAGCTAGTATATACCCAAATGATATCAAGATACAGTTTACCACTGTATTCATAAAAAATAATCCTGTTAAATAAGTTTTCTGATGAATATTTCAAAATCGAGTAAAGCATTTTAATGTTTAATTTTTCATGCTAGATATAATTAAAACAATTAAAAAAAATAAAAATCATAAAATTTTATTATTTAAATTCAAAAATAAATTGTAATAAAGTATAACTTAAGCACATTAATCAACATTTTTCCTATCCCATTAAATTGTTATTTTGATTCATACAGCTTAAAGGTGATTAGGCATAATAAAATCGAAGACGAGAAAATCATGAATAACCAATACTCATCAATGAGAAGTAATGTCAATATGTTAGGTACTTTACTAGGCAATGCGATCAAACGTGCTACCGGTAATGAAACATTTGATCTAGTTGAAATAATAAGACAATTATCAAAATCAGCTCAACAAGGAGATACTCAAGCTCATAATGAGTTACTTAAATTAATAGAAAACCTTAATGATGACGATTTATTACACGTTGCACGTGCATTCAATCAGTTTTTGAATTTGGTCAATACAGCTGCTGAGTATTATGGTATTTCACCCCATGGGGAAGCGTCTAGTAGCCCTAAAAAAATGACCGAATTATTTAGCACACTAAAAAACCTTAATTTTTCAAATCAAACTATTACAAAAGCAATTAATGATTTATCAATTGAATTAGTGTTAACCGCACATCCGACCGAAATTAATCGCCGAACGATGATTAATACTTATACAGCTATAAATAACTGTTTATCACAACTGGACCATGATGATTTAGCTGATTATGAAATTGAGCGAATTATGCGCCGTTTAAAGCAATTAGTTTGTCAGGCTTGGTATACTGATGAAATACGCAAAAAACGCCCTACTCCTATTGATGAAGCTAAATGGGGATTTTCAGTCATTGAAGATAGCTTATGGAATGGCGTACCGCTATTTCTACGTGAACTTAATGACCAATTAGTTGATGCGTTTGATGAACAATTATTGGTTGATCATGTTCCTATTAAATTTACCTCATGGATGGGGGGAGATCGTGATGGTAACCCAAATGTCACGGCAAAAGTAACAGAAAAAGTTATGCTACAAGCCAGATTAAAGGCAATTGAGTTATTTTTATCTGACATTCAAATACTTGTTCGTGAGCTTTCAATGACGGAATGCAGTGATTCGGTCATTGAACTGTTAGATGAAAAAAACAAAAACGTTTCAGAGCCATACCGAGCTGTAATGAAGCAGTTACGAACACGTTTAATTAAAACTCACAACTATATTGAAGCTTTATTGAATAATGAGCCTATATTAGCCCCTTGTGATATTCTGGTTAAAAATGAGCAGTTGTGGCATCCGCTTTATGTATGTTATGAATCATTAATCGATAATGGAATGTCAACAATTGCTCATGGACCATTGTTAGATACACTGCGTCGTATAAAAAGCTTTGGTTTACAATTAGTCAAATTAGATATCCGTCAAGACAGCTCATTACATACAGAAGCGCTCGATGCATTAACCAAAGAACTTAATTTAGGTAGTTATGCCCAATGGTCTGAAGAAGAAAAACAAGCTTTTTTATTAACAGAGTTACAATCAAATCGACCATTATTGCCTTACAGCTGGCAACCAGATCAAATGGTTCAAGAAGTATTAGATACTTGTCGTGTAATAAAAAAAGCGGGCAAAGAATCAATTGCTTCTTACGTAATTTCAATGGCTAAAGCCCCTTCTGATATTTTAGCGGTTTATTTATTATTAAAAATCGTTGACTGCCACAAACATATTCCCATAGTACCGTTATTTGAAACTTTAGAAGACTTAAATAATGCTAAATCTGTCATGCAAAAACTACTGGATATCCCTTGGTATTACAATAAAATTCAAGGTAAACAGATGGTGATGATAGGTTATTCTGATTCGGCTAAAGATGCAGGTACTCTTGCTGCGTCTTGGGCACAATATCGGTCACAAGAGGAATTAGTTAATTTATTTGAAAAATATAATATTAATTTGGTGTTATTTCATGGACGAGGAGGATCAATTGGTCGAGGGGGCGCACCAGCTCATGCCGCACTGCTTTCGCAACCACCAGGATCATTAAAAGGAGGACTTAGAGTTACTGAACAAGGTGAAATGATCCGCTTTAAACTCGGTCTGCCAGAGGTGGCTCTCAGCAGTCTCATGCTTTATACCTCAGCTATTTTACAAGCCAACTTATTACCACCACCTGCACCTAAACAGGAATGGCGTAATATCATGGACGAAATGTCAGAAATTTCATGCAATTGTTATCGTAGTTATGTACGAGAACGAGCTGAATTTGTTGATTATTTCAGAGCTGTAACACCAGAGGTTGAATTAGCCAGATTACCACTAGGCTCAAGACCACAAAAACGCCGAACAGGTGGAGGGATTGAAAGTTTACGTGCTATTCCTTGGATTTTTGCTTGGACACAAAATCGTTTAATGGCGCCATCTTGGCTCGGAGCAGGTAGTGCACTTAGAGCTGTTATTGGAGAGGGCAGACAAAACATTCTTAAAGAGATGTACCACAATTGGCCTTTCTTTAATGCCCGATTAGGTATGCTTGAAATGGTTTACGCAAAATCTGCGCCAAATATTCACCAATATTACGAACAACGCTTAGTCGATCCTACATTATGGCCATTAGGTGAAGAATTAAGAAATTTGCTAACCCAAGATATAAATACAGTATTAACTATTACTGATGATATTAGCCTAATGGCTGATTTACCTTGGATAGCGCAGTCGGTGGCCTTACGTAATACTTATATTGAGCCATTAAACTTGTTACAAGTAGAGTTACTGAGTCGCTCACGAAAAAACAGTGATAGTGATAGTGGAAACATCATAGTTGAACAAGGGTTAATGATCACCATCTCAGGAATCGCAGCAGGTATGAGAAACTCTGGATAAATTAAAAAAGGCATTAGCCTTTTTTAATTTTCTGGTAATAATTGTTCTAAATAAGCTTTAGCGTCTTGATCTCCTTGCTCGCTAGCTTTAGTAAACCAATAAATAGCACGCTCTTGATCTTTACCCGTGCCTTCGCCTTCTAGATATTTAACACCTAAATTATATTGAGCATCGACACTGCCCTGCTCTGCAGCTTTTAAATACCATTCAACAGCTTTTTTCTCGTCTTTAGACACACCACCACCTACGTCATACATCACACCAATATTATATTGAGCATCAGCATTACCAGCTTCAGCGGCTTTAGTGAACCAATATGCCGCTTGCGTATTGTCCGGTTTAGTTCCTGTACCTGTTACATACATAATAGCTAAATTATACATCGCTAATACATGGCCACGCTCTGCCGCTTGTGTATAAAAATAGCTAGCTGCCACATAATCTTGGGTTAAAACATCGCCATTTTCAGACATTACCCCCAAATAATATTGTGCTTCTGGAATATTATCTTTAGCTGCTTTACTAAACCAATCAGCTGCCGTCATGCGATCTTCTTTTACGCCATCACCAAAAAAATACATAATACCAAGATTTAGATAAGCGTCATAAATACCTTCATCACCAGACTGTGTAAAATAATCAATCGCAGTCGGTATGTTTTTTTCTACTCCATTGCCTTCTTTATACATTAAAGCTAAATTATATTTAGCTAATGCATAATTTTGATCTGCCGCTAATTTAAAATATTTAAACGCTTCATGTAAATCAAGTTTAGTACCTAAGCCACTTTGGTACATAAATGCTACATTATTTTGTGCTTTGGCAAGCCCTTGTTCAGCCGCTTTTTTATACCAGAAAAAAGCCCGAACATCACTCACCTCAACACCTAATCCTTGTTTATAAATATTTCCTAATGAGTACTGAGCTTCTGAGTTCCCTTTTTCTGCAGACAAAAGTAAAGAAGGGAGCAATGAATCTGACGCTTTAAGCTTTAATTGAGTATCTTCTGGTTGCGTTTTATAATTTGTAGCCATTGCACTATAAGAAATAGATAACAATAGTACTAATAATATTTGAATTTTTTTCATATTTTTTAATTATTATAGCAATTTTAATAATTATACATAAATGCAATATAAGGGAATAGTTTTTGTTTAATTCTTATTTGGGCTATTTTATTTATATAATTAATATTGATTAAAGATAATTCTATAAACCTAACTCATCCCAAATTTCATCAATATGGGCAATGACTTTTGGATCTTTTTTAATTATTTTTCCCCATTCACGATTTGTTTCACCAGGCCATTTATTGGTAGCATCTAAACCCATTTTAGATCCTAATCCTGATACAGATGAAGCAAAGTCTAAATAATCGATCGGTGTATTATCAATAAAAGTCGTATCTCTATGAGGATCCATACGCGTCGAAATAGCCCACATTACATCTTTCCAATCACGAGCATTAATATCATCATCACAGACAATTACAAATTTGGTATACATAAATTGTCGCAAATAAGACCAAATTCCCATCATAACTCGTTTAGCATGACCCGGATATTGCTTTTTAATAGTAACAATCGCAATACGGTATGAACATCCTTCTGGCGGTAAATAAAAATCAACAATTTCAGGGAACTGCTTTTGTAAAATTGGAATAAAAACTTCATTCAAAGCAAGTCCCATGACTGAGGGTTCATCTGGTGGCCTACCTGTATAAGTTGAGTGATAAATCGCATCTTTCCGGCGAGTTAAGTGCGTTACGGTAAATACGGAAAATTGCTCAACTTCATTATAATAACCCGTGTGATCACCATACGGACCTTCTGATGCTAACTCATTAGGATCAATATAACCTTCAAGAATTATCTCTGCACTAGCTGGAACCTCTAAATCATTTGATAATGATTTGACTACCTCTGTTCGGCTACCACGTAATAATCCAGAAAAAGCATATTCAGGTAGAGTATCTGGTACAGGTGTCACTGCACCTAAAATGGTTGCTGGATCAGCACCAATAGCAATACTAACTGGAAATCTTTCATTTGGATATGCTTGTTGCCATTCGGCAAAATCAAGTGCACCACCACGATGTGAAAGCCAGCGCATGATCAATTTATTTTTTCCTAAAAGTTGCAGGCGATAAATGCCCACATTTTGTCGATCTTTATAAGGACCCTTAGTAATAGTCAGTCCCCAAGATAACAGAGGTGCTACATCATCGGGCCAGCAATGCATAATAGGTAAACGAGTCAAATCCACCTCATCATCCTTAAAAATTATCTCTTGGCATGGTGCTGAAGAACGATGTTTGACTGGCATATTTAGTACTTGTTTATACTTAGGTAATACATTAAAAAATTGCCGTATGCCCTTAGGCGGTTCTGGTTCACGTAAAAATGCCAATAACTCACCAATTTCACGCAAAGCTGAAGTATCTTCACGCCCCATTCCCATTGCAACACGTTTAGCGGTACCAAACAAATTACATAAAACAGGCATATCATAACCAATCGGATTTTCAAATAATAAAGCAGGGCCTCCATTACGTAAAACACGATCAGCAATTTCAGTCATTTCGAGATAAGGATTAACAGGAAAAGTAATTTTTTTTAATTCACCTTGTTGTTCAAGATAATCTAAAAAATCTCTAAAATTTGAAAAATTCATTTATTACTACTCCCTTTTACTTAATAGTCTTAAGTTAACCAAATCCTAAAATCATTTTTAATACTTAATACTAGTGTAGCTTTGATATTAACTAGTCTGCATCAAAGTTTTCACTATATATAGGTACTTGTTTATTTTGATTACACTCAACAATTTTAGATAATAAGGCATCAAATTGTTTTTTATCGATTTCAATGAATTTATCTTGATCAGCTTGATAAAATAAAAATTGTTCAGATTGATCATCAAATAGAAACGAGGCTATCCAGTCATTTCGATCATCACTATTTTCATTAGCAAATATCTGAATAACACTATTTTCACGTTTTTCAGGTTGATCATGTAATTTATAATCGATTATCTTCTCTGATATTTTAACGTCATATTCATCGAAAATAATATAATCATTTTGATTGGGCTGGCACTTTTTTATATTTATATCGGCATTACTAGTTGGTACAAAAAAACATAAGCAGGACAACGCAACGGCATATAGGCTTAATTTCATTTTCAAACCTCTTAATTAGATTTAATCAAACTGTGAATATTACCAATAGCTTCACTGTTATTTGGAGATAAAGTAAGATTGATTGCTTCATCAATTGTTAACCACTGATAATCTAAATGCTCAGTAAGTACTGGTATTATCTCATTAATAATAGGCAGATAAAACCAATGTTCTTTATTTAGTTTAACTTCTGGTGCATATTTATGTCTAAATTTCGGGAAAATCTCAAATTCAACGGAATACTTTGCATCAATTAACTCAAGATTTTGCCCTATAATATCAATGCCTGTTTCTTCAAAAACCTCACGAATTGCTGTTTCTCGTGGTAGCTCATTATTTTCCATACTACCTGTTACTGATTGCCAAAAACAAGGGTCGTCTTGGCGCTGTAACATAAGGCAACGGTTTGTTGTCTGGCAGAAAATCACCACCAGAACAGATTCAGGTTTTTTGAATTTTCGCATCAAATATCACTATTTTTTACTTACTTCAATACCAAGTTCAGTCAATGCTGCAATATTGGCTGGGCTTGGAGCATCAGTAAGTAAACAAGTTGCTGCTGTAGTTTTAGGAAACGCTATCACATCGCGAATATTATCCGTTCCAGTTAATAACATACTTAATCGATCTAATCCAAATGCCAATCCGGCATGAGGAGGGGTGCCATATTTTAATGCATCAAGTAAAAAGCCAAATTTCTCACGTTGATCATGTTCATTAATACCTAAAATTGAAAAGACGGCTTGTTGCATTTCGCTACGGTGAATACGAACCGATCCACCACCAACCTCATAACCATTGATTACCATATCATAAGCATTTGCAACAGCATTTTCAGGATTATTCAGAAGTTCTTCTGGTGTATAATCTTTTGGTGACGTAAATGGATGATGCATAGCACTTAAACCTTCATCTGTTTCTTCAAACATCGGGAAATCAATAACCCAAAGTACCGCCCATTTACTTTCATCGGTTAAACCTAAATCTTTACCAACTTTTAAACGTAATGCCCCTAACGCATCACTCACTACTTTATAGCTATCGGCACCAAATAATAAAATATCACCATCTTTAGCATTGGCACGATTAAGCAGTGCTTCCATTTGCAATTCATTAAAGAATTTAGCAACTGGGCTTTGTATACCTTCTAACCCTTTGCAACGTTCATTAACTTTAATCCAAGCCATACCTTTTGCGCCATAAACTGAAATGAATTGCGTATATTCATCAAGTTGTTTACGTGTTAATTGTGCACCGTTTGGAACACAAAGCAATGCAACGCGTCCTTTCGGATCGTTAGCTGGTGTTGAAAACACTTTAAAATCAACATCTTTAACCAAATCAGCCACATCAATAATTTCAAGCGGATTACGCAGATCAGGCTTATCACTTCCAAAGCGACGCATCGCTTCAGCAAAAGTCATAATAGGAAACTTACCTAAATCCACATTTTTCACATGTAACCAAAGCTCACGAATCATCTTCTCCATAACATCACGCACTTGCTCTGCTGTCATAAATGAAGTTTCAACATCGATTTGCGTAAACTCAGGCTGACGATCGGCTCGTAAATCTTCATCGCGAAAACATTTTACAATTTGATAATAACGGTCGAATCCTGACATCATTAGCAATTGTTTAAATAATTGTGGCGATTGTGGCAGCGCATAAAACTCACCTTTATGGATTCGACTTGGAACCAAGTAATCTCGTGCACCCTCTGGAGTTGCTTTGGTTAACATTGGCGTCTCGATATCTAAAAAACCATGTTCGTTCATAAACGAACGAACAAATGCGGTAATTTTAGCTCGCGTTTTAAAGATCGTTGCCATTTCAGGGCGGCGCAAGTCAATATAACGATATTTTAGACGTTGCTCTTCACTGTTGTTTTGATTGAAATCAAGAGGCAATACATCGCTACGGTTAAATATTGTCAATTCAGTTGCCAAAATTTCAACCTCTCCAGTTGCCATATCTTTATTGATTTGACCCTCCGGACGAGCTCTTACTTTACCTTTAATTTGGATACAAAATTCATTACGAAGTTCACCAGCAAGTTGATATGCTTGTTGATAATCAGGATCAAAAAAAACTTGCACAATACCTTCACGATCACGCATATCGATAAAAATCATACCGCCTAAGTCTCGGCGTTTATTGACCCAACCACATAATGTTACTTCTTGATTAATATGAGTTGCCGTTAACTGACCACAATAAATCGAACGCATAAAATATCCTGTTTAAATATCAATCTATAAAAAATAAGAAATATTATAAATCAAATAGAGCCCTTATAAAGGCATTTATTTAGATTTATTCTTCAATTGCTTAATTATATCTAGTCAACAATGCCATATTGCCCACAAACAATTAATTGATAATACTCGTTTGTTGACGTAAGTAATCTAGGTTATGTATATTAACTGCACAATAATAGATTATGATTTTAGTTATCATGGCTAAGTTTTATTAACAATAATATATTTTATGAGGCCCATAAGGATGGATATTTTAAAAGACTATAAAGTGCATTTACTTGCACTAGTCGTTGTTTTGGCATGTGAGTTTATCGGTAAGCAGTCTATTTGGATTATCGCAGTGTATCCGATGTTATACGCCATGATCATTGGTGGAGTAATAAGTGTTCCCAAATTAAAAATATTAAAACTAAAAAATATGAATAATGCCAGCGCCATCATGATTGTAACTTTGATGTTACTTATTGCTAAGCTAGGCGTTTCTGTCGGTCCTAAGATTGATATGATTCTAAAAGATGCTAAGTTAGCATTAATTTTTCAAGAATTAGGTCATTTTGCTGGTACGATTTTATTAGGTTTACCATTAGCAATGATATTAGGCATGAAACGTGAAGCTGTTGGTGCAACTTATTCTGTTGCTCGCGAACCGAATATCGCCATTGTTGCAGATAAATATGGATTGGATTCCTCTGAAGGTCGAGGCGTTATGGCAATGTATGTTTGTGGCACACTTTATGGTGCTATTTGGATGAGCATACTTGCTAGTATAATGGCAAAATTAGATATCCTACACCCTTACGCATTAGCCATGGGCGCAGGGGTTGGAAGTGGCAGTATGATGGCAGCATCACTCGCACCAATCAGCGACCTTTATCCTGAAATGACGAGTGAAATCAAAGCCTATGCAACCACCGCAAACTTAATGTCAAGTATTGTTGGCATTTATATTTACACGCTATTTTCACTACCTTTTGCCTCTTTCTTATATAACCTTTTTGCTCGCTTACGACGTAATAAAAAAGGAGCGCTATAATGAAAACATTAGAAACAATATTTTTACTCATCTTAGTTGCCATCATTATGGCTGCGGGCAATACGGTAGGTTACAAAGTTGATTTTATGCTGTCATTACAAGCATTATCAATCTTAGTTGCGATATCAATCGTCGGATATTTTGTTGGCAAAGTTCCATTATTAAACAAATTTCCAGTAATTTTATGGGTATCAGTCGTAGCGGCTGTAGCTTCATCGCCAATATTTCCTTATCACGAACAAGTGGTTTCAATTACTGATCAGGTTTCATTATTGGCGGTTTGTACTCCAGTGCTAGCTTATGCAGGACTTGCAATTGGCAAAGATTTAGCACTATTTAAAAACATCTCATGGCGAATCATTCCCGTATCATTAGCCGTATTTTCAGGCACTTTTATTTTTGCCGCAATCATTGCACAAATCACCTTGCATTGGGAAGGTGTGATCTAATTCAGATTAGGATTTATTATGACAAAAGAAGAACTTAAAAAAAAGGTTTGTAATGCCATTGCAAACCGCAAAGCCGGTATCAAAGCAATTGCCGAATCAATTTGGGCAGAACCTGAACTTGGTTATAAAGAACACAAAACGGCCAAAAAAGTCGAAGAAACGTTTGAAAAGCTTGGTGTTCCATTTAAAAACAAATTAGCACTAACAGGCGTTAAAGGTCGCTTAAAAGGGGGAAAAGGCAGTAAATACAGTATTGCTGTTATTGGCGAGCTTGATGCCATTATCTGTGCCGATCACCCTGCTGCTGACGAAACATCGGGCGCTGCGCACTGTTGTGGTCACAATGCACAAATTGCCAACATGATGGCAGTAACAATGGGGCTAATTGACTCAGGAGCGATGCAATTTTTAGCGGGTGATGTTGTACCATTTGCAGTACCGGCAGAAGAATATGTCGAAATCACTTATCGTAATCGCCTAATTGAAGAAGGCAAAATCAACTATATCGGTGGCAAGCCAGAATTGATTTCGCGCGGTGAATTTGATGATGTTGATATGGCACTACAAATACATTTAACTAGCGTACCTAACGATCGCCAAAATGGATTTATTGAAATATCAACAACCAGCAATGGTTTTATCGGTAAATTAATTAAATACAAAGGCGAAGCCTCACATGCAGCTGCAGCGCCTCACGCTGGTGTCAATGCCTTAAATGCTGCGATGATGGGAATGATGGGCGTACACGCTATTCGTGAAACATTTCAAGAAAAAGACTACATTAGATTCCATCCAATTATTACCCAAGGTGGTGATTTAGTTAATGTAGTTCCAAGTGATGTCAGAATGGAAAGCTATGTGCGCGCAGGCAATGTACCAGCCATGATTGATGCCAATGAACGAATAAACCAAGCATTAAAAGCTGGAGCAATGGCTGTTGGGGCTACGTGTGAAATTAAAGATCTACCAGGTTATTTACCTTTGCAAAACAACCCAACACTTAATGACTTTTTACAAAGTAATGCACAAGATCTAATTGGTGCTGATAATGTTTGGATTGCGCCTCATATGACGGGTAGTACGGATACTGGAGATTTATCTCACATCATGCCAGTTAGCCACCCATGGATTGGTTCAGTTCGAGGTGTTTTACATGGTAAAGATTATACGGTATTTGATGAAGAAATGGCTTACATCCGTCCTGCACAAATGATGGCATGTACAATTATTGATTTACTTTATGATGATGCTAAACCTGCCCAGAAGCTGATGTCAGAATATAAACCACTAATGACCAAAGAGGAATATTTAACCTTTCTATCTGGCTTTGACAAATAATCTTAATAGCTTGGCACATTGTTGTGCCAAGTTTCTGTTATAATGCTTCTTCATAATTAACCACAATAATAATCACACAATATGCTAGAACTTACCGATCAAGAATTGTTTCGTTATGATAGACAAATCACATTGCGTGATTTCGATATTGATAAACAGCAAATATTGAAAAACAGTTCAGCACTGATCATTGGTTTAGGCGGACTTGGTTGCGCTGCATCACTCTATTTAGCGGCATCAGGTTTAGGCAAATTAACGTTAGTTGATTTTGACACCATATCAAAATCCAACTTAAATCGACAAATCTTATATACTGAAAGCTTTATCAATCAATACAAAGTCGAGGTGGCAAAAGAGGCCTTAACCAACATAAATACCAATACATTAATTGAAACAGTAAATCAGCGACTTGATGATAACAAGCTTATTTCACTTATTAAACAACATGATATTGTCATAGACTGTACGGATAACCGAGTGACACGGGAGCAAATTAACCGCTGTTGTTTTCAAGTAAAAAAAACGTTAGTTTCTGGAGCGGCAATCCGTATGGAGGGGTTGTTAAGTGTATTTACATACCAACCTAATGAACCCTGTTATCACTGTTTAAGTCGCTTATTTGGTAAAGATCAAATCACTTGTGTTGAGACAGGCGTCATGGCACCGCTTGTTGGAATGTTTGGTTCCATGCAAGCCTTAGAAGCGATAAAAGTGTTAACTCAATATGGAAAACCATTAATTGGTCGTGTATTAATGATTGATACAATGACAATGGAGTTTAGCCAAGTTAAATTTACCAAACAACCTAATTGTCCCGTTTGTGGTAATGGTAATACCAATCAGGTTTCTCAATGAAAATTAATCGAATTATTTTAGCTCCTATGGAGGGAGTACTTGATTATCAAGTCAGGCAACTTTTAACTGAAATTAACCAATTTGATTATTGTGTTACAGAATTTATCAGAGTGACCCATCACAAATTATCAAATAGGACTTTCTATCGCCTATGTCCTGAACTTTACAATAATGGAAAAACCAAATCTGGCACGCCAGTTCGTGTCCAAATTTTAGGACAGTCACCAGAGTGGATGGCTGAAAATGCCGTTAAAGCCATTGAATTAGGATCTTACGGTATCGACATCAATTTTGGTTGCCCAGCCAAAACTGTAGTTGGCAGCCACGGTGGCGCTTATTTATTACAATATCCAGAGCAGATATTTAATGTTGTCAGCCAAGTGCGACAAGCTATAGGTGCAACAAATAAATTATCAGTCAAAATTCGCTTAGGTTGGGATAATAAATCACATTGTCACGAAATAGCCAACGCAATTGAACTTGCTGGAGCCAATGAAATAGCGATTCACGGAAGGACCAAAGAAGACGGCTATAAAGCCGAAAAAATAGATTGGCAAACAATAAGCCAAATCAAACAACATTTAAAAATCCCTGTTATTGCTAATGGTGAAATTTTCTCTATAGCGGATGCAAAAAATTGCATAAGCCAAAGCCAAACTAATGACATTATGCTAGGGCGCGGTATTTTAACTATTCCAAACTTAGCTAATATGATTCGAACTGATCAATCAGCATTAAATTGGCAACAAGTAATGGAAATTTTAATTCACTATGCAACATCATCTATTGATAATGCTAAACCGCTTTATCACTCCGCTCGCATCAAACAATGGCTTGCTTACTTAAAACAGCACTATGTTCAAGCGTCAGAAATATTACAAAACATTAGAACACTCAAATCACAACAAGAAATTCGTGAATTTTTAACTAATGACAATAAAAATAATACATAAATGTCGTGGCTATTTATCCAACAGCTAAATAAGGTACGTTACATATTACTAATAAAATATAATCTATTTAGTTGATATTAAAAGATTAATTAATATTAATCAGAAAAGGTTATATGTTGTTCTACTTTTCCATAAAAAACCTTTAGGTAGATCATTGATTTTATTTAATTTTTTCTTTTAAAGAAAAATCAATCACTTATTCAATATTAGACAGAGTCTAATTAGGCATTTCACAAGTATTGATAAAAAGTATAATATATAGCACTATTTAAATTATCGAAATATCAATTCAACCATAAAGATAACATCATGCAAAAGTTTAATGTCAAAACCTTTCAGGGGTTAATTCTTACGTTACAAGATTATTGGGCTAATCAGGGATGCACTGTGATTCAGCCTTTGGATATGGAAGTCGGTGCGGGAACGTCTCACCCGATTACTTGCTTAAGAGCGCTAGGGCCAGAACCTATTAATGCGGCTTATGTTCAACCATCGCGTCGCCCAACCGATGGCCGTTATGGTGAGAACCCAAACAGACTTCAGCATTATTATCAATTTCAAGTTATCTTAAAACCTTCTCCTGATAATATTCAAGAGCTTTATTTAGGTTCGTTAAAACAATTAGGTCTTGACCCAACTGTTAATGATATCCGTTTTGTTGAAGATAATTGGGAAAACCCAACCCTTGGTGCATGGGGGCTTGGTTGGGAAGTTTGGTTAAATGGTATGGAAGTAACTCAATTTACCTACTTTCAACAAGTTGGAGGGCTTGAATGTAAGCCTGTTACTGGTGAAATCACTTATGGACTTGAACGCTTAGCAATGTATATTCAAGGTGTGGATAGTGTTTATGATTTGGTTTGGAGTGATGGTGCATTTGGTAAAACAACTTATGGCGATGTGTTTCATCAAAACGAAGTTGAGCAGTCCACTTATAATTTTGAATACGCCAATGTTGAATTTTTATTTTATTGTTTTGAACAACACGAAAAAGAAGCCAAGTTTTTGCTTGAGTTAGAAAAACCACTACCACTACCTGCTTATGAACGCATCTTAAAAGCGGCTCACTGTTTTAATTTACTTGATGCTCGTAAAGCAATTTCAGTAACTGAGCGACAACGTTATATTTTGCGCATCAGAACATTAACCAAAATGGTGGCAGAAGCCTATTACGCATCTCGCGAAGCTCTTGGCTTCCCTATGTGCCAAAATTCACAATCTAACGAAAGTGCATCAAAGTAGGAATTAGAAAATTATGCAAAAAACATTTTTAGTGGAAATTGGTACCGAAGAGTTACCACCAAAATCACTCCGCACGTTAGCAGAAAGCTTTGCGGCTAATTTTATACAGCAACTTGATAATGCCAATTTAGAACATGGCGAGGTGCTTTGGTATGCATCGCCCCGTCGTTTAGCATTAAAAGTTTTGAATTTGAATGATACGCAACCCGATAGCCAAATTGTTAAACGAGGTCCTGCGGTCAGCGCAGCCTTTGATGCCAATGGCAATGCAACTAAAGCAGCTGAAGGTTGGGCTCGTGGTTGTGGTATTACAGTTGATCAGGCTGAGCGTATACAAACCGATAAAGGTGAATGGCTTTCTTATACTCAAAATCAAAAAGGTCAGCCAGTTGTTAATTTGTTATGTGATATGGTTAAAACCGCATTAAGTAAATTACCTATCCCTAAACCAATGCGTTGGGCGGCTCGCCAAGTTGAATTTATTCGTCCATGTCATACTGTCACCATGTTGTATGGTGATGAGCTTGTGCCTGGTACGATTTTAGAGATTAAATCAGATCGCATTATTCGTGGCCATCGTTTTATGGGTGAACAAGAGTTCACTATTGATACTGCAGACCAGTATCCTGAAATTTTGGAACAACGTGGTAAAGTAATTGCTGACTACGATAAACGTAAATCTATCATTAAACAACAAGCTGCAGAAGAAGCCGCAAAATTAAATGGTAAAGCAGATTTAACAGATAATTTGCTTGAAGAAGTTTCCTCTCTAGTTGAATGGCCTGTTGTGTTAACTGCTAAATTTGAGGAGCGATTTTTAGAGGTTCCTGCTGAATCATTGGTTTATACCATGAAAGGCGATCAAAAATACTTTCCTGTTTATGATAAACAAGGCAAATTATTACCAAACTTTATTTTTGTGGCTAATATTGATTCAAAAGATCCACAAGTTGTAATTTCGGGTAATGAGAAAGTAGTTCGCCCTCGCCTTGCCGATGCTGAATTCTTTTATCAAACTGATTTAAAACAACGTTTAGAAGACCGTTTGTCTCGCCTTGAAACAGTTTTATTTCAACAACAACTGGGAACAGTTAGGGATAAAGCAATTCGCATTGAGTCGTTATCAGGCTTTATTGCCGATAAAATTGGTGCTGATGTTGAGCAAGCTAAACGAGCAGGCAAATTAACAAAATGCGATTTAGTGACCAATACCGTTTTTGAGTTCCCTGAAACACAAGGCATTATGGGCCGTTATTTAGCTCTAAAAGATGGTGAAAGTATTGAAGTTGCAACCGCCATTGAAGAACAATATAAACCTCGTTTTGCTGGTGATGAATTACCAAGCACAGCTATTTCTTGTGCAGTTTCTATCGCTGAGAAATTGGATACTTTAGCCGGTATTTTTGGTATTGGTCAACATCCTAAAGGTGATAAAGATCCTTTTGCATTGCGTCGCGCTGCTATTGGTGTGTTACGAATCATTGTTGAAGAAGCATTATCTTTAGATCTAGTTGAATTAGCCAATTATGCCGCATCATTATATGGCGATAAGCTGACCAATAAGAATGTGGTTGATGATATTGTTCATTTTATGCAAGGTCGTTTCCGCGCTTGGTACCAAGAGCAAGGTTTTGCCATTGATACAATTCAAGCTGTTTTATCGTTGAATCCAACCAAACCTGCTGATTTTGATGCACGCGTTAAAGCAGTAACTCACTTTAGAACCTTACCCGAAGCCTCGTCATTAGCCGAAGCTAATAAGCGAGTGTCAAATGTTTTATCTAAAGTTGATGTTACTATTCCTGAGCAGATCAATGTAGCCTTGCTAGAAGCAGGTGCTGAAAGCGAGTTAGCTAAAAAATTGGCGATTTTAACCGATAAACTTTCACCTTATTTTAGTGAAAGTCGTTATCAAGATGCGTTAATTGAATTATCGTCATTAAAAGAGACGGTGAATACGTTTTTTGATTCAGTCATGGTTATGGTTGACAATGAAGGTATTAGGCTTAATCGATTAGCGCTTTTGAAAAAGCTACAAAACTTATTCTTGAAAGTAGCTGATATTTCATTATTGCAAGCTTAATTTACGAATTTAATCATTCAAAAATAATAGTGGTAACTAAGCCAGTTACCACATATTAAGGAACTTATATAGAAATGCAAAAAAAAATCTCTTTTCCTTTAACTTTTACACAAACTCGCAATTTTATTCGTAATCGTATTACGCAATTTGTTCTTGTTAGTCTAACGCTAGCTTTAATTCCTGCGTTTTTTAATTCTTTCTTTGACAAACAAAATCTAGCTGAACAAATCTATTTTTCACGAAATTTAACTAACTATGTTTTATTCGTGATGTTGACATTACTAATTGGCATTATTTTAAAAGCAATTAGTATAGCAACAATTTCTAACCTTTATATCAGCGATAAACTTAATTTAAATCTATTACTGTCTAAAGCGTTATCAAATACATTAAAAATTATTCTTTTTTATCTTATCATTGGTGTCTTTATATTTTTAGTCTCATTGATGTTATCTATAGTGCTTATTAGTTTAAATTTGCTTTTACCTAAAGCACTTATTTTTATATTAATTTTTTTAGTACTACTGATTCCAATCCTAATTTTAATTATCTTTTGTAATTTCTTTTTTGCTTCGCTGGTTGAACCTGGTCAAAACAATATTCTTGACTCACTTTCATTAAGCATTCAGTTATCAAAAACCCAGTGGCGCTCAGCTATTTTGATGGTATTAATCTACCTAGCATTTGTGATAGCTTTTGCTCGATTAGCTATTGCGTTTGACAGTGACAATTTTGTCCTTGATACGCTCTTCTCTTTCTGTAGTATCTTTTTTGATATTTTTGTTACTAGCTTTTTCTATCGTCTTTATACGCTAGCAAATAGTGCCTCTAACTCAGCACCACCACCTAACAGTGATGATAAAAATCAAAAAGACCACAAATTAATTCTTTAATTGTTAATTCATTTCCTTACCAACTCTATTTTGGTAAGGATATCATTTGCCATATACTATTTTGATTTAACTAAATCTATTGGATAAAAGCTATGACTCCTGCAATTGATTTACTTAAAAAGTTAAAAATCAAATTTAATATCCACCAATATAAACACGATCTCAACCAAACTAACTATGGGAAAGAAGCTATTGATAAACTTGATCCCAGTTTGAATGTTACAGCAGCACAGGTATTTAAAACCTTAATTGTGAGTTTAAGCGGTAATAACAAAGCGCTAGCGGTTTGCATGTTGCCTGTCGATACACATTTAGATCTTAAAAAAGCAGCAAAAGCATTAAACTGCAAAAAAATAGATTTAGCTGATCCTAATTTAGCCCAAAAGATAACAGGTTATTTAGTAGGAGGAATCAGTCCTCTAGGTCAAAAACAACAATTACCTACACTCATTGATTTAAGCGCAAAGCAGCATACAACAATGTTCATATCAGGCGGACGAAGAGGATTAGAAATTGAAATCGCACCTCAAGATTTAGTTGATATATTACAAGCAAAATTGGTTGAAATAATTGCTTAAATTATTAACAGTGTAATTTCTAATTGGGATCTAATATTAATTATAAATAGGATAGAAAAACACAAAATGATCTATCTTAAAACATTGTATTTTTTATTGAAACGATTAGACCATAAGGCTATACCCTATAGTCTAATACTTCTATCAAGTTGAGAGTAAGAAAAGACAACTTATTTAATTGCTTCTTTTAAAGTTTTACCTGATACGAATGCTGGTACTTTACTTGCTGCAATTTTAATTTCTTTACCAGTTTTTGGATTACGACCAGTACGAGCTTTACGAGAATTAACTTTAAATGTACCAAAACCAACTAATTGAACTGGCTCACCTGCTTTCAATGATTCAGTAATAGCGGCTAATGTAGCTTCCAACGCCGTTTTTGCAGCTACTTTGGTAATATCAGCTTTGCTAGCAATAGCGTCAACAAGTTCTGTTTTATTCATGGGTATATCCTTACATATTATTTTATTGTTAAAGTTAACATTATAAACGAAGCTAAAACTTAATATTCTAGCGTCGTTACTGTAAACGTTGCTTAGATTACATTGCTGTTAAATGTAGTCTATATTTGTCCAATATTAAAGAAAAATTTAATAAAAATTTTATAAATTACACTTTAAACGCCTTGATAGCTCAAAAAAACACCAACATTACTAGTTCCCGCTGCCCGAATTTCACCTTTCAAACCTTTTATCAACTCATTCATTTCATTGCTTTCTTCGCGTAGTAATCGAAATAGTTCCCACTGCAAATCGAATTCATCTATAACACTAGGTAAAGTTTGTTGTTCATCTTCTGAAAGAGTAACATTTGTTTTGGTCATTTCAAATTCAGCAACTGTGGTTGCTGATATACTACTGACTTTAGCTGTATGTTCAGAGATTTCGCCACTCAAGTAAGAGTGTAAGGCTTCGCCAAGTGCATGACATGCATCAATGGCAGGATAAACCATATAAGGACTATCATCAGTTACAGTTGGAATAATGAGTTCTAATTTTTCAAGCTGTAAATCAAAATTGATTTTTACATCTTCAACTAATAGCGATTCCCAAACTAGATCCAGTATTTTTTTGTAATTCTTAGCATCATCTTCGTTTTGTTGCTGATGACAATAAAAAACAAAGTTGGGATACATTCGTTCACATAAACAGACCATAAATAGACGTTGTTTCCATTGTGGTAACTTTTCTAGCCTTAATTGAACAGGATTTTTAATCATGATGAAACCTTTTTGACTGTCGATGTACCGCTTCAATCAAATGCTGCACATTCTCTACAGGGATATCTTGGTGAATACCATGCCCTAAATTAAAAACATGACCATTGTGATAGCCATATTCATTAAGAACGGCCTCTACGTTGGATTCAATTGTTTGCTTTCCTGCATATAAAACGGAAGGATCTAAATTCCCTTGTACTGCTATTTTCCCTTTTTGAGTAATCTGGCTTAAATTTACAGTCCAATCCACTCCCACCGCATCACAACCAGTATTAATAATACGATCAAGCCATATTCCTCCCCCTTTAGTAAATAAAGTAACAGGAATGTATGAGGTTATATCTCGACTCTTTTTACCTTGTTTTAATTGCGATAAGATCTGTTGCATATAGTCAAGTGAAAATGTTTGATAGCTTTGATGACTTAATACGCCGCCCCAAGTATCAAAAATCATAATTGATTGTGCTCCCGCTTGAATTTGTGCATTCAAATATAATGCGATACTGTTTGCGAGTTTTTCAAGTAGTTGATGCAACGCTTTGGGCTCACTATAAAGCATCTTTTTAATTTTAGTGAATGCTTTGCTACTGCCTCCCTCAATCATGTAGGTGGCTAATGTCCATGGGCTTCCCGAAAAACCAATTAGTGGAACTTTACCATTGAGTTCTTTTTTTGTTAATCGAATCGCATCCATCACATATTTAAGTGATTGCTCTGGATCTGGGATAGGTAATTGTTCAATATCTGATATGCAAGATATCGATTTTTTAAATTTAGGTCCTTCACCCGATTCAAAATATAAGCCAAGCCCCATAGCATCAGGAATTGTTAAAATATCAGAAAAAATAATAGCCGCATCAAGATCAAATCGTTGTAATGGCTGTAAAGTAACTTGACAAGCTAATTCTGGCGTTTGACACATCGTCATAAAATCACCGGCTTTTGATCTTAATTGACGATACTCAGGTAAATAACGACCAGCCTGTCGCATCATCCAAATTGGTGTATAGTCTACAGGCAGACATTGTAAAGCTCGTAAATAACGATCATTTTTTAATTGGCTCATATCTTCAGCTCTTTAAATATAGACTTTATTTTGTTAAAAAGTTTCAGGTAAGTATGTGTTTCAGTATAAAAATCACTTAATTTATCTATTACTTGTGATCTAAATCCTGAGGCTGTGATAATGTTTGTTGTGCATAACGAATTAATGCTTCAGAGATATTTTGCATTACACTACTTTCAGGAGCAAAACGATGCCAATATAACATACGTCTTTGATATAACCCATCAGTTAAATTAATTAATTCACCATTTTTTAATTCTCGCTCAACTTGCAACTTTGGTAACATACAACATGCCGAGCCTTGTTTAGCTAATTGCACAAAAGCTTCAGATGAACTAGTGATATGGCAAATTACACTGCCTGGTGTAAGGTTAAAGTTTTCTTGTAAGAAAGCCTGATGCATATCATCTAAATGGTCGAATGCAACAGCAGGTGCTTTTAATAGAGATGATCGGGTCACGCCATTTGGAAAGTACTTTTTAGCAAAATCAGGAGAAGCCACAAAAATATAATCTAAAGCACCGAGTAAATCAGACAGGCAACCTGGTAAAGGGTTAGCTTGAATGCTAATCGCTCCAACTACAGTCCCTAAACGCAATAATTCTAACGTATGTTCTTCATCTTTGACTTGAATATCAAAACGTAAGATATTTTTATCTAAAACTGGTTTTAACGCAGGTAAAAACCAAGTTGCTAAAGAATCAGCATTAATCGCAATGGATAACGATAATGGTGTGGCATTTTGCTCGTTATCACCTAACCATTGCTGTTCTAATAATTCAACTTGATGTAATAAGCCAAGCAGGTGCTCCCCTTGTTTGGTTGCTCTTGGAGGAATGGTCCTAACTAGCAGTTGTTGACCAAAAAAGCTTTCTAATTGTTTGATACGTTGCGAAACCGCAGGTTGTGTGATACACAATTTATCAGCAGCTCTTTCAAATCCTCGTTCCTTTATCACCGCATCTAATGCTTGTAACGCTCTATAATCTGGACGCTTCATAATCTCTTTATTAATGATTTGATCATTGCTCAAATATTGAATCTACTTTAATATCGTAATAAGTTTTAAACATATCATAAAGTTGATTTAATTCTTAAAATCCTAATGATTTTTGTTGTCTAATTGGGTACTATGCCATATCTTCAACAATTTTGCTTTCAAAATTTTATTTTTTTAAGAAAAATTATCCTCAAAATAGGGGGGTGTTATGACACAAGACGAATTAAAAAAAGCCGTAGGCTGGTCAGCCTTAAAATTTATCAAACCTGATTCTTTTATTGGTGTAGGAACAGGCTCCACCGCATCCCATTTTATTGATGCATTAGCAACAATAAAAGATCAAATCAAAGGCACTGTATCAAGTTCAGAAGCATCGACCCAAAAATTAAAAAGCTATGGTATTCCTGTTCTCGATTGTAATGAAGTCGATTGTTTGGATGTCTATGTCGATGGTGCAGATGAAATCAATCACCAGTTGCAAATGATTAAAGGTGGTGGCGCAGCTTTAACGCGCGAAAAAATTGTTTCAGCCATTGCTAAACAATTTATTTGTATTGTTGATGAATCAAAAGTTGTTGATGTATTAGGTAAATTCCCATTACCGGTTGAAGTGATCCCAATGGCACGTTCATATGTTGCTCGTGAGTTATATAAGCTGGGCGGTAAACCAATATATCGTCAAGGCGTTATAACCGATAATGGTAATGTGATTTTAGATGTTCATGATCTTGTCATTGCTAAACCAATGGAGCTAGAAAACCGAATTAATAGCATTGCAGGTGTGGTTACTGTTGGATTATTTGCCAATAAAGGTGCTGATATTGCGCTTGTTGGATGCAGTACGGGTGTAAAAGAGCTTAGATAAAATCATTTACTACAATAAAGTTAATAATGGTATTTAATTATAAGTACCAATTTGTATGCTGAAGGAAAGAGAGGAAATAATGGTTATTCAAACTTTAACCAAAGATGAAAATAAGTTTTTATTACTTGAGGGAGTTCACCCTAGCGCAATTGAAATATTAAAATCCGCCGGCTTTACCAATATTGAATATCATAAAAGCGCATTATCACCTGAAGAACTTAAGCAAGCTCTGAAAGATGTTCGGTTTATTGGGATCCGATCAAGAACACAATTAACTAAGGATATTATCGATTCTGCACCTAAACTTGCTGGCATTGGCTGTTTTTGTATAGGTACCAACCAAGTTGATCTTGATGCAGCGACAATAAAAGGGATTCCTGTTTTTAATGCACCATTTTCAAATACGCGATCTGTAGCAGAGCTTGTATTAGCCGAAGCAATATTATTACTTCGTCGAGTACCAGATGCAAATGCTAAAGCACACCGTGGAAAATGGAATAAGATTGCGACGGGTTCACACGAAGCTCGTGGTAAAAATTTAGGTATTATTGGTTATGGGCATATTGGTAGCCAACTAAGTATTTTGGCTGAATCGTTAGGGATGAATGTTTATTTTTATGATATTGAAACAAAACTACCTTTGGGCAATGCTAAACAAGTTTCAACAATGAAAGAATTACTAGCAATAAGCGATATTGTTTCAATGCATGTACCAGAAAATCCAACAACCATCAAAATGATTAGTGATAACGAAATTGATGCAATGAAACAAGACGCAATTTTAATCAATGCTTCACGCGGTAAAGTTATCGATCTTAATGCTTTAACTAAAGCTTTAAAAACCAATAAACTTAGCGGGGCAGCTATTGATGTTTTTCCAACAGAGCCTGCTAGTAACAACGACCCTTTTGAATCTCCATTATGTCAATTTGATAATGTAATTATTACTCCGCATATCGGCGGTTCAACTAGCGAAGCACAAGAAAATATTGGGGTTGAGGTCGCAAGTAAACTAGCTAAATATTCTGATACTGGTGCGACACTTTCAGCAGTTAATTTTCCTGAAGCTTCTTTACCTATTCCGGCTAAAGGCTCTAGTCGTTTTATTAATATTCATCGTAACCAACCTGGTGTTCTAACTGCTATCAATACGTTATTCGCTGAACAAGGGCTTAATATTTCAGCACAATATTTACAAACTGATCCTCAGATTGGTTATGTTGTTATTGATATCGATAGAGTTAAACAAAGTAAGGCTGAAGAATTGTTAGCTAAACTGAAAAACGTGCCAGGAACAATTCGTGCTAGATTGTTATTTTAAGGTGATAAGTCGGTATGCTTGTTAGCCGCTCAGCTTTAGCGGGTTTTTAATTTTGAGAAAATTAAATTTGTTTTGTTAATAATTTGCATCACTCAAATAGATTCCCGCTAATGCAACATTTAAACAATGCTATTTTTTATTCTTTATCAATTACTTCTACTTTAATGACTTTAATGCCTCGTTGTATGAGTGCTTCATAATATTTGTCATCTAATTTATTGTCGGTGATGATGGTATCAACAGCATTTAAGTCACACACAACATTAGGACTACGCCTGCCAAACTTGGTTGAGTCAGCTAATAATATTAATTTTGCCGCAGCTTTACTCATGGCAACACTGCCGTGATAGCTTTCATTAAATGTTGTCACGCCCCCTACTAAATCAATCCCATCAGCCCCCATAAATAGTTTATCAAAAGTGTAAGATTCAAATATGGCCGCAGTTGATGCGCTGTTACTGTGAAAAGAGGCCGATTTACGGCGAAAAGTGCCACCTGATAAGATAATAGTATGATCATTATTATGCGCAACGAGTTCATTTACAATGTGTAAGCTGTTGGTCATAATAGTCAAATTATTGAAACTTGTCAGTATAGGAATCATCTGAGCAACAGTACTTCCAGAATCAAAAATAATTGAGTCACCTTCTTGGATCAATTTAACTGCTTCGTATGCAATTGATTTTTTAGATCCAATGTTGATGTAGGTTTTATGATCAATAGCTCTATCACCAATTTCACGGTTTAACATGGCACCGCCGTAGGTACGTAAAACTAGACCACTTTGGCTAAGTTGAGTAAGATCTTTACGAATTGTAGTTCCAGTCGTTTTGAAATGCTCAACTAATTCATCGATACTAACTTGCCCATGATTTTGCAGGTATTCTAAAATAGCTGTTTGTCGTTGCCTTACTTTCATATTATGATTCCATCATTATTAGTATATAGGAAATTTTATTTTGCAAACCATTATACTTTATAATGAAAGAAATTACTTTTCAAAATAAAAGATAATTATTAATTGTTTGCTGTTAAGGCAACAATCAACGCACTTTGTGATATTAGGTCGTTTGGAAATATTTTTTCTGGGATTATTTCTGATACAGATAAGCCATGGAGCTGGGAAATAGATTTAGGCAATGCAAATACCGTGATCCCTTTCATTATGATAGAATCAATCACAACTTTATTTTCATCTAATGAAATTGCAATTAATACTCTTGGTCTAAATCGTTTACTTTTACTGCGACCAACACCTAAGTAGCAACCTTTTTTTAAAGCTAGAAACGCTTTATTGAAACGGCGAATTTGAAACCAACTAAAAATAATTTGAATACACCAAGCAATAAGCGCTATAGCAACTAGAGTGGTCGTCATATTTAATATTTTTCCATTTTGTTTAAGCTAGAATAAAAAGTGCGATAAGTTTAAATTAACTTTCGCACTTTATTTGAACTAGAACATCACTTGTCCACCAGTAATATTGATTGATTGCCCTGTGCAATATGATGCTTTATCACTTGCATAAAATAGCAATACGTTAAGTACATCTTGATAATCACAACCTCGTTTTAAAGGAACTTTATCAATATAAACTTGTTCCACTTGGTTTTCAGGAATACCTAATTTTTTAGCATACTGTGGTATTAACGATTGGAACATAGGGGATTTTAATAAGTTACCTAACATTAATGAGTTTACAGTAATACCGCAATCAGCAAGATCTAGGGCTAGTGATTGTGTTAATCCTACACCACCAAATTTGGCTGCACTGTATCCCGAATTATGTTTGCTACCCACTTTTCCAGATTTCGAATTGATTTGGATAATACGACCAGCAGTATTATGTTTTACCATTAATTTTGCAAATTCGCGCGCACATAAGAAATAACCAGTTAAGTTGACATCAACCGATAATTGAAAATCACTTAATGCAAAACTGGTAATTGGAGCTGCACGTGCAATTCCTGCACTGTAGACTAATAAGTCAGAATGTTTAAATATAGCTTCAACGTCTTGCGCTAACTTGATGACACTAGCTTCTTTGGTTGCATCAACAACAAAGCCTTTTGCTGTGCCAGCGCCATATTTCTGATTTATTTCATCTGCAACTTTGTTTGCATTAGCGGCATTCAAGTCTGCAACGGCAACTTTGTATCCAGCATCAGCGATACCTTTACATAAGAATTCACCAAGAGTTTGTCCGCCACCTATAACAACTGCTACTTGTTTCATTTTCTATGTTCCTTAATCATTTACAATTCTAATTTCATCATCCACAAAAAGCTGACTTGGAGTTTCACCTTCTATATGAATGGTTCCTGGTAATTCGGCTTGACTATTACCATCAAATTTTAATGTGATATGACCTAATTCACGGAAATTAACGCTAGCAACATCACCCACCGCGGTAATTTTGTAACTCTGTTTACCTAGATAAATGGTCTGCCCAACTTGTAAATCTTGTTTTAAATCATCATGACTATGCACAAAACAATAATCCGCTAAATCTGCTGGTGCTCCAGTTTTAAACAGGATTAACATACCATCAGTTAATGCATCTTGAGCAAACTCACCAATTTGACTAATTTTTGATTGATAGATAATATTTGACATCATTAACCTTCTTATTTCTTGCTTTCACTTAATCCAAGTTTTTTATTTTTAACGTTAGTTTAAAATGGGATGAAACCATCCCATTTTTTAAACAATCTATTGATAGATAAATAACGATACCGCCCATGCAACTAATACTGTTGGCGCACCAGTTAAAAAGCGGCTAACTAACACCGATGGTACCCCTACTCGAACTGTATCTTGTTTAGCTTCAGCAAGTGATAAACCAACAGGAATAAAGTCGCATGCTGCTTGTGCATTAATGGCAAATAATGCTGGTAATGCTAAATGTGGTGGAATATTACCAAGTCCAATTTGAACACCAACTAATGTCCCAATAACTTGAGCAATAACCGCACCAGGACCTAAGAATGGGGAAAGTAATGGAAATGAACAAATTAAGGCTAAAATAACCAATCCAAGCGGATTGTTTGCCAGTGGTACTAGCCCATGCGCAATAAAGTTACCCAATCCAGATGCAATGATGATACCAATTAGTGCCGATACAAACGCCATAAAAGGAAGTATTGTTTTCAGTACAGTGTCAATTGTATCTCGGCCAGCTTGAAAGAAGACAGCAACACCAGACCCCATACCGATACCAATTCTTGCTAACAAACCATCGCTTTGTTCAGTAATTTTTTTGCTGCTGTCATAATCTTTAAATTCAGACGATTTATCGTTTGTTGCTGGTTCGCTTACAACATCGCCTTCTTTTTCTATTAGTTTGATATTGTGAGGTTTTACCGCAGAAACATAAATATCTTCAGCAATATATTGAGCCAGAGGGCCTGATTTACCTGTGGCATGAATATTGATAGTTGGTATACGATTTTTTGGATAAATTCCGCAACGTAATGTTCCTCCACAATCAATCACAGCAACACCAATTTCTTCTTTAGGCGGCTCGCCATCTTTAAAACCATCAATAGCTTCCCAACCTGTTAGATCAACTAAAGTGTCAACTATGGCTGGACGAGTACCTGCTGCAATATAAACAATTTTTTTACCAGCAATAACTGGAAGCTCCAAAGGTCCACCCCAACCTGCTTCGCCTTTTTCAATTTGGATAAATTTTGCCATTTTTTATATTCCTTATTTTTATTATAGATGAACTTTTCTTTCTAACTTGATGCCCATTTTTCTTTCAAAAATGGCAGTACAAAAGTCAGTAATCCACCCCCTAAAGAAGTTAGTACCTAAACCAACAAGGAAATAACTCACAGCAAGAGGGCCTAAAGGCAAATTTAAGGTAGTTAAACCGGCCGCTATTCCCAAATAAACAAAAAGTTCACCAGGGTTAACGTGTGGAAAGAGTCCATTCATTGAATGGCAACTATAAGATGAAGCTGCATAATAACTCGGTTTGTAAAACTCTGGCATAAACCGGCCTAGGCTTAATGTCATTGGATTACAAAATACGAAAGTTCCGATAAGTGGTAATAATAGATATCGAGAAACAGGATTGCCCGCACAAGCTTGCGCTAAACGTTCAATACGTTCTTGCCCAATAAATTTAATCACTGCGTTCATCACAACGAGTAATGAAATTAATAATGGTAATATACTTGTTACCATACCCACAAATACCTTGCCGCCTTCTTGGAATAAACCAATAAACCATTCGGCACCAAATGAAATAGCATCAATCATATTGTCTCCTATTGAGTTAAATTTCGCATTAATGCTATCAATTTTGAAATACAAAAACTTTTAACTAAATCACACTTTGAAACATTTTCTTTTATTTTGAAAGATATTGTTTCAAATAAATAGAAACAAGAAAAAGTAAGAGATAAAAAAAACCATAGGTTACTGAAATAGCAATGATAGTAAAAAATTAACGTTTTTTATTGGACATTCACATTAAGTTGGCGTAATTTTGTCAATACGGGTATTTATTATTCAATTTAAAGGAGAATATATCATGGCTAAAAGTACGGCTTCTGCTAAAAAACTACAACAATCAGCTATTTTGTTTCCTACTGATTTAGGACAAAAGGCATCAAAAGATATTTCTGGAGCAATGAATTCTGTTTTAGCAGATGTATTTGCTTTATATTTAAAAACTAAAAACTTTCATTGGCATGTTAGTGGCCCTCATTTCCGTGATTACCACTTAATGTTAGATGATCAAGGTGAAGAGCTATTTGCAATGACAGATCCGATTGCGGAACGCGTCCGTAAGTTAGGTGGCACAACTCTACGCTCAATTGGTCACATTGCTAAATTACAAAGTATTTCTGATAATGATGCAGATTTCGTTGAACCATCAGATATGCTTGCCGAGCTATGCCAAGATAATGTAAAACTAACAGAACGTATGCGTGTTGCACATGATATTTGTGATAAATACAATGATACCGCTACTGCCAGTTTAATTGAAGAGTGGATCGATCAAACAGAACAACGTGCGTGGTTCTTATTTGAAGCAGGCCGAAAAGTCGACTCATCAGGACATTAACAAATACTATTAATTTAAGAGGTATTAAAAATACCTCTTATAAAAAAAGTGGAGATTTAAGATGAGTAAAAAAATTGCTGTACTAGTAGGGAGTTTACGCAAAGACTCTTATAACTTAAAAGTAGCAAAAGTTTTTCAAAAAATCGCACCACCATCACTTTCATTACAAATTATTCAAATTGGCGATTTACCTTTATATAATGAAGATATTGATAATGATACCCCTCCTGCCTCTTATACTCGTTTCCGCAAAGAAGTAGCCGATTGTCAAGGTGTTATTTTTGTGACACCAGAATATAATCGTGGAGTTCCTGCTGTTATCAAAAATGCAATAGATGTTGGTTCTCGTCCTTATGGTAAGAGCATTTGGTCTAAAAAAGCCGCTGCAATTGTTTCCGTTTCACAAGGTGCAATTGGTGGGTTTGGCGCTAACCATCAACTTCGTCAATCATTAGTATTTCTTGATATGCCGACATTACAACAGCCTGAAGCTTATATTGGTAATGTAGCTTCTGCTTTTGATGAAAGTGGTAATATTACTGAAAAAAGTAAAGAATTCTTATCCCTTATTATTAATAGCTATGCAAGTTGGGTTGAAAAGTTAAGCTAATAACTCTTTATTTTAAGATTCACAGTCAATATAATTGACTGTGTTTTCTTAACAAGTAAGTTAACTATTTTTTGCCATGCCTATATTTTTTCCTAATAGTGAACAAGAATTATTGCAACGAGCTCAGTTAGCAGCAGGTTATACTTTTGGCGAGATAGCACAATACTTAAACATACCTATACCGAATAATTTAAATAAACAAAAGGGTTGGGTAGGCAATCTTATTGAAACTTTTTTAGGAGCAAATGCTGGTAGTAAAGCTGAGCAAGATTTTGCTAATCTTGGTATAGAGCTTAAAACTATTCCTGTTGATAAACACGGTAAACCACTTGAAACAACCTTTGTTAGTGTCACACCATTAATGGCTAATCATGGCGTTATTTGGGAGACAAGCCATGTCAGATATAAACTTGCAAAAGTGCTTTGGATTCCGATAGAAGGTGAAAGAACTATTCCTCTCGCAAATAGAAAAGTTGGAAAACCTATTATGTGGACACCAACTAAAGAACAAGAACAACAGCTCAAACAAGACTGGGAAGAGTTAATGGATATGATAGCACTAGGGCATGTTGAAAAAATTACCGCTCGATATGGTACTTATTTACAAATTAGACCTAAAGCAGCCAATGGACAAGCTCTTACCAAAGCAATTAGTGAAAATGGTGATATCATTTTAACTCGACCACGTGGATTTTATTTAAAAAAAGCATTTACAATGCAAATTTTAAATACTGTTGTAACATACTAATTTTAATTACTTTTTATAGCTGGCATTAATATCCCATTATTTAATACCTAATTTATAATATTAAAAATTTTAGTTGCTCCCAGATCTATTTTAAATATAGTTCAAAGAATATCAAGCATTAAAATTTTAGAATTTCTTTGATAATTATAAAGTTTTTTCTTTTTAATAGGTAAATCATCTACTTCTGCTGGATTAAAACCTTTTTCTCTAAACCAATGAATACTACGTGTAGTTAAAACAAATATTTTCTCGAGCCCTAGCTGGATTGCTTTTTCTGTTAACTTTTCAATTAAGTCATCTCCTCGAGATGAATTGCGATAATCAGGATGAATAGCTACACAGGCCATTTCTCCCATTTTTTCTTCAGGATATGGATAAAGCGCAGCACAACCAATTGTCATATTATCACGTTCAATAATAGTAAATTTATCGATCTCCATTTCTAACTGCTCACGTGAACGTTTAACCAAAATACCTTGTTCTTCAAGTGGGCGTATGAGTTCTAAAATTCCTCCAATATCGTTAATAGTTGCTAAACGCACTTGTTCAGAATGTTCCATCGCTACTTGTGTTCCAATCCCGTCACGAGAAAATAATTCTTGTAAAATTGAGCCATCAACCAAATAACTTACCAAATGGCTTCGTCTGACTCCACTACGGCATGCTTTAGATGCTGCACGTAAAAAACGTGCTTCACTAGATAAAGGTTTACCTTGCTGCTCTTTTTTGTTGACATAATTATCCGCATCAACAGGATAAAGGTCGGTAATAACACGACCGTTTTCATCAAGTACACCTTGTTCAGCGCAAAAACCAATTAATTTATCCGCTTTTAAGCGAATAGCAACTTCGGTTGCGACATCCTCAGACGCTAAATTGAAGCTTTCACCTGTAACCGAAACCCCAACTGGACCTAATAACACAATTGAGCCACGATCTAGTTGTTCTGCTATAGCCTCGTTGTTTATACGACGAATTTTACCTGTATGACAATAATCAACGCCATCATCTACCCCTAAAGGTTGTGCAATCACAAAATTACCACTTACAACACTGATGTGAGCTCCTTGTAATGGAGTATTATTTAAACTCATTGATAAACTTGCAGTAATATTGAGTTGTAATGAACCAGTAACTTGTTTAATGATGTCTAATGTTATTGCATCTGTAATACGCGTATTTTTATAATATTTAGGTGTGATATTATGATTTTTTAAAGATTCATCAATCTGATTGCGAGCACCATTAACAATAACAAGTTTAATACCTAGACTATAAAGTAAACCAATATCACTGATAATACTTGAATAATTATTACTTTTTAACACTGCGCCTGTGAGCAAAATTACAAATGTTTTACCATGATGTGCATTAATATAAGGTACTGAATGTCTTAAGCCATCAACTAACTTAGTTGTACGTTCTTTCATTTTTACAATCACTTCAAATTGAATGCTTATTCACTTTTTATGTATTTTTATTTATTTTTAGTTTTATGGCAAGCAATATTTTAAGAATCTAATAATAATCTCAAAATTTGTTATTAATAAAAGTTAATGGCTTAAGCTTAATGATTTTTGATTAAGTAATAATGGATTAACAAAATATTGAATTGTTAAATACGTAAATAAATTAAAATGCTATGGGGTGTTAATATCAAAAAAAAGCATGCCATATTGGTATGCCCTCTAACATTATTCCCCTTAAAACATATAAAATTATATTTTTGTTATATCAACGACCTTTTTAAAACGATAAAAGATAATTGAGCCAAGTATTACACTTGATATCGCAATAAAAAAGTCAATTAATATGGCATAACTTACATTGAACATAGCTAATTCTGGTACTATAAGCGGAATGATAACAAACGATAGACCGCTAAAAGTATACATACAACCTACAGCAAGACCTTTTCTTGTTGGGAACATTTGTTGCATAACAACCAAAGTTAATTGAAGTACACCACCTGCCGCAGTAAATCCCATTCCTATTGCGACGATAACACACGCTGCTGGTGAAACATTAAAATAAAAAATAATTAATATCAACGCAGATAAGGCAGGCAAAATAATGATACAAAAGATAGGTTTTAATAGATGCTTGACTACAAAAGCCGTAACAAATACTGAAATAATTGATGCAGTACTATAATAACTAATCAGTTGATTAGCATCAGGTTCACTCATATTAACAGCTCTGATAGCGATAGTTGGCAACCACTGCAAAACAATAACGAATGTTGCTGTTGTTGTAAATCCCATAATAATTAATAAAATACCTTCAAATCCAAAATTAGGTTTTCCAATAAAATAACTTTGTGAGCATTCATTACTTTTAATGGAGGTATCTATATGTGGAAACTGCTTAGGAAGTAAAAACAGTGTATTAACTATTAAATAAGCAACAAAACCGAAAAAAAACCAACCATACCATATTTGGTATTGATGGCAAAAAACAACAATAAATGGAAGAACAAGAGACCCCATTGAAATGAAAGCCTTGATCAATACGCTAGCTGTACCACATGAGTTTGGAAAACATTCTGTTAATGCAGGCATTGAACCAGTATCTAAAAAAGAATTTCCTGCCCCAATAGCAATAGCTAAACAAAAAGCAATATTTATATTAGTACAAAAAGGCATTCCTAGAAAAAAAATAGCATAACAAGCCATACCTAGACAAATAAATAGTTTGCGACCAAATTTATCTGACAATACACCACCAACAAACATTAATAATATTTTTCCAATTCCTATACCCGAAGCAATTTTACCAATGCCGATTAGATCAATATTAAGTTGTTTCGATATATCATTTGAGAATTGCATGATCACAATTAATGCAATACTTTGTATTATATAATTCGCATATATAGATCCAGCAATTCCATAAGAATTGACCTTTCGATTATCCACTTGTCATACTCCATATGTAAAACATAAAATTATAATTCTATTCAATATACAAGTATCAATATTAATCAGAAAGATAGTAAGTATAAATTTGTTACTTAGCTTTTATTTGGTTCTAAAAAACAATAAAGTTTTATTCAAAAATTAAACTTATATAGAATCTTGGTTAAATTTTAAAAATTTATTTTTTCCTATTATTAATAAAAATACCGCTTAAAAAGTGGTATTTTTATTAAAAGAAGTTAAATTAGTTTTGAAGTATTTCAAACATTTTTGCAAGAATCAAACTTTCATCTTGATCAACATTGATCACATGGTGTGCAGCATCATGATATAAAGGTAATCTTTCAGCCAATATCTTTTCCATTTCATCAGAAATAGATAGACCCGTTAGTGATGGTCGTTGAGCAATATTAGGATCTTTCATTAAACGCGCAGCTAATGTTGCCGCAGGTGCAGATAAAAAGATAACTGTACCATTTTGTTTCATAAAATTCCGGTTATGCTCAGCTAATACCATGCCACCACCAGTTGCGATGACACAATTAGGTTTAGTTGTATCAATCAACACCTGGCTCTCTCTTGCTCTAAATCCTTCCCAACCTTCTTTTTCAACAATTTCGGCTACCGTCTTTTGGGTAGTTTCGAGTAAATATCTATCGGTATCAATGAAAGAAAACGATAGCTTATTTGCTAACATCTTTCCCATCGTTGTTTTACCTGCAGCCCGTGCACCAACTAAAAAAATTGTTTTATTCATATAGGGTTTTATCTTTTCAGATTTATAGAATATATTAACCATGCTAGTGATTCGCTCTTATTTTTGCAACAAATTTTTTACATATTATATAACTATATATTTTTTATATAATTAAACAAAACCTCTATAGAATCATCCGTAATGAAATGTTTACAATAACTATAAGGAAGCTTTTAAAACCTAAAAGTCATCTTAATAAAGTTAATTAACATAACTTTTCTAAACCACGGAAATAGAGCTCTGTTGCAATCGATTGATGTAATCGCCATTGAATCACATCAAGATCTAAATTTACCTTTTTGAACTCTTTGTATGTCATAAAATAGCGGATTGTATTACTACCAATACGATCATTAATACTATTTATAATAATATTTATTTTTTCGTTTCTGATTTTTTTTAGTTCTTGCATTGCTTTTCCGACAAACTCTGGGATCGGCTTTGTACCATTTTCCCAATCATGCCATGTATTAATATCTGTTTTGCCAATATATTCACTAGCTTCTGATACTTTTAGCATAAGAAAACGACGATACGCTTGCAATTCTAAGTTAGTCATAAATGCTCCTTATTATAATGCGCTTGATCTATCCAATTAATATATTAACTTTACCTATGCCAACGTAATATAGTTGGCAATAGCAGCTAATTGTATAAACAGTAGAAAATACAACTAATTCCAATTTAACTAGATATGTTTGCCTGTTTGGTAATTAATGTTTAATTAAAGCATCAATTACAGCCTGTTTTGCTCGTTCAGAAAGATCTTTTCCGGTCCAAATTTTAAATTGAGCATTTGCTTGACCAATAAACATTTCACGCCCTGAAATAGATTCCCAGCCAGCTTTTTCTGCTTCTTGTCTAAAACAAGTATTATATGGAGTATAAACAATATCGTAAGCCACACCTTTACCTTTAAACCAAGCTTGTTTATAAGGTGTTTGATTCTCAAATTTACCCGTCATACCTAATGGTGTTGAATTAATAACAATTTGAGCTTCAACTTTGCTACGGTCTTCCCATGAAATAGTTTTAAGGTTGAATTCACTGGCTAATGCCTGAGGTAAATCATTAGCAATATCCGTTACTGTAATATCGGTATAACCAAGTTCCTGTAATCCCACTACAGCTGCACGTGCAGCACCTCCTGCACCAAGTAATAACACTTTTTTGAAATCAGCTGGCAGTTTTTTATTTTGAAGTGGCTCCATGAATCCAATAATATCTGTATTATCCCCACAAAGCTTATCCCCATCCCAATACACCAAATTCGCAGCACCTGCTTTTTTTACATGATCTGTCACTTCATCTAAATAAGGGATGATAGCCTGTTTATGTGGAATAGTGACACATAATCCACGGATATTTAGTAATCTTACTGATTTAAAAAGTGTCGGTATCTCTTCTGGCGGAGTAGGAAAAGGAACTAAAACTGCTGGGATCCCATAATCTTGAAATGACGTAGTATGAATAAGTGGACTCATACTGTGCCCTAAAGGATAACCGATAATGCCATATATACTATATGGCGTGAACTGGTTCATATAATCTCCTTATAAATTGGAAAATTAACACGATATAAATAAAAATCTTAATCAAGCTTATTAAAACATATTTATTATTAAATTAAATCATTTTTTCTAAAATGATGTTAAAGACAGTATATTGTTTTATAATGAATTGTTCGTTATAAGAAAAATTAAGTACTATTACAAAAAATTTTTTACAAAAATTTTATCTATCAGATTGATCCAAAATGGTTTTAATAATTTTTAGGAATTTTGTTTTAACTAATAAAATAAATATTATATGAGTTATACCATTGTAAACTAATTTTATGCATCGGTAAGTAAGATAACACTTGAGAATTTGCGCATAACAGCGTATACTTCGCTACCTCATTATTATGGGTGTAGTGTGAGAGGTTAAACTGCTTCTCAGATAGAACTGCAGTAAACTAAAAGCCTGACGAGGTCAATTCCATTAACATATTACGCCCAGGGCTTAAGCATAGAAATTTCGGAGAATTATTGACATGTCACGAGTATGCCAAGTAACAGGAAAAGGTCCTTTAGTAGGAAATAATCGTTCTCATGCGATGAATGCTACTAAACGTCGTTTTCTACCAAACCTTCAAACTCACCGTTTCTGGATTGAGAGCGAAAAACGTTTTGTAAAATTGCGTGTATCTGCTAAAGGTATGCGTACTATCGATAAAAAGGGTATTGATGCAGTTTTAGCTGAACTTCGTGCCCGTGGTGAAAAGTACTAATAAGGAAACCATATCATGGCTAAAGGTGTACGCGAAAAAATCAGATTAGTTTCTTCTGCTGGTACAGGTCATTTTTATACCACTAGCAAAAATAAAAGAACTATGCCTGAAAAAATGGAGATCAAAAAATACGATCCTGTAGTTCGTCAACATGTTATTTATAAAGAAGCTAAAATTAAATAGTTATCTAATAAATACTGAAAAACCCCGCAAATGCTGGGTTTTTTTATATCGATTTGTAGACAAAATTATCGCTATTTTCAATAAAACATATCTCGTTATCTTCATATTATAAGCATCTAGCATTAGTCATAAATAGTAATATTAACTTATGGGAAAATAACAAGTTGTTTATACTTCATAGCTAAATAATCTCTAAAAACTCAAGATGTTTTCCTGAAATTGCTTAAGCTTTTGTTTTCTATTTTTTGAATCGCTAAATGCTGTATCTCAATAAAAGTGCGTATCCCTATTTCGGTAAGTTTTATGAATTTGTGATTGATACGATGGTAATCGCACATTTTAACAAATAGTTAAAGCGAAGTCTTAAATAATCACCAAATGGTATAGACTCCTGAATATTTTTACAAAAATATAACCTAAAAAATAAACCATTCTGTAAATACCCCATAGTAAGTACAAAACTTATGTAGAAAATTATGTTATTTGTTTTAGTGTTTTCTATTCAATGAGCGTGATATTATTTAATGCCACATGAAACATTTTGTCAGGATAGGTTTTGTTATAACGTTTAGCTTGTCATCTTAATTTTTTTCAATTTAGAACTAAATCAATTACTAGACATAATTTCCACCAATGTAGATCATTATGGTATTGAACATATTGCTTTAGAGGTGAATGATATAGAAAAAGCGCTTAAAAAGTTTAAACAACTAGGTTATGCAATTAATGCAAGACCCAATTATGAAAAAAGAGAACATTGCAAAGTCGATTTCTTTCTGATTAGTGGTCACCAGTGGTAAAAGATTTGAATTTGACATTACTAAATATTTCTTATTTTTATCAATAATTAAATAGATATACTTTGCGTAAAACTACCTGATAAACAGGTAGTTTTTTGGGATAAATTAATCTACATAATTATTTTATCATTTCAAATATTGTTGTTCATAAGCTCTTGCTTTTTTGTCGTCAAAAGCATGTTCCCAACGCGCAATAACAATTGCTGCTAATGCATTACCAACCACATTAACTACTGTTCTACCCATATCTAAAATACGTTCTACCCCCATAATATAACCAATCCCTTCAAGAGGAATACCTACACTACCTAGGGTTGCCGATAAAACAAGAATTGAAGCGCCAGGTACACCTGCAATCCCTTTAGATGCAATCATTAAAGTGATGACAATAATAACCTGATCCAAAATAGTTAAATCTATGTGGAATAACTGTGCTAAAAAGATAACAGTAATACTTTGATAGAGTGTTGAACCGTCAAGATTAAATGAATAGCCTGTAGGAATAACAAAACTAGTTATCGATTTTGGTGCTCCATAAGCTTCCATCTTTTCAATTATTTTAGGCAATGCAGTTTCAGAACTTGCGGTTGAAAATGCAATAACTAATTCTTCTTTCAAAATTTTTAATAATGTAAAAATATTAAATTTGCAAATTTTACAAACAAGCCCTAACACCACTAACGTAAAAATAATCATTGCCGAATAGACGGTTAAAATTAATTTAAGTAGTGGAAGTAAAGATTCAAATCCATATTTAGCAACTGTTACCGTGATAAGTGCAAATACACCAATAGGTGCATAACGCATTATCATATTAGTTACTTTAAACATAGTATCTGAAATTACTTTTAAAAATAAAAGAAAAGGTTCACGTTGTTTATCTGGCAAAGACATTAGGCCTAGACCAAAAAAGACACAAAAGAAAATCACAGGTAAAACAGCACCGTCCGTCATAGCTTTAAAGATATTAGCAGGAATCATATCTAATATCATAACAATTAAACCATGAGGTTTACCGCTTAATTCTTCAGCTGCTTGGGTATACTTACTAATGTCTGTCGTTGCAAGTGTTGAGGAATCAATTCCCGAGCCAGGTGAAAAAATATTTCCCCAAGAAAGACCTAATAAAATAGCAATAGTTGTAATAATTTCAAAATAGAGAATTGTTTTAAAACCTAAGGTCCCTAACCGTTTTGAGCCACCAAGACCTGCAATGCCTAGAGTTAAAGTACTCAGTATAATTGGTAACACAATCATTTTAATTAACCGAATGAAGATATCGCCTGCAGGCTGAAATATATTTACTATTGAAAATTGATAATATGAATGCAAAGGGTGGTTTGTAGCAGAGAGCTCAAATAAATAAGCACCTACGGCAACTCCTAGAATCAAAGCAATCAAAATTTGCCATGCAAGATTTGTTAATATTTTTTTTATTAAAAATAACATCTAATACTATTCCTTTTTACGATTCTCTAAAATAAAAAAGGATTAGCAAAACTAATCCTTTTAGATTATTAAATAATTAATCCTCGGACACTTGAAGTGAATCGTGCCGTTCATTATTTTCCGATGCTTCCGATTCACTTGCGTCATCTTCTGTTTCGGCTATTCGTTGTAATCCCACCACTTTTTCGTTGTCAGCTGTTCGAATAAGCATGACACCTTGAGTGTTACGACCAACAATACTTACCTCTGAAACACGAGTACGAACAAGCGTTCCTGCATCTGTGATTAGCATGATTTGATCGGTTTCATCAACTTGAACTGCGCCAACAACAGTACCATTTCGCTCACTAACTTTGATAGAAATAACACCTTTAGTTGCCCTTGATTTGGTTGGGTATAGTTCTTGCTGAGTACGTTTACCATATCCATTTTGAGTTGCTGTTAAAATTGCGCCACTACCTCTAGGTACAATTAATGAAACCACTTTATCATCGCTATCAAGTTTTATGCCACGTACACCAGCAGCCGTTCTGCCCATACAACGAACTTTATTGGCTGGGAAACGAACAACTTTACCATTAGCAGAGAATAACATAATATCTTCAGTCGTTGAGATTTCACCAATCAGGTTATCATCTTCTGAGTCAATCTCTTCAACAATGGTATCATCATAAAGTTCTTCATCATCAACAATAGCTGAAGGATCATTGCTAGTTAAATCAACGCCAATTAATTCATCATCATCACGTAAATTAATCGCAATAATACCGCCACTTCGTGGACGACTAAATTCAATTAAAGATGTTTTCTTAACTGTACCTTGTGCTGTAGCCATAAATACACAATGTTCATCATCAAATGCTCGAACGGGTAGGATTGCAGTGATTCTTTCATTTTCTTCAAGAGGTAACAAATTAATAATTGGACGACCTCGAGAGCCTCGGCTGGCTTCGGGCAATTGGTAAACTTTCATCCAATATAATCGACCTCGGCTTGAGAAGCAAAGAATCGTATCATGAGTATTAGCAACTAATAGTTTTTCGACAAAGTCTTCTTCTTTGATTTTAGTGGCAGATTTACCTTTACCACCACGACGTTGAGCTTCATAATCTGAAAGTGGTTGATATTTTACATAACCTTGATGGGAAAGAGTAACGACTACATCTTCTTGAGCAATAAGATCTTCAATATTAATATCTGCACTGCTCGCTGTAATTTCTGTTCGTCTAGCATCTTGGAATTGGTCTCGAACACTTTCCAATTCTTCACGAATTACTTCCATCAAACGTTCTGAGCTAGCTAAAATATGCAATAACTCACCAATTTGAAGCAATAATTCTTTGTATTCATCAAGAATTTTTTCATGTTCAAGGCCGGTTAAGCGGTGTAAGCGGAGATCTAAAATCGCTTGAGCTTGCGCTTCTGATAAATAATAATGTCCATCATGAATACCAAACTCTGGAGCTAAATCTTCTGGTCTAGCTGCATCATTACCTGCTTTCTCTAGCATGGACGAAACATTTCCAAGTTGCCAAGCTTGGCTCAATAATTTAGTTTTTGCTTCACTAGGTGTTGCAGCAGCACGAATGAGCTCAATGATAGGATCAATATTGGCAAGTGCAATTGCTAAACCTTCTAATACATGAGCTCGTTCGCGTGCTTTGCGTAATTCATAAATGGTTCGACGAGTTACAACTTCTCGTCGATGAAGCACAAAAGCTTCTATCATTTCGCGTAAATTTAGGAGTTTTGGTTGACCTTTATGTAAAGCCACCATATTGATACCAAATGAAACTTGTAATTGAGTCAAAGAGAAAAGGTTATTTAATACAACTTCACCAACAGCATCGCGTTTAATTTCAATGACTATGCGCATACCGTCTTTATCTGATTCATCACGTAATGCCGAAATACCTTCTATTTTTTTATCTTTAACTAATTCTGCAATTTTTTCGATCAGTTTTTTCTTATTAACCTGATACGGTATCTCATTAACAATAATGGTCTCACGTCCACTATGATCATCAACTTCTATGGTAGCTTTAGAGCGAATATAAATAATACCACGACCTGTGCGATACGCGTTTTCGATACCTTTTCGACCATTAATTAATGCTGCTGTTGGAAAATCTGGCCCATGGATATACTCCATTAAACCATCGACTGAAATATTTTCGTCTTCAATAAAAGCCAAGCAACCATTGATAACTTCAGAGAGATTGTGTGGAGGAATGTTAGTTGCCATACCAACAGCAATCCCTGACGCGCCATTAATTAATAAGTTAGGAATTCGTGTTGGTAACACATCTGGAATCATTTCTGAACCATCGTAATTAGGTGAAAAATCAACTGTCTCTTTATCTAGATCCGTTAATAATGCTCCCGCAAACTTTTGCATACGAATTTCAGTATAACGCATCGCAGCAGCTGAATCGCCATCAACAGAACCAAAGTTACCTTGACCATCAACCAACATATAACGTAATGAGAATGGTTGAGCCATACGTACAATTGTGTCATAAACTGCTGAATCACCATGTGGATGGTATTTACCGATTACATCCCCAACAACACGAGCAGACTTCCTATAAGGTTTATTCCAATCATATCCGGCTTCATGCATAGCAAATAAAACGCGCCGGTGAACAGGCTTTAAACCGTCACGGACATCAGGTAAGGCGCGCCCAACAATGACAGACATTGCATAGTCAAGATAAGAAGATTTTAATTCATCTTCTATATTAACGGGGGTTATTTCTTTGGCTAGTTCGGTCATAACACCATGTACTCTTATTAATTTAAGTCATCAAAATAGTTCACAATTATAGCATAAAATCACTATTAATGCAGAATTAAACCGTCTTTATTTCAGCTTATTTACTGTGAATAAATAGCCTATTCTCGATTAATTGGCACAAACAATTTAGAATCATAGCGTGCATTTCGTATGCCATCACTTTTTTGTAAGACGGAATTCTAATTTCAATATCATTCTGGCCTAATAAGCCAATAACTTCACCACCATCAAAAGCAGTTAATGCAACAATTTTCATATCTTTAATTACCGCTTCTTGAACAGCACGAATGATAGATCGGCTATTCCCTTGGCAAGTTGCTATAATTAAAACATCACTTTGTTGTCCTAATGCTTGAATTTGACGAGCATAAATTTCCTCATGATTAGCTATAGCACTCAATAAAACATTGTCTGATACTAAAGCCATTGCAGGAATACTTGGCCTTTCAATATTAATACTGGTGATTAAACGTGAAGTAAAGCTTTGTACATTAGCTGCGGATGGACCATTACCACAACTCATAATTTTATTGCCATTAAGTAAACTATCGACAATAATATTTGCGGCCTTTTCAATAGAATAACCAAGTGATTCCGCCATCACGATTTGAGTTTGAATACTTTCAGTAAAATAATTTTTAATTAAATCTTGCACGCTTTTCACCTAAAAATTAAAATGCATTAATAATCCATTTTTGACTGTTACCTGTAATAGCAAAAACATCAAATCTAAACTCTGTATCTTCGATATTTAAATTTTGCGCTATCATCCATTGTTGGGCAGCCTGCCTAATTTTATTTTGTTTATTTAGTGTAACGGTCATCTCCGCATCACCAAAGTTAGCATTTTTTCGATAACGTACTTCAATAAAAACAAGACATTTATTATCAAGCATAATTAAATCAAGCTCGCCAAAGCGAAATTGGCTATTATGTGCAAGAAGTATAAGTCCTTGCTTAAGTAAATATTGGCAAGCTATATTTTCATAATGCTCGCCAATTTGTTTTTTATTCGCTTTTTGAATCAGATTTATCTTCGCCATAAATATATTGCTGCCAAGAGAGTGCACGTGTCACTTCGCATTGATCACTTGTTGATAATTTACCTGTCATACCATCTAAAAAATTAGGTTGATATGAATTAAGTTGATTAAAACGATTTGTTAGTCTCCACGCATCAATGCCCATTGCATACAGGCGAATTAATGAATAATCTTTCTGAATGTTGCTAGGTATATTTGTATTTTCCTTATCCATTTGATTTATAACCATAGGGATATCTGCATATTCAGTTTTATTCATATCATAATTAAAGTCATTAGAAGCATTAGCTACATGACTTTTAGAACTTGAATAAAGTGTAACCGCAGATGAATTTCCAATAGTTTTATTTGCACCCATATCAAGCATTGGCTTTATCAACGTCAATTCATCATACGAAGAATAAACATAAATAGCATCAAATCCATCCGATACCATTCCCTCTGATAACGTTTCATCTATCAAAATAGGATTTCCTGCAAGACTAATCCCTATGTTACGATTCATATTGGCGCTTAGTGTTTGAGTGTTACCAAAGTATTGTACGTAAGCTTGTGAACTATTTGTTGACAATTGCGACCACTGTGCAGCAAAACTTTGTGCAACACGTTTACCTAAATCAGTTTGTGGTACTAATAGTAATGGTTTTATTTTATTTTGAGAATAAATATGGTCTGCCGCATCTTTTGCTTCATCTTCAGGAGATAAAGCAAAATAACACATTTTATTTGCAGACGCAGTAGTGTTATCAACCTTATTCAAGGCTAAGACAGGAATAGCTGGCTCTAGTGATTTTAATTCAATAACTTCTTTTTTTAATAAAGGACCTACAATTAACTCAACATTTTGTTCCTGTGCTTGCTGAATTAAAGTATTCATTGGCGCACTAGTTGTATCAAGTATAACCACATTTTGTTGTGGTTCTCGTGGAAAAAACTTAATTCCATCCATGTAACCTTGACGAATTGTTTCACCAAATATACGTGAAGAGCTATTTAATGGTAACAATAATGCAACTTTTTTTGCATTAGCATCAACAGCAAGTGTTTGTTCTCCAGTTAATATCGAGATAACCTCTTTTGCAGGATGATCTGGATATTGTATAGCCCAATTGTTGATAGCTTGTTTTAATAACTGTTTTTGATTTTCGGATTTTTCGGCAATAATTTCTGGTGTATCATCATCTTGTGGAGTGGGTGCTTTACTCGCATTTTGGTAAGCATAAGCTAAATCAACCCAACCTTGTAATGTAGTTTCATTTTCATCAACTAAAATTTTGCGGATTTTACCAGATTTTAATTTACGGAAAAAATTCCATGTATTATTTAATAATTGCCTTTTTTCGATTTCTGATACATATTTTTCTAATTGGAGATAATCGTGGGCTTGAGCATTAATATCTTTACCATTTATATCCAAACCCAATTTAATAATGTAGTAACGATACAGCTGTGAATTAGACAAATTTTCAATAATGAATTGATTCAGATCAAATGATTTCCTTTTTTTTACAGCAATTTGACCCTCTGATAATAACTTTTCTTTTTGTTGCTCATCATTAAGTTTGGGTGGTAAATTTGATAATAATGTAGTTGCTTGTGAAAATTTATTTTCTTTTATTAATGCACGAATAGCTAATAATTGCCAATTAACTTTATCTGTTCCAGAACTATTATCTGCTTGTGAAAGATAATAACTAGAATTTTTGTTATCATCAAAGTTAAGAGATTTCTCTGAATTTCCTAAAGTACAACATACCAAAAATGTAAATAATGGTATTGTCAATATAGCATAAAAGTAACGTTTCAAGTTCATACCTACTCTCTTATATATAATTTTGTTATCCCCAAATTCGTTGTACATGAACCGTAATTTCTTCTCGATCATGATAAAGCTGTTTTGCTTGAATTTGTACGTTGATTTTTTTATTATTTAAGTCTTTATTTAACGAATATAGATTTTGTTTTACTTCTTCATAACGTTTTTTCATTGGTAATTTGAGGTTAAAAATAGCCTCTCTACACCAACCATTAATTAACCATGTGGCTATTAATTCTGTCACTTTAGCTGGTTTTTCAACCATATCGCAAACCAACCAATAAATGTTATGCTTTTTAGGTATAAATTTAAAGCCATCTTCCCGATAATGTTTAACTTGTCCAGTTTCCATCAATTTTTCATCCATAGGTCCATTATCAATGGCATAAACCATCATACTTCTTTTAACTAGTTGATAAGTCCAACCTCCAGGACAAGCACCCAAGTCAACAGCGTTTAAACCACCTTTTAATCGCTCCTCCCACTCATCATAAGGAATAAAAATATGGAAGGCTTCTTCTAATTTTAATGTAGAACGGCTTGGTGCATCAGAGGGAAATTTTAATCTTGGAATTCCCATATAAAAAGGTGAATTATTTTGACTCAGTGAATAACCAACATAACAACTGGTATTACTGATAAAAAATAAGTGAACAATGGGTCTTGATGGATTCTCAATTTTTAATAAAATACGTTTACTTCTTAATGCTTGACGAAGCGGCACTGTAAATTTACGACAAAAGCCAGAAAGCGCTTTACCTTCATTTGTATCAGCAACCTCAACACGTAGATCGCCAGCTTTATCAATACATCCTGATAATGCATCAATGATTGGAGAAATACGATCACCTGTAGGTAAATCAACTAATAGATCACCTGCTACAAACATTTGCCGTGCAAAAATTAGTGTTCGGAAATCTAAATTTTTTATTAATAATTGTGCATCATCATCTTGATAGCATTCAAAAACAACATAACCACTGTTTTCTTTAACTTTAGCAAAGCCATATACTTCTTTCTGAGCAGCTTTATCTGTAATTTCGTTAGCACACTCTTTTTCAAATCCACAACGGCAATAGAGAATAATTTTGTTTAGTTTTTGCATATTGTAATTTTTTACTCTTTCAACAGAAGCTATAAAAAATATTCATATTAATCAGATTGAACATTATCAGTATATAAAGGTGCATCACCTTTTGGACGAGTTTTAAATCTTCGATGTAACCACATATATTGCTCAGGTGCTTTTAGAATTTCTTGTTCAATCGCTTTGTTCATAAAAGTAGCAGCAAGTACATCATCATCAATTGGATAGCCTTCAAGCGCTGATGTTACATAAACAGTGTAACGATCATCTTTCTCACGCTTAGGAGTAAATGGTATAATAGCTGGCTGAGCTAATTTCACTAATATACGCGTGCCTACAGTTGTTGCAGCTTTTTTTACTGAAAATAGAGGCGCAAATACACTATTTTTAGGACCATAATCATGATCTGGCGCATACCAAAGTAATTCACCATTTTTTAGTGCGCGGATCATCCCCTTAGTATTATGCCGATCGAGCATATATTTATTTGATTTAAGTCGTCCTTTAAGCTGAACATAATCCATTACAGGATTATCATTTGGACGGTACACACCTACTCCTGGGTGATTCATTCCTAAGATGCGAGCACCTAGCTCTAATGTTAAAAAATGAATGCCAATGAGTAAAACACCTTGACCTGATTGTTGAACTTTTGTGATATGAAAATCGTCAACAATAGAAACTTTTTTAGCAAGCCGTTTATCAGACCAAAACCATGCCATACCGGTTTCAAAAATTGCTAAACCTGTTGAAATAAAATTCTCACGCAACATCTGATCACGTTCAGATTGTGTTTTTTCAGGAAAACAGAGTTTAAGATTTTGCCTAGCCGTTTCTTTACGTTTACCAATTAATTTCATCGAAAGCAAACCTAACCCTTTTCCCAATTGATAAATGATTGGATATGGTAATAAAACGATTAAATATAAAATACCAATACCAAACCACGTTAACCAATAACGGGGGTGTAATAAACTTTTAGTAAAAATAGGGCGAATTTCTTGATTTTGACTCATATTAAGATTAAATTATTATTAATAAGACAGTTGCTTATTATATCTTATTTTTCGGGAGCATAAAATAAACAAAGCCTAAGGACGTTATACCATTATTCTGTGACTAATTTTGTTATCAATTTATATTTAAGTAGTTCACAGTTAAAACTATTAGCTATTCTTAAAATTATCTATTTTTATACTGAAACACATAGTTACCTGAAACTTTTTAACAAAAATTAAACAGCAACAGGCGCTTTGATTGCTGGATGTGGTTCGTAACCAACAATTTCAAAATCCTCAAATTTATAATCAAAAATTGTTGGAGGTTTACGTTTAATAACTAATTTTGGCAATACTTTTGGTTCACGGCTTAATTGCAGATGAGCTTGTTCCATATGATTAGAATAAAGATGTGTATCACCACCAGTCCACACAAAATCACCTACTTGTAATTCACATTGCAGAGCAATTATGTAAACTAATAAAGAATAGCTGGCTATATTAAATGGCAATCCTAAAAATACGTCACAAGAACGTTGATAAAGTTGACAAGAAAGTTTGCCATTTGCGACATAAAATTGGAAGAAAGCATGACACGGTGCTAATGCCATTTGATCTAATTCTCCAACATTCCAAGCAGAAACAATCATACGTCTAGAGTCAGGCTCATTCTTAATTTGATCAATTAATTGTGAAATCTGATCTATCTGGCGACCATCAGCCGCTCCCCATGCTCGCCATTGTTTACCATAAACAGGACCTAAATCACCATTTTCATCAGCCCATTCATTCCAAATAGTTACCTTATTGTCTTGAAGATACTTAACATTTGTATCCCCCTTCAAAAACCAAAGCAATTCATGAATAATTGAACGTAAATGACACTTTTTAGTCGTAACAAGAGGAAAACCTTCTTGTAAATTAAACCGCATTTGATGCCCAAAAATAGATAGCGTTCCAGTGCCCGTTCGATCTGATTTTGGTGTACCTTCATCTAAAATTTTTTTCATTAACGCTAAATATTGTTTCATTGTGTTTTTGCCTTATTATTAAATCTATATGCAAATAAAAGAATAAAAATACCACCAATAATCATTGGTAGACATAATATTTGTCCCATACTGATAATATTTAAAAATAAGCCTAACTGCTCATCTGGTTGTCTAAAAAATTCTATAACAAATCTAAATAAACCATAGCAAAATAAAAATAAGCCAGATACAGAGCCAGTAGGTCTTGGTTTTCGAATAAAAATATTTAAAATAATAAACAGTACTATTCCCTCAAACACCATTTCATAAAGCTGTGAAGGATGCCTTGGTAAAATACCATTTAATTGGGAATAAAGTGAAAACCACTCTGGATGAAACTGAACAAACATAAAATCGGCATGTGATGATGTTGGAAATAACATACCAATAGATGAATCAGTTACTCTCCCCCAAAGTTCTCCATTAATAAAATTACCAAATCGTCCAAACATCAAACCAATAGGGACAAGTGGTGCAACAAAGTCACCTATTTGCATAAAAGTTTTCTTTGTCCCCTTTGCAAAAATAGCAATAACGCAAATCGCACCAATTAAACCACCATGAAAAGACATACCGCCTTCCCAGACTTTAAATAAAATTATAGGATCTTTGATAAAAGCTTCTAAATTATAAAAGAAGACATAGCCTAAACGGCCTCCAATAAAAAGACCTAAAAACCCCCAAAACAATAAATTTTCAACTTGTTGTGATGTCCATTGGCTATTTGGTTTATCAGCACGACGCTTAGCCAAATAAAGTGCACCCAGCACTCCAAATAAATACATTGCACCATACCAATGAAGTGATACCGGACCAATGGAGAAAGCTATTGGATCGAAATTAGGGAATTGTAAATATTGATTCATTTTTTATTACGCTTTTTATTTTTCCGTTTATTAGCAAAGAAATTAAATCGTTTCTTTTTAGAAATATTAGTTACTGATGTCTCTATTTCAGACTGTATATCAAACACAGGTAAAGAAAATTCCTTCATTGCCTTTCTATAGACATCTCGTTTAAATGCAATCACCTGTCGAATGGGATACCAATAACTAACCCATTTCCAATCATCAAATTCAGGAGCTGAGGATGTATTGAGATTAATGACTGATACATCAGATATTAATTCTAATAAAAACCATTTTTGTTTTTGCCCAATACAAACTGGCTGATTTTCCCAACGAATCATCCTTTTGGGTAACTTATATCGTAACCAACCATTAGTAACGGATAAAATTTTCACATCTTTTGATGATAAACCAACTTCTTCGTTTAATTCGCGAAACATTGCCTGCTCAGGCGTTTCGTTTTGTTTTATTCCGCCCTGAGGAAATTGCCAAGAATTTTGCCCATACCGACGAGCCCAAAGTACTTGACCATACCTGTTACAAATAACTATTCCTACATTCGGACGGTAGCCATCATTATCGATCACTGACTACCTCAAAAAATTTTCCTTGTATAGCTGAATTGTTTCATACATACAGCAAGAAATAAATAAAAAATAATTGCAAAGTGGCAAATACCTTCTTTTTTTGACTGTTTTTTATACTAATTAATATTTATTACTGCATTAATTAATTTTCAATAATCAAAATGATATTTAATAAATATTCCAAAAGCAAAAAGCCCAGCATTACTGCTGGGCTCTATATATAAAAGTCTGGCGGCACCCTACTCTCACATGGGTAATACCCACACTACCATCGGCACTACGGCGTTTCACTTCTGAGTTCGGCATGGGGTCAGGTGGGACCACCGCGCTATTACCGCCAGACATATTCTGTTCTCTCTTTCTTAATTGCTGTCCATTATCTCATATCAACAACAATCACTCAATTCGGAACAAACTGTTTTTTCAATCTCTATTCTCTTTTCGATGATTTTCTCATCTAGGAATAACTTCTGCGTAACCCAAAACAACTCCGAGTTGTAAGGTTAAGACTCTCGGTTCATTAGTATCAGTTAGCTCAATGTATCACTACACTTACACACCTGACCTATCTACGTCTTAGTCTCAAACGGACCTTACTGAATCTCTTCAGGGAAAACTCATCTCAAGGCTAGTTTCGTGCTTAGATGCTTTCAGCACTTATCTATTCCGCACGTAGCTACCGGGCAATGCAATTGGCATCACAACCCGAACACCAGCGGTGCGTTCACTTCGGTCCTCTCGTACTAGAAGCAAACCCTCTCAATTTTCCTACGCCCATGGCAGATAGGGACCGAACTGTCTCACGACGTTCTAAACCCAGCTCGCGTACCACTTTAAACGGCGAACAGCCGTACCCTTGGGACCTACTTCAGCCCCAGGATGTGATGAGCCGACATCGAGGTGCCAAACACCGCCGTCGATATGAACTCTTGGGCGGTATCAGCCTGTTATCCCCGGAGTACCTTTTATCCGTTGAGCGATGGCCCTTCCATTCAGAACCACCGGATCACTATGACCTACTTTCGTACCTGCTCGAGCCGTCACTCTCGCAGTCAAGCTAGCTTTTGCCATTGCACTAACCTCCTGATGTCCGACCAGGATTAGCTAACCTTCGTGCTCCTCCGTTACTCTTTGGGAGGAGACCGCCCCAGTCAAACTACCCACCAGACAGTGTCCCTTACCTCGATTCAGAAGTATAGGTTAGAACATCAAACATTAAAGGGTGGTATTTCAAGGTCGACTCCACACACACTGGCGTGCGTGCTTCTTTGCCTCCCACCTATCCTACACATTAAGGCTCAATGTTCACTGTCAAGCTATAGTAAAGGTTCACGGGGTCTTTCCGTCTTGCCACGGGTACACCGCATCTTCACGGCAATTTCAATTTCACTGAGTCTCGGGTGGAGACAGCCTGGCCATCATTACGCCATTCGTGCAGGTCGGAACTTACCCGACAAGGAATTTCGCTACCTTAGGACCGTTATAGTTACGGCCGCCGTTTACTGGGGCTTCGATCAGGAGCTTCTGCATGCGCATAACCCCATCAATTAACCTTCCAGCACCGGGCAGGCGTCACACCGTATACGTCCACTTTCGTGTTTGCACAGTGCTGTGTTTTTATTAAACAGTTGCAGCCAGCTGGTATCTTCGACTGATTTCACCTACGTCCGCACGGGATTTCAATTACATATCAGCGTGCCTTCTCCCGAAGTTACGGCACCATTTTGCCTAGTTCCTTCACCCGAGTTCTCTCAAGCGCCTGAGTATTCTCTACCTGACCACCTGTGTCGGTTTCGGGTACGATTACCTATAACCTGAAGCTTAGAGGATTTTCCTGGAAGCAGGGCATCAATTACTTCACTGCCTTAGCAGCTCGTCATCACGCCTCAGAGTTTTAGTGACCGGATTTGCCTAATCACACCCCTACACGCTTAACCCACCATCCAATAGGTGGTAAACCTAGCCTTCTTCGTCACCCCATCGCAGTTATAGCCAGTACGGGAATATTAACCCGTTTCCCATCAGATACGCCCTTCGGCCTCTCCTTAGGGGTCGACTCACCCTGCCCCGATTAACGTTGGACAGGAACCCTTGGTCTTCCGGCGAGCGGGCTTTTCACCCGCTTTATCGTTACTTATGTCAGCATTCGCACTTCTGATACCTCCAGCATGCCTCACAACACACCTTCTACGGCTTACAGAACGCTCCCCTACCCAATACACTTGCGTGCACTGCCGCAGCTTCGGTGCATAGTTTTAGCCCCGTTACATCTTCCGCGCAGGCCGACTCGACTAGTGAGCTATTACGCTTTCTTTAAATGATGGCTGCTTCTAAGCCAACATCCTAGCTGTCTAAGCCTTCCCACTTCGTTTCCCACTTAACTATGACTTTGGGACCTTAGCTGGCGGTCTGGGTTGTTTCCCTCTTCACGACGAACGTTAGCACCCGCCGTGTGTCTCCCATGATTCAACTTGTCAGTATTCGGAGTTTGCATCGGGTTGGTAAGCCGGGATGGCCCCCTAGCCGAAACAGTGCTCTACCCCCAACAGTCACTCATGAGGCGCTACCTAAATAGCTTTCGGGGAGAACCAGCTATCTCCCGGTTTGATTGGCCTTTCACCCCCAGCCACAGGTCATCCGCTAATTTTTCAACATTAGTCGGTTCGGTCCTCCAGTTAGTGTTAACCAACCTTCAACCTGCCCATGGCTAGATCACCGGGTTTCGGGTCTATACCCTGCAACTTAACGCACAGTTAATACTCGGTTTCCCTTCGGCTCCCCTATTCGGTTAACCTTGCTACAGAATATAAGTCGCTGACCCATTATACAAAAGGTACGCAGTCACTATTACCCAACGGTAACAGCTCCCACTGATTGTACGTACACGGTTTCAGGGTCTATTTCACTCCCCTCCCGGGGTTCTTTTCGCCTTTCCCTCACGGTACTGGTTCACTATCGGTCAATCAGGAGTATTTAGCCTTGGAGGATGGTCCCCCCTTCTTCAGACAGGATATCACGTGTCCCGCCCTACTCTATAAGCTTCCACATAACGTACCTTCGTGTACGGGACTTTCACCCTCTATCGTGCGACTTTCCAAACGCTTCCACTAATACTTTATGCTACCCGCTTGGGCTGCTCCCCTTTCGCTCGCCGCTACTCAGGGAATCTCGGTTGATTTCTTTTCCTCGGGGTACTTAGATGTTTCAGTTCTCCCGGTTCGCCTCATCTAACTATGAATTCATTAGATGATAGTGTGGTTACCCACACTGGGTTTCCCCATTCGGACATCGACGGCTATTACGCTTTTTATCAGCTTACCGTCGCTTTTCGCAGATTAACACGTCCTTCTTCGCCTCTGATTGCCTAGGCATCCACCGTGTACGCTTAATTTCTTAACCTTACAACTCACAGTTGTCTTAGTTTAAATTACGCTTTCTTCTCTTTCTTACTTATTCTCTTTTTGTTTAGATTATTCAATTGAAGTTCAACAAACCTCAACTCAATCTATAATAAAAAGCTTTTCATAAAAACGAGAACTCGTTTCTTTCAGCTTGTTCCTAATTGTTAAAGAGCTTTATCTTTCTATTCACTTAAACCACTAAATCAAGTAAATACAAACATAATTT
>NZ_LZHC01000060.1:0-18693 GCF_001690535.1 Gilliamella sp. Bif1-4 | reverse complement strand
TTAACCCGAGTACCAGGTTTGAAAAGTGCTGGCTCATCACGATAAATATCCCAAACTACCGTATCTGTAATGCCTATCAATTGCCAACCACCAGGGCTTGCTTGTGGGTAAACACTACTAAATTCCCCTGCTAAAGCAACCGATCCTGCTGGAATGCGGACTCGTGGCGAGTTTCGACGTGGTACATTAAGCTGAGCTGTTTTTGACACCATATAAGCAAACCCCGGTGCAAAGCCACAAAAAGCCACTTGATACTCGTTATCAGTGTGCCTTGCAATGACTTCAGCAACCGTTATGCCTAGATATTCTGCCACTTGAGGTAAATCTTCACCATTATAGCGAACGGGTATTGTTACCAATTCGCCAGATTGCATAACGCTTGCCGAAATATCTAATTGAGCAATCTGCTTAACGAGTATATTGGCATTTGTCACAATGGGGTTATAACGGATTAATAGGGTTCGTGCCGCTGGAATTATTTCATTTATATGCCAATCAGCAATAACACCATGAAGCACATCATTAAGCGCCATGGTTTGCTCAAGGCTGTTTAATTCTACGATAAACGCATCGATATTAACGGGTAAAAATCGCATTAAGTACCTCGAAATATGATCAACATCCAATCACTAACAATACATATTTTATATTGTTTTGTCATATTAAAGGCCAAGTTTATAGCCCACTTGGTAAAGTGTTGTCTAATCATATTTTTATTTTTTTATTAAGTTAATTAATTTTTTTCAAAAAATTAACTCATTTAATTATTATTACTTTTAGCAAACGAGGCAATATTAATGCCATTTTGTTGTAATTTTTCTCGAACTTTTTGTGCCATCGCTAAAGCACTAGCACTATCGCCATGAACACAAATTGATCCTGCATCAATACTCACAAATTGCCCTTCAATAGAAGTCACACCACCATCATTAACCAATTGTAGCATTCGTTCGGCAACTAAATCTGGATCATGCAATACCGCTCCAACCTCTTTACGAGAGACTAAAGTACCATCAGCATGATAAGCTCTATCAGCAAAAGCTTCAGCAACGACGTTTAAACCCTTTTCTTTAGCCCATTCAATCAGTTTTGAGCCAGCAAGAGCAACCAAAATAAGTGTAGGATCAACAAGACAAAGCGCATCAATCACCGCCATTGCTTGACGTTTATTGTGTGCAATAGTGTTATATAATGCGCCATGTGGTTTAACGTAAGTCACTTTGGTACCAATTGATGTGGCTAACCCTTTAATTGCCCCAATCTGATAAATTATATCAGCGGTTAACTCATCGGTTGCAACATCCATATTACGACGACCAAAACCGACTAAATCAGGATAACCAACATGAGCACCAATTTCGACATTATTGGCTTTGGCCGCTTTCAATGTTTTTAGAATACCGGCTGGCGAACCTGCATGAAATCCACAAGCAATATTCGCACTGCTAACAACATTTAGCATTGCTTCATCATTACCCATTTGCCATTGACCAAAGCTCTCGCCAAGGTCACTATTTAAATCAATACATTTAGTAATTGCCATATTGTCCTCTATTTTAAATAGTTAAAAATAGTCGCAACCGACATTATGCCCATATACCAAGTAATTGCGCACACAACTAAACCTGACAACAATAACCATCTTGGATAATGATACCCTGACATAAGATCAGCACGTCGCCAACCAATATAAACAAAAATAGTTAACCCAAGCGGTAAAACTAAACCATTAAAACCACCAGCAAAGACTAATAATGATACTGGCGCAGTCCCCATAATTAAATAAATCGTAAGCGAAACAGCAATAAAAATAATGGTAGCAAACTGACGTTGTCTGTCTGTAATAGTACGTTTAAACGGAGTAATAAACGTCATTGAAGTATAAGCAGCCCCAATAACACTAGTGATAGCAGCTGCCCATAAAATCAAACCAAAAAGGCGCAATCCAAACTCACCCAAAGCCGCTTGAAATGCTTGCGATGCAGGGTTAGCAGCATAACTTGAAATATCAATTGTCACACCGCTTGCCACCACGCCTAAAATGGCCAAAAATAAGATATAACGCATCAAGCCAACAACCATAATTCCTTTAGTTGCAGCGCCAGACACATAATCAATATGCTCAGCACCAACCATACCCTTATCAAGTAAACGGTGAGCACCTGCGTAAGAAATATAACCACCAACTGTCCCACCAACTATGGTCGTAATTGAAGCAAAATCAACATGGCTTGGAAGCACTGTCTCTTTTAAAGCTTGACCAATCGGTGGATGCGATGCGAACACCACAAACAGTGTCAAAAAAATCATCAACAAACCAAAACCAATCATCAAACGATCTATAAAATGACTCGCTTTACGGGAAGAAAATATGTAAACCGCTAAAAGTGCACTAATTGCCCCTCCCCATTTAGGATCAAGCCCAATAAGTGCATTTAGACCTAAACCTGCGCCTGCAATATTACCAATATTAAACACTAATCCACCAAATATAATTAGCACTGCCAGCAAATAACCACTAAATGGAATGGTTGCATTAGCTATATCTGAAGAGTTCATTTTGGTTAATGCCACAATTCGCCAAATATTTTGCTGAACAACAAAATCGATAATAATAGAGGCTAAAATACCAAATCCAAAAGCAGTACCAAGCGTAACGGTGAAGGTAGCGGTTTGAGTAATGAAGCCTGGGCCAATTGCTGATGTTGCCATTAAAAAAATAGCACTGATTAATGAAGCACGCCGATTTTTAACAAAAGCAACAGTACTACTGCTATGATTTTCCATACGGATGTTCCCTCTAAATATTTATAATTACAAATCTATCCAATGTTATTTATAAGCAATAACTATGCCATAACTTAAACAAAGTTTGATAAATGTTAGTTAATATAATTACTGTTTTTTAAGCAAAAAACTAATTAAAAATAATTATAATGATTCATCATTAAAAAAGTAATAAACTTATAATGCTCTAATAAAGAACTGATATGCACTAAAATGGTATACATACATATTCTTAAATAAGGGGATAAGCTTTTTATTAAAAGTGAATAAAACATAATAATGTTTATATAGTTGTGTGTAAGAGTATTTTAAATATTTTTAAGAAATAACAGTTGTTAAGTGTTTGCAGGTTAAAAAAGAGTTTCCCACCCGCCTTATTGAGGATGGGAAACATTGGTATTTATTATAAAAATACGATTATATTTAATATGTTAACTACAAGTTAGTTATTACAGTATAACCTCAAATAAGGTTATTGATGTTAAAAAATAGCTACCACTAATGGCAAGCCCATAAGGCAATGTAACAGAATTTTTTTTAAAGGATCTGTATATTATTGCAATGATTGCCATTGGCAACCCCAAAAAGGTAATAACGACTAAGAAAAACGGAACACTGTTTATTGGAATAGAAATCAAAAGAACAGTAATTAATTTTATATCTCCAGCACCAATAAATCGGCAATAAAACATGAATAGACCGCAGATTAAAAATATAGCTGATGCAACATAATCTAGATACCCTTTGCCAAGGGCAAAATTCAAAATAATTAAAATGAATATTATTATAACAATTTTATTTGAGATAGTTCGATATTTTAAATCTGTATAACATGAAAATAACAAAGATGCCCAAATAGCTAACATAATAATATCATTAATTAATTCTTGGTTAATCATTAGTATCCTTGTCCTGGAACAAAATCTTTACCATAGGCTTTTTTCATCTCGTCTGTAACAAATTTTAATTCTTTGCCTGGCCACAAAACAGGACGTGATGTGTCACCAAATTTATTGTGATTATTCCATCCTACCCCAAAAGCTCTCCCTTCATCATTCCAATAAACTACATGCTCTTTACCACCATCAACTTTGGTCAAATTACCAATAATTTCTCTTTTCCTAGCTTTATAACCATACATTATTTGCCAAAGGGTAGCATCTTCCTTACTAGCACCAAGCGTTACCCCCCATGTAAATATTTCATTCTCATTAGTGACAGCAAGACATCCTCCATATCGGCAATAAAGCGTATTAACATCACGCATAACAAACTGAGGAATAGGGACGCTCAAATCAAACCTTACCTTATAGCGTTTTCCATTTACATCGTCAAGATACAATTCAGGTTCGTATAGGGTATTACCCAAATAACCAAATCCAATACCGAGATGATTAGCAGCTCCCATAGCGTACACCTCACCTTCCGAAGTTAAAAAAGCAGTGTAACGGTTTCCTCCCGTAATAGTTACTATATCTTCACCACTAATACCTGGCGGCAGACTAGTAATTTGCATAGGATAGACTCGATATTCATGCCCCCATCTCCCTCCTGGAAGATATTGGTGACCATATTGTTCATTTTCTTCATCTCCCCATGCAAAGACTTCACCACGATCGTTTATAGCCCAAGCCGATTCATAACCAGCCCCAATCAATACAATTGGACTATCGTGAAAATATGATTGAGGAATACGATGAACTTCAGTTGGAGTAGCAGCCGTCTCGCCATTTGCCATTTGCCCCCAAAATGAGCTCCCCCAAGCATAAACCTCTCCACTTCGAGTTAGAGCAAAAGAAGTATATTCTCCACAATTAATCATAACAACATCTTTACCTTCCAAAACTAATCTAGGTGTGAAGATATGCGTGCCCAAGCCTGGATAACCTCCTGCATGATACTTACCATTTTGCCCCCATCCCCAAACATTACCTTGATCATCAAGTGCAATCAAATGATGAATTCCAGAAGCTACTTGCGTAATATAAACACCTTTATCTATAAGAGGGTGTACCCTATCGGGTGGAGCATTAGAAGCAACTCTTTCTCCATTACCTTGCATACCGTTCGCTCTATAACCCCAAACCCAAATCTCGCCATTTTCTATCGTAACAACTGTATCAACAGAGTTAGCCGCAGTCGGAACTCTTATTGTTGATTTTTTTGTTAACATAACAGCATCCGTTCTTTCGTTTGCAAATAATGAAAAGCATAAACATGATGCAAATAATACCATTAACTTAATTAGTTTCATTTAGAGTAACCTCTATTTCATTATTGATTAGACTCATCTTTATTAACAAAACTACCCGTCTCTGTCTGAATAATTTTTATCATTGTATCAAATAAACTCTGATAATCTTGAGCCTCATGTAAATATTCTTTATTCCCATTCATACAGTTAGTAAACCATTTTCCGTATACTTCTTTATATTGTTCATCGGTTGTCAAATTGGCTGCATTAGGATCGAGTTTTATATAGTGGATCGTCGCCGTATTAGCGGCTTTTTCAATATAGCCTTTATTTTTATTATCTGCTGAAGTTAATCCAGTAGTTATTGCTTGGCAAACACCTTTATCCAAAAAATTATCTCTAAGAATATCTGCTCCGGCATCGTCTTTACCGTCTGTAATAATAATCATCATTTTATTATTAGCAGAGCCATTTGCCATTACTGGAACTGTCCTTAACAAGGCTGTTATAGTGTCTGTTCCTCCGCCTGGTTGCCAATTCCCATTCTGGATATAATTTAGTAAATCCGAATTGTGATTTCCATTTTTACTAAAAGGGACTAAATGAGGGGACGCCTTAAACGTTCCAATATGCTTTGATGCTTCTAAATATCTTCGATGGTTAGTTGGTAAATTAATCACCGTTTCGTTCATTATGTTATTACTATATAAAGGCGATTGGCACATTCCAAAAAATGGCGAAAAATCACTAGTAGTAGGCGAAATAGGTCGATTAAATGTTATTGTATTACTGTTTATGCCACTGAACAATTCTTTAATTGTACCGTCTACATTAACTGTTCTAGTGTTAGCAAATGAATAATGCACGTCGGGATAATTGCCCGAAAACATGTAATCATATAGTTGAACAACTTTACCATATTGGCTTTCAATAGTTTTCTTATTTTCATCACGCAATGGATAATCAGGATTATTTTCACCACAAGCATACCTTGCTCTTCCCATATTAAGCATTTCAGCTTGATGTCTATTACGGCACAATCCATTGCTCTCTAAGGCATTATCATTATTCCATCCTTTCGCTGGTCCAATTATTTGTGAATAATAACGATAATTAAAATAATCTAAATAATAAGTAACCGTGTTCGCATATTTACCTAAATAATCATACTCTAAATAGACCTTATCCCCCTTCTTCCCCTCGTTTTCCATTAAATTACTCCATCTAGCATATGCAATGTTTTTATTTGCCCAAAAGTTATAATCAACTTTATCATAGGTGCTGTTCAATTTGTACATAACTGAACAACCATAGCTCTCACCACCAGCTAGATTTTTAGTGTTCTGCTGAACAGGCACACCAATATCATAAGGAACTAATGCAAATTTAATCTCTGGGGATCTTTGAAACTTCTTAATAATATCAGCTATTGCTTTTTTCATATATTGAAGGCGTTGCTGATCACTATTTCCATTTTGAGGTGAGTAGTCATTACAATTTGGATCGTTATATTTGCATGTTGCTGAACCTGAAAAATCACTAATAAAAGCAATATCAAATGAGTCATATCTATCAAATTTCTTTGTATTACCATAACTTTCAGTTTTATTGCTAACAATCATAGATTGATTTAACTCACCAACTTTTCCTTTGTCTTTACTACTCGTTAACGAATCAACTTTCTGTTTATAGGCAATACTATATACCTTTGTGTTTTTATTATATTCTATATTAATAGAGGCATCGGCATCTTCTACTAAGTCATCACTAATTTTTTGATAAACAAAATAATTAATATAGTTCAATGCCATTTTGCGATTTTGTTCAATTGCTGTTTTATCAGCATTTTCATTGTTTAATGCGATAATCGCCAACGAAGCTTCGTTAGTAGCTTCAGAGATCCTTGCACGGTCGCGCATTGTTTGAGTATGATTTATTGAAACTAACATACAAGTTAGCATTGCAGGAAACATCAAGGCAAAACTTATGGCCGCACTCCCTGAAGAACACTTAAAAAAAGATTTCTTATGATTAATTTGTTTATGTCTATTATGGCTCATATAATACTCTCAAAAGTGTGTTGATTACCGATAATAAATTGGGCAATTTCCATCAGAGCTTGAAATATCATTACAACGTGATAACACTACAATATTGCTACATAAATTTGGTAAAGTATCAGTAGCTTTTCTGCTTGAATTAAACCATTTTAAATAAAGGCTTTCTTCGTTAACTATACACATACTAACCCGATATAAGGGAATCCAACGCCCTGTTAACCCTGTTGTGGGATCAGGAGTTCGCTCAACATACGGAACAAGTTTTGAATAGTCAGTAAGTGAGTTATTTAAATTACCAGTCATACTGGGTAACGAATTAAAATAGTCCATAATACTCCCATCATTACATACTCCAGAGGAACAAGATACAGCGCTTAGATTAACAGACTGCGCATGAGCCAAGCTTTTGGGATTAGCAACATCCTGAAAAATAAATAAACTATCGACTTTTAAAGTAACATTACGTCCATTTAGTAATGAACTTGCTAGTCGGCTGAGTTCTTCCACTTGAGTATCATCAAATAACTCATGAGAATTAAAACAAGAGTTAGAACTAGCACATACTACAGCCATATCTTGAACTTTCGAGCCATTTATAACGGGATAAATCGCTGATCTTTCACGAAAAATAGAAGCTACAGTATAATTTGCCCGCTCTAATCTATTTTGTAACATGATACTACTATAAGTATCATAGATAATAAATACTAAAAGTGAAAACATACAAAAACATGCTGCAAACTCTATTGAAATTATACCGTCTTTATTACGAAAAAAATTATCAGAATATCTCATTTGCTATTTCATTCCTTTAATTATCAATTATTTTAATAAAACTCACGGTAAACAATAGTCTTCTTTTCCAAAGAACTATCAAGTATACGACCAAACAGCTTGGAAAATATAGCATTGTAGTCATACTTCAATTCAAATAATAGTATAGGAGCATCGCTAACAGGAGTATTTAGACAATTATTATTAATTGCCTCATCAATTTTTTTACAATATTTCACAGTTATTTCAAATTTTTGTGGATCTGCTATATAGGGCCATAAAGGCACTTCAGAATTAATCAATTCCTGTAACTGTTGATTATAGTTTGCATTTTGAGAAATTGCCGTTTTTCTGGTTATTTCTGTAGTCACCAGATCTAAAGCCGAACCAATAATCATAATTCGACTAAATTCTAGCACAAATAAAAATAGAACAATTAAATAAGGAAAAACAATTGCAAACTCTATCGAAATACTTGCATTTTTTTGACGGAAGAATAATTTCCAATATTTAAACATAATTTTTGCTCTACTATATCATATTAACGATTAATCATTCTTTTTCTTTAATATTGAAAAAGACATTTTTTGTTTATTTTTTTTAACTTTTTTATTACCAATAATAGCCGCAGCCATTTCATTTATTTCACTGCTAGTATGTGCTTTTTTGAATTTATCTAATCTTGGAATAAATTTGCGTGTAAAATCAATATTTCTCCCTAAGAATTCTTCAATATCCTCATTTTGCAAAGCATTTTTTTTATCATAAGGAAGGTTTTCATTTAAACAAACTAAAAAACGTTTATTTAATAAATCGGTATTTTGTGTACTAATGCGCGCAATTTCTTCCAAAATTCTCTTAGCAACTTTGATTGAAAAGGGATCTCTATTTATTACAATAAACACGATGTTTGAAAGCTTTATGATCTCATCAAAATACTTAAACGAAGATTGCAATCCCATATTTTGATCAATAACAGTAATATTAAATTGGCCTGAATTTAGATCATCATATTTCCAAGCCTTATCAGCAAGTTCAACTTTTACTTGTAAAGACATTTCAATATCAACAAGTGAACCATCTTGAGGAATTGGTGTTTCAAATAAAAAATCTGCATTAGGGCTTGTAGTTGCACCTTGGATATAAAGAAGCGGATAATTTGTTAACGAACTGATTTTTTTTAGTGTATGAACTGCTAATGATGATGTGCCAATTCCACCTTTACAACCTAAAAATGTAATAACGCTACCCACTCTTTGGCTTGAACCTGGTGGAGTAATACTCCTTGAGTGTAAAATATCGGGAATTTTCTCTAATTGGCTATTGTCTAATAAAAAATGAATCCCTTTTTTTAACAAAAATTCAGAAAACTGAATTGAATCATGGCTACCAACAAGTATCGTTGATGCCTGAATTGGAAAAAAACGATTGACATTTTCCGATAATAGCTCTGCATCACCTTCATCTTTGATATCTAAAATAATAGCATCATATTTATTCCAACGCGGGTCTTCTTTTAATTCAGATAATTCTAATGAGAAGATCTCCATGGCTAAAACATTGTAAAGGAAAAGCACCGAACGAATATTTTCAATTAATTCAGCTCTTTTGCTTAAAATAGCGATCTGAAAACCAGAAATGCGTCCAACTACAAATTCTTGTGATGGTTCTTTTGATATATCTTTATCTTTTTTATTACCAAATAATTGCATAAAAATCCCACTAATTTTTTATTCAATAAAACCCATATCGTTAATAAACTTTTCACTTTCATTAGATATTGGTACTGTGTTTCGTCGTTGTTTATCCATATTATTTTTAATATTAAAGAAACTATTTACTGCATCTGTTCGCTCTAAAATCGGTAACTCTACACCATCAAAACTATTATTAGGTGTAACTAAATTAACTGTTGCAAATACAACCATTTCAGTTTTTTCACGACCTGTTGTAGTACTACGAGCCAATGCCCCTAAAATAGGAATCTCACTAACAAAAGGAATACGGGATAATGTTTCTGAGTCCTGTTCACTAATTAATCCTGCAATAACAAAGCTGTCACCATCAGATAAATCAATGGTAGAACTTGTTTTTCGAGTTTGTAAAGTCGGTATATTATAGCTATTAAAAGCATATGACCCTGCAACCGAACTCACTTCATTATTAATGAATAATCTAATGCGTTTGTCATTGTTTACTTTTGTACTAATATTTAATTTAATACCATACTCTTTATAAGTAACTTCAGAATCACCATCTTTACCTTTAGTCACGATGGGAATCTCACCACCAACGAGAAATGCTGCACTTTCACCAGATAATACAGATAAATTAGGTTGTGCTAAAATTTTAGCTAGGCGATCATTTTTTATAGCACGAATCATTGTAGTAATGTTATGGATATTAAACCCTTTTTTTAGACCTAATAGAGTAAACTCACCAATATTGTTCGGCTTAAAATCTTCACCTTTGGCCATACTGTCCAAAGTTAAGCTTTGCCACTCAATACCCAATGAATCAGCAAAATTTTTGCTAACTTCAACAAAAGTCAATCGGACATTAACTTGATACTCTTCAATTACTCTAATATTATCAATAATATTGTTATATACATAGTAATCTTGGAATGTAAGTTCTTGGTTGACAAATTCTTCACCCGATACTTTACTCCGTATTCGCTCTGCATTTTGTCCAACAAGTGTACCTACAAGCGCCATGATTTTACCTTTTGTTGTAGTATCGGGCGTAGTACCATTTAGTACATAAACAAATCTACCACTTGGGTCACCGTTATCGTAACGATCTATTGTTACGCTACTATTTGGAAAGTTTTGCGCTAGCCTATGTGTAATTTGAGATAAAAGTGGATCAACATTAATGGTATCATTAATGATAATATTATTTGCATCATCATAAACAAGCAAGCTAGTTCTACCATTTTGCTTACCATATATAATTAGCGATTTACCATCAACAACTTCATAATTTGCTACGCTGTCTTGGCTAATAAAAACAGTACCTACATTTTCAGGTAAAACAATTGTTTTACTTTGCCCAATCTGTAAATTGTGAGTATTAGCAAAAACCAACGGAGAGAAGCTAATTGATAATAAACAAACTAGCTGTTTTATTTTGTTCATAATTGGTTTAACTTTTATTAGCATTCTTAATTCCCTTTTAGCAAATTAATCTGTTTTTTCTTTGAGAAAATAGCTTTATCAGTTAATGGCCATTTCTTTTCTTTATCACTTAACAAACGCAATCCATCATCAATATTTTGTTTATAAGTACTTGGATACATCATAACTGTGGAATTTGTCATTAGTGTTCTTAATAATTTAATTTCTTGATTTGAAAGCTCTAATTGAACTTGGCCTACTTCTTTACGCTGAAATTTTTGATCTATTGTATCTCCTAAATCAATATAGAGAATCTTTTTACCAACAATAATTGGTTTTATGCGATTTTTAACAAAATCATCACTAGGTGAAACTATTCTATCCTCTTTATAATTTTTACTATTAGACTTAGCTATTTCATCATCACTATAAAATATATAAAGATCAACAAGATCGCCACTCTTTAGATTTTTTACCAAGTAGGAATCAATTTCATCCAATTTGAATGGAAACATATAATTCCCTTCTTTTATTGCTGACATTAAGTATTCCTCTGAATTAGGTGCAGCAATAAAACTTCTTTCTATAAATGCATCTTTTGCAATATTATTTTTAGAAACATAAGCATCGATTTCTGTTGCATCGCCTATATATTTGGATTTGTCATTAGAGCCAATTTTGACTTCTATTGATTTAAAATAATAGTCATCCTTAGTCAAAATTTTGCTTTTACTAATACTACGTTTAGCAACAGCTACTGTTATGATTTCTGTTTTGGGTTCTTCTTTTTTAGGTTCTTCTTTAACTTGAACTGGTTGCTGAACTATAATGGGCTCCGCAACAGGCTCAGGCGATGATTTGGTAAATAGTAACGCCAATCCCACAACTAGCATTAATATATACAAAATAATTATTTTTTTTTGTTTCATGCAAACTCCCTAAAATTTTATATCTATAGTTATTATTATTTTTTTTGCACTTACTTATTCTCTAAATAAAAATCGAATGCAAAGCAATGAGCTTTACCATTAGAATTAGGGCCTGCATCGAAATCCTTCACTATTGAGTCCTGTTTTGTTTTTATTTGTAAAACTAATGTTTTTTCGGCAGTTAAAGTTCCTGTAACATTGGCAAAATCACGGTCACTACGAGAAATTTGGTTAATGATATAATTTATTCCTTTGCTAGGAAGGGTTACGTCATATAACGATAATTTGAACTCTGTTGGTGAAATTTTTTCAATTACGTATTGATTTTTATTTAATGGACTAACTGTTTCAAAGGTTATTCGGCTAAATTTTCGATGTTCACCAGATCGAACAGCCAAAATAGTCGATTGAGTCGTCGCTTGATTGACTTGGTTATTTTGTTTAGAAGCTGTTTTGGATTCAGTTTCTGAATCTAATTTAGCCACACTTGATAATTTAGTACTAATTTCCGACTTATCTGTTGCTTGTGAATTAATTACTTTTTCAGGCTTAACAACTTTTTTGTCTGTTTTATTTACCTTTTGTGATGCCGATTTTTCAATTGTATACTGCTTCTGATTATCATTTTGTGTTGGCACAATTTCATTAAATTTAATCGCTTTAATTGGCTCGATCTGTTTTAGTTCTTGAATTAATATTTCTGGCTCATTAGATAACCTATGCCCTAAACAAAATGACTTAGCTAATTGAATTTTATTTAATTTAACCAACGTGTAAAGCAAGTTATGAAGAATGGTTTGGTCACGATACCCTTTTGTATATAAAATATTTAAGTGCTTATAAGCCTCATTATAATCTTGATTCAAAATTGATAGCATAGCTAGATTATTTGTGACTTTGTTCTCATCATAAAAGTTTTCTCTAGCTAGATTGAATGAATATCTTGCAGCGTCATATTGTTTCTTTTTCAACAAAACAATACCTTTTACATTATACGCTTCACCGTTTTTAGGATTAATCGTGATTGCTTTGTCTAAATATTCTAATGCAGTATCATTATTCCTCATTTTCGATTCAACATGACCATACAAAACAAAAAGATTATCATTTTTGCTTTTGTTTAAAACGGGAGTTAATGTTCTTTTTGCCGCTTCATAATCATTAGATAAATAATAGACTTGAGCAAGTTTATATCTTGTATCTTCAGTATCAGATTTTTGTAAACGTTGTTTATAAAGCTCAATTAAACCACCGTAATTTTTTGTAGTTTCATGAATGTAAATTTTTTGTTGCTCATTTAAATCGTATCTTAAGGTACTATTTTGACATCCAGTAGCAACAAACAATATTGAACATACCGCAATAAATTTTGGATTTATTAACATTCTTGGTTTACAGCATTTTAAAAAATCATTCATTATCTCTAGATCCCTAATTATTCATCTCACTTAATGTCGATATAATATTCATAATAACTGGCGCAACAACAACAACAAGAACAGGAACTAAAAAGAATACCATCATCGGCATTGTCATTTTAGCTGCAATAGCAGCAATCCTTTCTTCTATTGTTAATTTTTGTACTTCTCTGATTTCAGCTGATAATTCTAATAAAGCGTCATAAATCGAATTACCATAACTAATACTCCTTTTTAAAGTAATACAAAACATTCTGACTTCTTTACAAGGTACTTCTTTCAAAATTAAATCAATAGCGAGCTCGATACCATTAACATCCATCATTAAACAAGCTCTTTCTAAAATAGTTGCCACATCCCTATTAATTGGTTTTACTTTCGTGCTTAAATATCTAAATCCATTTTCGACTGTCATGCCTGATTTCACCATAATTGCCATCATGTCAATGATCAATGGTAAATCTTGTGAAATTCTTTTAATTCTTTTTTCTGTCTGTTTTTTTACTAATCTATCAGGCAGAATAATGACTATAATAATAATAAGGAATAGTACAATTAGTAATATATTTGAACTAAGCTCAATAAAAGGAAATATTTGATTCACAAGATAAAAAAATGAAAATGCGATAATGATAGCGTAAATCTTCCAACTATTTTGTTCTTGAAAGCGGCGCAAAAAAGTTAAGCTTATACTATTTTTTGCGGCAAGTTTCTCAAAAGCAAGATTTTTTTGGTTCATATGCTTTTTAGGTGCTTTCTTTTCTTCATTTTCATTATTTAATAACAAATTAAGTTTTTCTTTTCTTTGATGCAACAAATATAAGCAGACTAATTCTCTACTACTTATAAAAATCAAAATAATGGGAATTAATATATTTAATAAATTCATCATAATTTAAATGACCTTGCTAACCATTCCTTTTATAATGAAAAGCCCAATAGCCACACTCCCAAATATATAATATAAAACATAATGACCAGCTGTTGTGCCAACCAATTGTTCATAATTTGCTGGTGAAGCAAATTTAAGAATAAAAACAAAAGCAAAAGGCATACCGCCTAGTATTTTCATAGTCATTCTTAATTCAGCCGTTTTACCGTCTCTAGTTTTAGTTAAAATTCGATTGTTTATTAACATTTTTGTTAACCGGCTAAGAACTTCTTTTAATTCTCCACCACTATCTAAATTAACCATTACTGTCAGAATAAAAAAATAATATTCTGGAAATGGAAGTCTTAAATAAGATCTTAGTAACACATCCTCAATATTTTCACCAATTTCAATTCGGCTATCCACATCCTTCATTACTTCACCAACAATTCCAGCAATAGAATTTCCACACGTTTTAAAACTTGTCGTTATTGCGCCACCAGACGACACAACACCTGTAATGGTGTTTAATGCTTCAGGAAATGTATCGTAAAATTCTTTTTTTAACTTTCTTTTTTTTATAAAAAGAATTACAACAATTGTGGTAATAATACTACCTAAAGTAGCAACATAGCTATTATAGTTAATATACTTTTCATTCAATATGATACCCGCAACTGTACCTGCAAAAATATAAACAAACAACCGACTTTTTGATTGCCCTATTACAAGTAAATTGTAATTAGATCTAATCATCATTTTAATATTATAGCTGATGCGTTCCCAAAAGGATTGTTGCCTCTGAGATAATTGCCTTTCGACCAAACTTGATAATGAAGTATTTTTAGCTTCGACATTATAAAATACTTGTAATCGCCCACTACGGCGATGCAATGTAAAAATATTTATAACGGCAACAAAAATAAGTACAAGCGAAAGAAGTAGAATCATGTTTTTAAACCTACTGCGTTTAACATTAGTTTTTCTAACACATCTGACATTTCATAATATTGAGCACTCTCATAAAGTGCAGATCGCCTAACTAATCCATTACAGACAAATTCACCTTGAATCTTACCATTTCCATCTCTTTCGTCATGAATTTTAAACTTAAAAACATCATGAGTAACAATATTATCGGATTCTAATCCCATAACTTCAGTAATACTCATTACTTTACGTTGTCCATCTGGAAGTCGTGAAGCCTGAATAATATAGTTAACGGAAGAAGCAATATAATGTCTAATCGCAACAATAGGTAATTCAGGTTGAGCCATAATGATCATACTTTCTAATCGAGATAAAGCATCTTTAGCTGTATTGGCATGTAATGTCGACATTGAACCATTGTGACCTGTATTCATAGCTTGAAGCATCTCAAAAGCTTCTTCACCACGGCACTCCCCTAAAATAATCCGATCTGGTCGCATACGCAATGCATTAACTAAGAGGTTTTGCATAGTTACTCTTCCACGACCATCCTCACCACCTGATTTAGTTTCCATTCTAAGTACATGATCTTGCTGCAACTTTAACTCAGCGGCATCTTCAAGTGTAATAGTTCGTTCATGTTCACCAATAAATCCAGACAGTGCATTAAGCATTGTAGTTTTACCTGAACCGGTTCCACCCGAAACAATAATATTCATTCGACATCGAGCAGCAATAACTAAAAAATTAGCCATGTCTTCATTTAGTGAACCATAATTGATCAAGTCATGAAATGTTCGGCGGCCAGTACCAAATTTACGAATTGACATTGATGTTCCATCAATGGCAACTGGAGGAATAACAACATTAAGACGGCTACCATCGGGCATACGTGAATCGACTAAAGGATGTGCCTCATCAATATTTTTACCAACTTTATTGACCAAACGCCTTGCGATATCAAGTAGTTGCCGTTCGTTTATAAAAAACTTATCCGTTTTGGCAAGGATCCCACCACGTTCAACATAAATACTATAAGGACCGTTGACTAAAATATCATTAACTGTTTCATCTTTCATTAATGAGTCAATTGGACCATAACCAATAATTTCATCGCAAATCATGCCTGCCAATACACCAGATTCATCGGCAGTAATATAAGCATTGCCAGAATTAACAATATCTCTGATTATTGTTTGAATTTCACGCAAAACCCGATTGGGTTCGTTCTTTAATTGCTCAATTAAATCAAGATCAAGGACTTGAAAAACTAAATCACGAACTCTACCCCATTCAGCAGAAAACCTAGATTGTTCATTAGCCATAACATTTATTATTATATTATTTTTTACATTACAGAAAAGTTACTAGCACTTTAGCTAGTGCTAGTAACTTTGACTTAAAAAAGATAATAACACATTATCTTCAAACTAAATTAACCAGCAGTAGATACAGCACTGATTGTAGTAGTTACTTTATCTTTTAAAGTACTAAAAACGTCACTTAGCATTGTTGCTACTGGACCATCACCTTTAAAGACAACGAATACAACAGTAGCCACACCTGCTGCAACAATTGCATATTCAATTGCTGTTACGCCTTGCTCATTTTTAACAAATTTACCTAAAAAATTTCTTGCTTGAGCACGAATTGCTGATAAATACATCATTATTTTCTCCTTTTAAATATTTCTTAATTTTACTAAAAATTTATACTTCTTTATCAAGAAGTCAACATATCTTACACTACTTAAATTAAAATAACTAGCTATTAATCAAAAATTGTATTTTAATAATTCATCATCATGGTTATGATGCAAACTTCAATCAATAACATAAATATAATTACTGCTGGGTTTTCAAATATATGTATTTTGGAAAATATGATAATGCACTCTATTTAATAAAATTTAATTGAAAAAATATAATTGATTATTATAATTTTTACAAAATAACGATAAGATAATTAAGATATACTATGAAATTATATGGAAGTGCAAGAAGTTCCCGTTTAATTTTACTGTTAATTTATACTTTTATTAGTGCTATTTTTACTTTTATTTACCTTAATAAGTCTAGTGCACAGCGTGATGGATTTTGTTTAGAAAATCCTTTATTTTATTTAAATTTGGTAACAACTTTATGTTTTATTGTGTTAATACATAAAAGCATTAATAGTCGTCATAAACCCATTGTTGCCTTTGGCTCTTTATTTTTATTTCTTTTTTTATCTGAAATTAGTTATTTCATTTTTTATGGAGAAATGATATCAGAAGGAGTACTTGATTCTATTATTGAAACTAATTCTCACGAAGTGATGTCAATGACTAAACAGACCTTGCTCATAATAGGTCCTGCGTTTATTACAACCTTTCTTATTTTATTTATTCTTAAAAAACTAATTTCCGTTAGATTTAAACTTTTTGTCCCCCTATCTTTATATATACTTATAATATTCATTGTTAGTTTATTCTTAATAACTAAATCATCACTAAAAACTGACATTAAAAATGGTCACCTTAAAAGTAGTATTAGTGTAATTCGTGCAATATTCCCTGCTGTGCTAGGCGATTTATCCTACCTTTTGGCTAGTTATGTATCAACAGATATCTATTCAAATACCAATGAAATTGAGAAATTTAATCAAGCTGTGATTTTACCTCCTAATCAGCCTGATAATGACTTAATCGTATTTATTATGGGTGAATCTTCTTTAGTTTCCCGCTATAGCGCTTATGGTTATCATCAGCAAACTACGCCTTTTATGACCAATATTTTTAGTCAAAATGGCGGGTGTATTATCCCAAATAGCCACTCAGCAGCTGCTTTAACCCGGGATTCTATACCAATGACGCTTTCATTCAATGTGCCCGAAAGTAATGATAATTTATTTGATAATAAATCGATTATTGAAATGGCTAAGTTCAATCATTACAAAACCTATTGGTTAGCATCAGCTGGGCAACGAATTCAAGGTACATTTAATACTAAATATGGCTTTATTGCGCGTAAAAGCGATGTTATCAATTTTAGTGAAGATCTTTTGGATATCCATTTAAGTCAATTATTGGAAGACACTCTACAAAAAGATAATTCTCCAAGAAAATTTATTTTTGTGCATTTGCGCGGTAGCCACCAACCCTATACAAAAGGTTATGATGAAGTTGATAAGCTGGCCTTACCTGACGTCGAAGCATATGATTTAACTATTCATCACACCAACCGTACAATCAAAGCATTATATGATGTTATCAATAAATATAGTAACAACTATACCGTTATTTATACTTCGGATCATGGCGAAATTGTGAATGTGGGGCATGGTATAGGTGACAACATTGACCAGTTTCTAATCCCTTTTATGTTTATATCAACCAATCAGCGATATAATTGCCAATTTATTGAATCGTTTCGGGGACCAAATGGTTATTTAAGTGGGCTTATGAATAAATATATTCTTTCTAATCTTTTAGGTTATGAGATTGATCCGGCTATCCTTGACAAAGAAAAAAATAATGATCGGATTTTTATGCCAAACAGTAGTGTCATGCCTTTTTTAGAAGTACTTAACAAGCATTAATTTGTGCTTACTACACGTTGAGGAATTGATAG
>NZ_LZHC01000059.1:0-52269 GCF_001690535.1 Gilliamella sp. Bif1-4 | reverse complement strand
CAATCTATAATAAAAAGCTTTTCATAAAAACGAGAACTCGTTTCTTTCAGCTTGTTCCTAATTGTTAAAGAGCTTTATCTTTCTATTCACTTAAACCACTAAATCAAGTAAATACAAACATAATTTATTTTAAAAGAGACTTCTTTAATGGTGGAGCTAAGCGGGATCGAACCGCTGGCCTCCTGCGTGCAAGGCAGGCGCTCTCCCAGCTGAGCTATAGCCCCATTGTGTTCACTTCTTCAACCCGTTAAAGCCAAAACCAGCAAAACTTATGTTGAATTGGTGGGTCTGAGTGGACTTGAACCACCGACCTCACCCTTATCAGGGGTGCGCTCTAACCACCTGAGCTACAGACCCAATAAAGTGACTCTTTCTTCTAAACAAACAATCTGTGTGAACACTTACAAGCACTTCGTAAGGAGGTGATCCAACCGCAGGTTCCCCTACGGTTACCTTGTTACGACTTCACCCCAGTCATGAACCACACCGTGGTAAACGCCCTCCCGAAGGTTAAGCTATCTACTTCTGGTGCAACCCACTCCCATGGTGTGACGGGCGGTGTGTACAAGGCCCGGGAACGTATTCACCGTGACATTCTGATTCACGATTACTAGCGATTCCGACTTCATGGAGTCGAGTTGCAGACTCCAATCCGGACTTAGACGTACTTTGTGAGGTCCGCTTACTCTCGCGAGGTCGCCTCCCTTTGTATACGCCATTGTAGCACGTGTGTAGCCCTGGTCGTAAGGGCCATGATGACTTGACGTCGTCCCCACCTTCCTCCGCTTTATCAACGGCAGTCTCCTTTGAGTTCCCGACCGAATCGATGGCAACAAAGGATAAGGGTTGCGCTCGTTGCGGGACTTAACCCAACATTTCACAACACGAGCTGACGACAGCCATGCAGCACCTGTCTCACAGTTCCCGAAGGCACTCTCGTATCTCTACAAGATTCTGTGGATGTCAAGACCAGGTAAGGTTCTTCGCGTTGCATCGAATTAAACCACATGCTCCACCGCTTGTGCGGGCCCCCGTCAATTCATTTGAGTTTTAACCTTGCGGCCGTACTCCCCAGGCGGTCGATTTATCGCGTTAGCTTCGGAGCCCATCACTCTAGGCAACAAACTCCAAATCGACATCGTTTACAGCGTGGACTACCAGGGTATCTAATCCTGTTTGCTCCCCACGCTTTCGCATCTCAGCGTCAGTATCTGTCCAGAAGGCCGCCTTCGCCACCGGTATTCCTCCACATCTCTACGCATTTCACCGCTACACGTGGAATTCTACCTTCCTCTACAATACTCTAGTTAACCAGTTTTAAGTGCAATTCCTAGGTTGAGCCCAGGGCTTTCACACCTAACTTAATTATCCGCCTACATGCCCTTTACGCCCAGTCATTCCGATTAACGCTCGCACCCTCCGTATTACCGCGGCTGCTGGCACGGAGTTAGCCGGTGCTTCTTCTGTAATTAACGTCAATTAATGTACCTATTAGATACACTTCCTTCCTCATCACCGAAAGTACTTTACAACCCGAAGGCCTTCTTCATACACGCGGCATGGCTGCATCAGGGTTCCCCCCATTGTGCAATATTCCCCACTGCTGCCTCCCGTAGGAGTCTGGACCGTGTCTCAGTTCCAGTGTGGCTGGTCATCCTCTCAGACCAGCTAGAGATCGTCGCCTTGGTGAGCCTTTACCCCACCAACTAGCTAATCCCATATGGGTTCATCAAATGGCGCATGGCCCTAAGGTCCCATGCTTTGGTCTCTCAACTTTATGCGGTATTAGCAGTCGTTTCCAACTGTTGTCCCCCTCCATTCGGCAGATCCCCATACCTTACTCACCCGTCCGCCACTCGTCATCAAGTGCAAGCACTCATGTTACCGTTCGACTTGCATGTGTTAAGCCTGCCGCCAGCGTTCAATCTGAGCCATGATCAAACTCTTCAATTTAAAGTTTGATGCTCAATAACTGTCTCTGACATATTCAAATGAATCTTCAGTGTCACTTATCAAGACTTAATTTTTTTTAGTCCGTAGACTTTAATCTTTTGTCTCGCAAGTGCCCACACAGATTGTCTGTTTCTTCTTTTTAAAGAGCTAACAGCTTTTACTTCTTCATCAACCTTTCGTTGATTCAGTTTGCTGTCTCAAGGGTTGCGTATATTACTCACTTCACATGCGAACGTCAACCCCTATTTTAGAAATTTTTATTTTTTTTTATTGAATGACTGCTTTTTACACAAATTTAGGCATTATAGGGTTATTTTTAGTTGTTTTGTCACATTAATAGCTTTATTAGTAGCCTCTTTAACTGTCGATGCTCTAGCTAACGCAACTCCCATTCTTCTTGTTCCTTTTACTTCTGGTTTACCAAATAAACGTAAATCAGTTTGCGGTTCGCTTAATGCTTTATCAATATTAGCAAAAGTTATTTGTTTGGAATTACCTTCTATTAATAAGACTGATGATGCACAAGCACCATATTGTTCTATAGTTGGAATTGGCAATCCTAATATTGCCCTAGCATGTAATGCAAACTCAGATAGGTTTTGTGAAATTAATGTCACCATACCAGTATCATGGGGGCGAGGTGATACTTCACTAAACCATACTTGCTCCCCTTTAACAAATAATTCAACACCAAATACCCCTCGTCCACCTAATGCTTCTGTTATTTTAGTTGCAATATTTTTCGCTTGTTTCAATGCTTTTTCAGGCATCTGCTGAGGTTGCCAAGATTCTCGATAATCACCTTTTTCTTGACGATGGCCAATTGGTTCGCAGAATGAAACTCCGTTAATATGCCGAACAGTCAGCAAAGTAATCTCGTAATCAAAATCAACAAAACCTTCTATGATTACTTTACCTCCACCAGAGCGCCCTCCCTCTTGAGCATATATCCATGAAGATTTAATATCTACTTCACTACGCAATAAAGATTGACCTTTACCCGAAGAGCTCATAACTGGCTTAATCAAACATGGAAAACCGATCTCTTTTACCATTTGTTCATATTCAAATTCGTTTTCAGCGAAACGGTAAGGTGAAGTGGGTAGTTTTAATTCTTCTGCAGCAAGACGACGAATCCCCTCACGATTCATTGTTAATTGCGTTGCTTTTGCTGTTGGAATAACAGTAAATCCTTCTTTTTCCAACTCAACTAATGTAGATGTGGAAATAGCTTCAATTTCTGGAACAATATAATCGGGATTTTCCATTTCAATGACTTTTTTTAGAGCATCCCCATCAAGCATATTAACAGTATGATACCGATGAGCTACTTGCATTGCTGGCGCATTAGCGTATCGATCAACTGCAATAACTTCACAGCCAAAACGTTGTAATTCAATCGCCACTTCTTTAGCTAACTCTCCTGCACCACAAAGTAATACTTTTGTTGCAGTCGGTGATAAAGGAGTACCTAATTTAGCCATAATTCCCTCATACACAGTTAATCGTTATATCTCAAGAAATAAAAAATCGGGAAAATTATCCCGATTTTTTAATCAATATTAAGCTTGATAAGGATCACGTAAAATCATGGTTTCATTGCGATCCGGACCTGTTGAAATAATATCAATTGGTGTTTCGGTTAACTCTTCAATTCTTTTGATATAAGCTTTTGCTGCTTGTGGCAGTGCATCATAGCTTTTAATACCAAAAGTTGATTCGCTCCAACCTGGCATAGTTTCATAAACAGGTTTAACTAAGCTCCAGTCTTCAGCGGCAGCTGGAGCATTTTTGATAACATCACCATTTGGTAATTGGTAACCGACACAAATTTTTACTTCTTTCAGCCCATCTAACACATCAAGCTTAGTTAAACAAAATCCTGAAACAGAATTAAGTTGTACCGCTTTACGCACAGCAACTGCATCAAGCCATCCAGTTCGGCGGCGACGACCTGTTGTTGCACCAAATTCATTACCTTGTTTACAAAGATACTCACCAACTTCATCAAACAGCTCGGTAGGAAATGGGCCTGCACCAACACGAGTAGAATAAGCTTTAACAATACCTAACACATAGCCAACATAACGCGGGCCAAAACCAGATCCCGTTGCCACACCACCAGCAGTAGTATTAGAAGAAGTTACAAAAGGATAAGTACCATGATCGATATCAAGTAATGTACCTTGTGCACCTTCGAACATAATTCTTTCACCTTTTCTTCGTGCATCTTCTAAAAGCGCAGGAATATCGGCAATCATAGCAACTAAAATATCAGCTATAGCTAATGTAGCATCTAAAACTTTTTGATAATCTACTGCTTCGGTTTTGTAATAATTGACTAATTGGAAATTATGATATTCCATCACATCTTTTAGTTTTTCAGCAAAAGCTTGACGATCACGTAAATCACCAACTCGAAGTCCACGGCGAGCAACTTTATCCTCATAAGCAGGACCAATACCACGCCCTGTTGTTCCAATAGCTTTATTGCCACGAGCTTTTTCTCGAGCTTGATCTAATGCAATATGGTAAGGCAAAATTAGAGGACATGATTCAGAGATAAGGAGTCTTTCCCTAACAGGAATACCACTATTTTCTAACTCTTTCATCTCTTTCATCAAAGCATCAGGACAAAGCACTACACCATTAGCAATAATGCTAATAACATCATTACGTAAAATTCCTGATGGAATTAAGTGTAATACTGTTTTTTCACCATTAATAACTAATGTATGACCTGCATTATGCCCTCCTTGATAGCGAACAACATACTTTGCTTTTTCCGTAAGTAAATCAACAACTTTACCTTTTCCTTCATCACCCCATTGTGTACCTAACACAACAACATTATTACTCATAGACTATTTACTCATTTTGTTAATTATCAGATTTTAATTTCATATATTTAAAAAATTCACTATCAGGGCTAATAACTACAATATCATTATCTGTAAAGCTTCGTTCATAAGTTTTTAGCCTCCGTATAAAGCTAAAAAACTCTATATCTTTACCAAAGGCATCAGCATAAAGTTTGATTGCATTCGCATCACCTTCACCACGAATAGAGCGAGATTGACGTTCAGCTTCAGATAATATTTTGGTTACTTCTAGTGTAGCCTCTGCTCGTATTTCATCAGCTCTTTTAACACCTTGAAAATGTTGATTTTGGAACACATTATTTCGTTCTGCTTTCATTTTCTCATAAATAGAATTAGACATTTCTTGAGGAAAATTAACTTTCTTTAAGCGAACATCAATAACTTCAATACCGAAAGGTCTCATACTCGCTTGATTAACCTCTAAAGCTTTTTCATCTTTATTAGCTTGATTTTCAATCGAATTACTTTTATCCAATTCTTTAACCGTGCTATTTAAAATATCTTTTACACGGGTTACTATAGAATTATGAGAGTTATTATTCGTATCATTAACAACATCAATGATATTTAATTTTTCAATTTCTGTTCTTAAACAACCATTTGATCGAGCAAGCAACAAGTTCTCGATACTATTACCAGCAGCAATAGTTTCATAATATCGATTAAAATCAATAATCTTCCATTGTACAAAATAATCAACAACTAAATCTTTATTTTCACGTGTTCTAAATTTTTGTTCTTGACCGGCATTATTAGGACTATTTATTGTTTTTATTTTAGCATCAACAATTTTTACATTATCCATTCCTGGAAATTTAAAATGTAATCCAGGTTCAGATAATCCTATAATTTTATTAAACCGTAAAACTATTCCACGAGTACCTTCTTCAATAACATAAGCGCTAGAAAAAAACACACCAATCAAAATTAATACTATAGGAACCAATAATTTGCGCATGCTTTTCTCCTTATCTTTTCATAAACCGTGGAGTCCGCGTAGTCTCGCCAACTTTAATGGTGTTATTAGTGTTATTGTTATTTTCTTTTGATAATTCCAGCTTTGATTTAGGCTGTTCTTTTACTGTTTCAGACGAGCTCAGCATATTGGAATTATATTCACTATTTTGGTTTAATAACGTCATTGTTTGAGAATTTTTTTCACTCTTATTTTTTAATAGTGCTTCTAACGGTAACACCATCAAATTTCCACTTTTATCATTCACTATAATCTTATTAGTTTTGGTTAATACTCTTTCCATAGTTTCAATATATAAATGTTCTTTAGTAATTTCTGGTGCTACTTTATATTGTGGTAAGATTTTTTCAAAACTGGCCACATCACCTGCAGCTTCAAGTTCTACTCTAACCTTATATGCATTAGCATCAGCTAAAATTCCTGCTGAACGTTCTTCTGCTTGCTGAATTTTTTTCACCTTATCAGCTTCAGCTTGTTTGATTTCTCTCTCACTATCGTCTTGAGAATGAAGCGTTTTATTGTCAGTACCTTTCACTTCATCTGGTAGACGAGCAACTTGAAAATTCAAATTAACAATATTAATACCCATATCATAGGGACTAATGATATTAACTAACTCATCTTTAGTGCTACGTTCTAGAGCTGAACGTTCATCAGAAATTATCGCATCAATATTTGAACTTGCCACCACCGTTCTAAGGGCGCTATCGGCAGCTTGGCGCAAACTATCTTCTACATTAGTGACATTAAATAAATATTTTAAAGGATCGCTGACACTATATTGCACATTTATATCAACAAAAACCAAATTTTCACCAGCTGTAACAATAAGTCCCTTTTCGTTGAAATTTCGAATACCCTGTGTATCAACAATATACACTTTATTGATTAAAGTTGGCTTCCAATTTAGTCCTGGTTGAATGATTTCAGATTGAACTTGACCGAAGCGAGTAATTACACCACGTTGATTTTGGTTAATGGTATAAAACCCACTTCCCGCCCAAACTACAACAAGTAAAGCAATTATAGATATGATAATTTTAGTTGTACTCATCGGCAATTTAATTCCAGAGGAACCATTATTATTACCGAAATTATTTTTTTTTAATAATTTTTTAACTTTATCAAATAAACCATCAGATGAATGATTAGTTGGCTTTTTTTTATTATTCCCCCATGGGTCGTTATCTTGTCCGTTATTGCCGGGCTGATTCCACGCCATATTGTATATGCTCCATTTGATAATTAGTTGTTATTTTGCTTATTGATCAAGTATAACAGATCTGGTTCTTGTTTACAGAGGCGATTCCATTCTATAGAGGGAATTCTCACATCTAGATGAAAACTACCATCCTCATTAATAAATTCATTTTCTACCGCATTTAACTGATATAAACGACTTCTTAATCTTGCTAAATAAGCAGGTAAGTTTAAGTGGCAAACTTGTATTTGCTTAGCTAGCCTTTCTTTTAAAGCAATAAATAATTGATCTAATCCTAAACTATTTTGCGCTGAAATCCAAACACGAATTGGTATACCGTTTTCATCTCTATCAATACTTGGTTGTTTGCCTTCTATCAAGTCGATTTTATTCATAACAAGTAATGTTGGAATTTCGTGCGCATCAATTTCGTGCAAAACTTCATCAACAGCATGCATATTATCTAATAAATTAGGATCTGCTGCATCAACAACATGTAATAACAATGCAGCTTGTTGAGTTTCTAATAACGTTGCTTTAAAAGCCGCAATTAAATCATGTGGCAAATGGCGAATAAAACCAACTGTGTCAGCTAAAACAACTTCACCGACATCATCAACAATAACTCGACGAAGCGTTGGATCGAGTGTAGCAAATAACTGATTAGCAGCATATACATCAGCATTTGTTAACGCATTAAATAATGTTGATTTACCTGCATTCGTGTAGCCAACAAAAGAGACTGTTGATAGATCTGCTTTATTTCGTGATTGACGATTTTGATTTCGCTGTTTTTCAACTTTAGCAAGTCTTGATAAAATTAATTGAATCCGTTGACGAATCAACCTTCTATCAGTTTCTAATTGAGTTTCACCTGGACCACGTAAACCTATCCCACCTTTTTGACGTTCTAAATGCGTCCAACCTCTAACTAAACGAGTCGAAAGATGTTGTAACTGTGCTAGCTCAACCTGTAATTTACCTTCATGTGTTCTGGCTCTTTGAGCAAAAATATCAAGAATCAATCCTGTTCTATCAACAACACGACATTTGCACAATTGCTCTAGATTACGTTCTTGGGAGGGAGTTAAAGAATGATTTACTAAAATAACAGAAGCATTGAGCTTTTTAACTTTTTCTGCTATTTCTTGAGCTTTACCTTCACCTACAAAATATTTGGTTTGAGGTGCTTTTCTTGAAGTTGTTACAATATCGAGAATATCTATTTGAGCCGAAGAAACCAAAATTTCAAACTCTTTAAGATCCTCGATATTGCTCTCTTGAGGAAAGAATACATGGACTAATAAGGCAGATTCACCACCTTTATATCTCTCAAACAATCAGACTCTCCATAGAAATTCAGCTTTCGCTTTCATCTTCGGGTTGAGATACCAATCCAGAAATAGGTCTAGATGGTACGACTGTCGAGATAGCATGTTTATATACCATTTGACTTACAGTATTTTTTAACAAAATCACAAATTGATCAAATGATTCAATTTGCCCTTGTAACTTAATACCATTAACTAAATAGATTGAGACAGGAATATGCTCTCGACGAAGCAAATTTAAATAAGGATCTTGTAATGACTGCCCTTTTGACATGAGTTTATCCTTTAAAAATAATTATATTAAGATAAAATAAATACATTTATAAATGATTAATGTATTTTACATACTATTTCAGATACATCTTTAGTATCTACCAAAATAACATAAAAAAAGCTTCTCTTGAACCAATCAACTATAATTAATGCACAAATAACTAAAATTTTAATAAATTTAAACTAAAAAGGTAAAAAAAAAATACTAAATACTGACATTAATACACATAATTTTACCTACGAAAAAATTTACAATTGTATACTATTAAACCACTCTAAAAATTATCACTTAAAATATGTTTTGGAATATTGAATCCATATTATCGTTGTTCAACCATGTAATAGGTTGCTTCCAACCACGAAGCCATGTTATTTGTCGTTTAGCTAATTGACGAGTAGCGCAGATTCCTTTAAAAACCATTTCATCATAACTTGTATTTCCATTTAAATACTCCCACATTTGACGATATCCAACACAACGCATAGAAGGTAAATTTAAATGTAAATCCGATCGCTGCATAAGTGCTCTGACTTCATTTTCAAATCCTTGATCCAACATCTGTAAAAAGCGTTGTTCAATACGTTCATGTAATTGCGAACGATCTTGCGGCATAATAGCAAATTGCATAATATCGTATGGTAATGTTTCGCCACTTTCTTGTGTTGTAAGTTCAGTTAAACTTTTGCCTGAAATTAAATAAACCTCTAAAGCACGATTAAGCCGCTGAGGATCGTTAGGATGAATTCGTTCAGCTGAAATTGGATCGACTTTTTTTAGATCTTCGTGAATCGCTTGCCAACCTAATTTTTTGGCTTTTTCCTCTATTTGCCCACGAATTTCGCTATTAGCAGCAGGAAGCGGTGAAAGCCCTTCAATTAAAGCCTTAAAATAAAGCATTGTCCCACCAACCAACAATGGAATTCGCCCTTTTTTTAGTGTTTTTTCAACTTCCACAATGGCATCATATCTAAAATTAGCTGCCGAATAACTTTTTGCAGGATCACAAATATCAATCAATTTATGTGGATACTTTTGTTGTTCATCTTTAGTTGGTTTTGCAGTACCAATGTCCATACCACGATAAATTAGAGCTGAATCGACACTAATAATATCAATGGGATAACGATCATAAAGAGCCATAGCAAATGCCGTTTTACCAGATGCTGTTGGCCCCATTAGTAAAATAATTTTAGGTTTATTCATGATAAATCGATTGAGTTAAAGATTGCATATCAATTGGGTATAAAAACGAATCTTGTTGTAAAAGATTAATATCCACTTTTTCTAATTGAGCTAATAACTGAATGGCTTTTACTACACTCCAGTTCTTCGCAATACTATCATAATACTGATTAGCTAACCAAGCCGCTATTTGCGTTGGATCTAAAACTTCATTTTTTGAATTAGAAATAAAAGCAATTAAAGCGGGTAATAATTGTTGCCAATTGATAGTGCGCAACATTTTAGGAACATTTTGCAAATACAGCTTTGCTTTATCAATATAAAAATCAAAACCTAAAAAATTTAGTTGCGGCTGATAAGAAGAAAGGATTTTCTGCTCTTTATTATTAATTAAAATTGTTAATGGGATAAGCAATTTTTCAGAATCTTGTGACAATAACTTAATAGCAACGACTTTTTGCTGAGCAATAGGCAACTTCATCAACATTAATTTTTGTTGATTATCTTCATTTTTTTCAAGCAATGCAATATCAGGTTGAATAATAGTTAACACCCGTCCAAATGTCACTAATAATGAATTATCAAGCTGCTGTTGTAGTGATTGCAATGGTGAATTTCGTTTAGGAAATAATGATTCAATAACCGCTTTTTGAGGTTCAGTTATTTCATTTTCTTCTACCGATAAAAATGGCTTTTCTGGCTCAAGTTGTGCAATATTTTGAGAAGGAGATTCAACACTAACTAACTGACCATACAACGCATTTTCTTTAGCATAATTACTAGGTTTTTTGGGTAATTGGTTACTAGCTTGATAAGGCTTAGAAATCGTCTTTTGATTAAAGATATTTTCTCCAGCTGCTTGCCGATTAGGTGTTATTGTTACTTTTTCATCTGTTACAGATAAATCCGATTCAAGAGCCATAACTATAGCTTGATAAACGAAATCATGAACCAATCTTGCCTCATGAAAACGGACTTCATGTTTAGCAGGGTGAACATTAACATCAACTTGTTTTGGATCAATTTGTAAAAACACCACATAACTTTGCTGTTCATTAGCACGTCTTATATAGGCTTGTCGCAATGCATGATTAAGTAATTTATCTTTGATAACTCGACCATTAACATAAAAATATTGCAAATTACTAACTTCACTACTTGTTACCCAACCTTGAATGAACAAATCATCATGTTGCCAATCTAATTTGACTGCTTTTTGCATAAATACTCGTCCACATACCAATTCTACCCTTTTTTCAAGGGTAGATGAACGGTACTGCTTAACAAGTTTACTATTATGCTGCAAATTAAAAGTAACATCAGGACGTGCAAGCGCAATACGCCGAACAAATTCCTCAATATGCATAAATTCGGTTTTTTCTGTTTTTAAAAAACGGCGTCTTGCAGGAGTATTGTAAAACAAATCAAGTACTTCAACAGTCGAGCCAACAGGATGTGCAGCAGGTTTAATCACCGGTTCCATATCTCGCCCTTCAGCATAAACTTGCCAAGCTTCAGTTTGTTCAGCTGTGCGTGAAGTTAATGTCAATCTTGCAACTGAACTTATACTCGCCAGCGCCTCACCACGAAATCCAAGGCTAATAATAGAATCTAAATCATCTAACTTGCTGATTTTACTTGTCGCATGACGAGCAAGCGCCAGTGCTAATTCATCTTTAGCAATACCGCAACCATTATCTCGAATACGAATTAATTTACAGCCGCCTTGCTCAAGATCAATATCAATTTGAGTACTGCCCGCATCAAGGCTATTTTCAACCAACTCTTTAATGACTGATGCTGGACGTTCTACTACCTCACCAGCAGCAATTTGATTAGCTAATTGAGGAGAAAGAATATGAATTGCCATTAATGCTGTTCTCCAAATTTTGGATTTTGTTTAACATAATTTTTTATACCTTGATAGATAGCTTTGGCAATCTTATTTTGATGAGTATTACTACTTAGTAAGCGTTCTTCACCTTCGTTAGAAATAAAACCAACTTCAACTAAAATTGATGGAATATCTGGTGAACGTAATACCCCTAAGCTTGCATGTTCTGGAGCAGATTTATGTAGCTTTGTTATCCCTTTCATTTCTTTTAATACTTGTTTTGCTAACTCATACCCCACTCGTTGAGAATAAGAAAATTGGAGATCTAATACAGCTTGACTTAAATGAGGATCATGATCATCGCTAAGCGCATCACCTGCCCCACCAAGTAATTGTGACTGTTTTTCATCTTGTTCAAGCCAACGGCCAAGTTCTGTGTCAGCTCGCTTAGTTGACAATACCCAGATCGAAGCACCAGTTGCATTCCGATTTGGTGCAGCATCGGCGTGAACTGAAACTAACAAATTAGCTTTATTTTTTCTAGCGATTTCAGAGCGTTGTGAAACAGAAATAAAATTATCACTACTACGGGTTAATACCCCTTTAAAATTAGGATCTTTATTTAGTAAATTGGTAAGTTTTTTAGCAATAGAAAGCGTAACTGTTTTTTCATATAACTTATTTTTCCCTATTGCGCCGGAATCTTTACCACCATGCCCTGCATCAACGGCAATCACAACTTTAGCTGCATAGGCAGAACTACAAAGCAGTAATAAGATAAAAAAAGTGAATAGTTTTTTCATTGTCTTTATATTGTTTATTTCAATTATGATAGATTAATAATCTCACTGCCTTTTTCGCTTATTGCCTGAACGCAAGCAGTACGTTCAAGCGCCAAATAAGTCAAATGAATTTCAAGATCAGCGCTTGGCAAGATCCCATTTGCTTGCTGTGGCCACTCAATCAAACAAATTGATCGCGAAGAAAAATATTCACGAATCCCCATAAACTCTAATTCTTCTGGATCGCAAAGCCGATATAAATCAAAATGGTAAACTGAAAAATCATCAAATTGGTAGGGCTCAACTAATGTATAAGTTGGACTTTTTACGTTACCTACATGACCTAATTGTTGCAAAAAACCGCGACTAAAAGTTGTTTTACCTGCACCAAGATCGCCAATTAAATAGATAACAATCGTATCATCATGCTTGGACAAATAGTTTAAACACAATTTGGCAAGTTTGCTGCCAAACAAAATCGTTTGTTGCTCATTGCTTAAAATAACTGATTTCATGATGAATTCTTTGCTCAATAAATGGTTCTTATTATATACTAATAACATCAAAGATGTACTAATCAAAATGAGCTTGATTTTGTAAAAAAGTTTCAGGTAACTATACGTTTCAGTATAAAAAGTGAAAATAATGCTACATACTATATCAACAGCAAACCAATCAGCCATAAATCCACAATTAATATCAGCTCAAGATGTTGTATTGTTCTGGCAAAATGGCGTTATTCTGGCTATACAAAATAATCCATTATTAAATGATATTATAAAAAAAACTAAACACTGTTACGTCATCAACAGCGATATAGAGGCTCGAGGAATAAGCAAAATTATTGATTCAAGGCTTAAAATTATCAATATGCAACAAGTTGTTGAACTTACAACTAACCATTTTCCACAAATGAACTGGGAATAACCATAGGGCATAATGCTACCCAGTTTTAAAAAGCACGAATCATGCAAATTTGCAAAACTTAAAACCTAAGTTTAATATAAATCTCAATTGTACTCAGCTCGTATTCAAATTTATGGCTAATTTATTAACGCTATCGGAAATCAATAATTATTTAAAAAATGGTGAAGTGATTGCTTACCCTACCGAGGCCGTTTTCGGTCTAGGGTGTGATCCTGATTGTGAATTAGCCGTATTAAAACTGTTACAACTAAAACAGCGTTCAGTAGATAAAGGCTTAATTTTAATTGCTAGCCATTACCAACAATTGACTCCTTATGTAGATGAATTAGCTATTACCAATGAACAAAAACAGTTAGCACTTACTAGTTGGCCAGGTCCTATTACTTGGGTTTTTCCTAAAAATAAAAAAACACCTTATTTTTTGACTGGTAAATTCGACACCATAGCAGTACGAGTCACCAATCACCCTTTAGTTTGTAAACTATGCGATCTTTATGGCAAACCAATAGTTTCAACCAGTGCTAATTTATCGAGTTATCCTCCTTGTAAAAAAGCCATCGAAGTAGCCAAACAATTTGGCCAAAATTTTCCAATTTTAGCAGGCAAAGCAGGTAATAGATTGCAGCCATCTCAAATCAGAGATATTCAAACAGGTAACATTATTCGACAAGGATAGATATATGCAAAATTTATATATTGGTGTAATGTCGGGAACCAGCATGGATGGAATTGATATTGCTATGGTTAATATTACCGAAAAAAATGTCACATCAATAGCTAGTAGTTGCTACCCAATGCCCACCAACTTAAAACAGCAACTATTAACATTATGTGAAACAAAGCAAACCACATTACAAAATTTGGGTGAATTAGACCATCAACTTGGTGAATTATTTGCCGATAGTATCAATCAATTTTTAAAAGACAATAAAATTGATAAACAACAAATAAAAGCAATTGGTTGCCACGGACAAACTATTTACCATGCACCAAACGGTAAAAATCCATTCACCTTACAAATTGCCGATGCCAATATTATCGCAGCAAAAACAGGCATAACCACCATAGCTGATTTTCGCCGAAAAGATATGGCTTATGGCGGGCAAGGAGCACCACTGGTCCCCGCTTTTCATAAAGCGGTGCTACAAGATCCACAAATTAATTGTGTAGTATTGAATATAGGAGGAATTAGTAACATTTCAGTATTAATTCCTAACCATACTGTTATAGGTTACGATACAGGTCCAGGAAACGTACTGCTTGATTGCTGGATAAATCAAAACCTAGGTAAAAGCTATGATAAAAATGGACTGTGGGCAAAAACAGGAAAAGTTAATCAAGACTTATTGAATAAATTATTTGATGAAGATTATTTCAAAATACCAGCACCTAAAAGTACAGGGAGAGAGTTATTTAATTTACCATGGTTACATAAAAAATTAATAGGGACGGATTTTAAAGCAGAAGATATTCAAGCAACGCTCGTTGAATTAACCTCTTTATCAATTGCAAATGAGATCAACAAATTATCTATATTAAAAAAATTACCTTGCGAGCTTTTAGTCTGTGGCGGAGGTGCTAAAAATCCACTTATTATGCAAAGATTATCAGCATTATTACCATCATGGTCAGTATCAACAACGGATACTAAAGGCGTAAATGGTGACGATATGGAAGCAATAGCCTTTGCTTGGCTTGCTTATTGCCGAATCAACAATATTCCATCAAATATTCCCGAAGTAACTGGCGCAAGCCAAGCTGTGTGTTTGGGGGTTATTTATAAATAAACTAAAAAATATATAAATATCGATCAAATCAACCCAAATTTTTGTAACGCTTTAGCAATACCATCATTATTATTAGTATCTGTAACAAACTCGGCTTTTGCTTTTAATTCATCAACTGCATTACCCATAGCAATAGGATGATCAACGGTTAGGAACATTTCAAAATCATTCATACCATCACCAAATGCATAAGTTGGCACATCGGTAAACCCTTTATTTTTTAATAACTGAGTAATACCATAACCTTTAGAGCCACCATGATTAAAAACATCAACACAGTAAGGGGTATTACGAATAAAGGTTAGTTCAGGGAAAACATCTCGATAAAGCTCTTCTCCAGATTCACAAAGTAATAAAAGCATCTGGATAGGTGATTTTAAATAAACCTGATCATCAACAGGAGGAACTGGTTGCTTAAGATAATGATAAAACTTCTCGGCTGGTTGACTATACTCAGATATACACATCATTTCATCATTATAAAAAGATAAAGGAATATTTGTTTCTTGCTTAGAATACCGATGTATTTTTATTATTACATCTTTATCAATATTATTAGTAAAAACCTTTTCGCCTTTGTATAAAACAACTTGCCCATTCATACCGATAATTGAATCAATTTGAGTCTTTTGCATTAAATCAGCAACTTCACAAGGTGTTCGACCTGTTGCTATCACTGGAATAACATTATTATGTTTTAATTTTTTTATAGCATCAAGGGAACTGGACAAAACATCAATTTGACTATTAAACAATGTTCCATCTAAATCAAAAAAAACAATAGCTTCAGGTTTATGACTCATATTACAAATCCAAAATATTTTTAATAAAAGGAATAGTTAGCTTTCGTTGTTGTGCTAACGTTGCTACTTCAAACTTTTCTAATAAAGAAAATAATGTACGCATATCGCGATTAACACGTTTTAATAAAAATAACCCAACATCTGTTGATAGTTCAAATCCACTTAATTGCGCTCTCAATTGCAAAGCTTTAAGCTTGTCATCATCGCTAAGTTCTTTTAATTGATAAACCTGCCCCCAAGATAATCTAGAAACTAGATCAGGCAATATAAAAGAAATTTGTTTAGGTGGTGCATTTGCGGTTATCAATAATTTACTCACATTTTTTTCTGTCAAACGATTAAATAAATCGAAAATAGCCTCTTCCCAATCTCTATGACCTGCTATTGCATCAATATCATCTAGACAGACTAAATCATAATTTTCTAATCCCTGTAAAATTTCAGGTACCAAATGGTAATGCTGTTTTAATGGAATATAACTAGCTAATTTATTTTGGCTTGACGCATGTAAAAGGTGAGTTCGGCCTGCAACGCTAGCCGCCCATATATAAAAGACATTAAATCCCTCTTTACCTAACAAGGTTTGCAATGAATCAAACAATAACCGATTATTACCTACATAAAAACTATCAAAAGTTTCATTATTAGATAATGGAAAAGGCAAAGGTAACTGTGAAAGAGTAATAAAGTAACCTCACAATACAAATAAAATCATATTAAGTATAAATTTGCTTTTATAAAAATCAATCACTTTTATACAAAAAGACAAACAGATAACAGTTAATAAAAAAATAAAACAAAAAACAATAAAACGATCAAAAAGTGTTGTTTAAAATAAAAACAACAAAAAGTTAAAAATTAAGCGATCAAACTTAATTTTTGTGGATAACTCTGTTAAAAATTAGGATAACAAGCTGTTATAATCGCACTAACAACTTAAAAATAGAAAACAGCTGTGGATAAAAATAATAGTTATACACAAGTTTAAACAAAAAAAGATCCGATCAATTAACAGAATGAACAGATCGATAAGATCCTATAAAATAATCACAAAAAAGAGTTATCAACAAAAAGGATCCGATCTAATAATAATAAAAATAAAAAGATCATCTAAAAGATCTTATTTTATTTAGAACGCGATCCTAATAGATCATTTGACGTAACCAAAAAGATGAGTAAAATCTCCTACCCTGAATAAATCAAATCTCCCGATCTAAATTAGCGATCATCTATACACAAAAAAAATACGAGGCTTTTTATGTTTTATCCAGATCTTTTTGATGCCATCATCGTTGGTGGCGGTCATGCAGGAACAGAAGCAGCAATGGCATCAGCAAGAATGGGGCGAAAAACACTACTTTTAACCCATAATATCAATACTTTAGGACAAATGTCTTGTAATCCTGCCATTGGAGGTATAGGAAAAGGCCATTTAGTAAAAGAAATTGATGCTATGGGTGGTTTAATGGCACACGCTATTGATCATGCTGGGATTCAATTTAGGATCTTAAATAGCAGTAAAGGACCTGCAGTTAGGGCTACAAGAGCACAAGCAGATCGATCACTATATTGCAAAGTGATCCGAACTACGCTTGAAAATCAAGATAACTTAATGATCTTTCAACAATCTGTTGAAGATGTGATCATCGAAAACGATCAGATCATAGGTGTAAAAACCCAAATGGGAGTTTGCTTTAAAGCTAAAACAGTCGTATTAACAACAGGCACCTTTTTAGACGGAAAGATCCATATAGGACTTAATAATTACAGTGGTGGACGTACAGGCGATCCTGCTTCGATAGGCTTATCAAAATCACTTCATCAATATCCATTTAGAATGGGACGATTAAAAACTGGTACCCCACCACGAATTGATGCGAGAACAATTGATTTTTCAAAATTAGGTACACAATATGGTGATGATCCTGTTCCTGTATTCTCATTTTTAGGTAATGCAAACGAACATCCTAAACAAATTCCTTGCTATATAACAAGCACTAACGAAACAACGCACGAGATCATCCGAAATAGTTTAGATCGTAGTCCCATGTATACAGGTGTTATAGAAGGAGTTGGTCCAAGATACTGCCCATCTATTGAAGACAAAATTATGCGTTTTGCGGATCGTAATTCTCATCAGATCTATTTAGAACCTGAAGGATTAGATAGCAACGAAATATATCCAAATGGGATCTCAACAAGTTTACCATTTGATACACAATTAGCATTTGTACGCAGTATGAAAGGATTAGAAAATGCTAATATTGTCAGACCTGGTTATGCGATCGAATATGATTATTTTGATCCAAGGGATCTTAAACCAACACTTGAAAGTAAAGTTATTAAAGGTCTCTTTTTAGCAGGACAGATCAACGGAACAACTGGCTATGAAGAAGCCGCAGCTCAAGGAATGCTTGCTGGTTTAAATGCAGCACGTTTTGCATATGATCAAGATCAATGGTATCCAAGCCGTGATCAAGCCTATTTAGGGGTATTAGTTGATGATCTTTGTACTCTTGGTACTAACGAACCTTATCGCATGTTTACCTCGCGTGCTGAATATCGTTTAATGTTACGTGAAGACAATGCTGATATTCGCTTAACTGAGATTGGCCGCAAGCTAGGTATGGTTGATGATTATCGCTGGCAACGTTTTAACGAAAAATTTGAAGCTATTGAACAAGAAAGAGCAAGATTACGTGATATATGGGTACATCCTCATATTGAAAGCATTGACGAAGTAAATGCAGTGTTAAGTGCTAATTTGACTAAAGAAGCCAATGGAGAAGAGTTACTTAAGCGACCTGAAATGAGTTATAACACACTGAAATCGCTTTCATTATTTGCTCCTGGATTGTCTGACGCACAGGCTGCGGAACAGGTTGAAATTCAAGTTAAATATGATGGATATATAAAACTGCAAATAGAAGAAATTGAACGTCAAAAACGCAATGAAGAAACGCTTATTCCTGAGCATATTGATTATGCTGAAATATCGGGTTTATCGAACGAAGTTGTGGCTAAATTAAAACAACATAAACCTATTTCAATAGGACAAGCTTCGCGTATATCAGGAATTACTCCTGCTGCGATTTCAATGTTACTAGTTTATTTAAAAAAGAAAAATTATGTTAAAAAAGAAACTAATTAATCTAATAGATCAAACGGATCTTTTGATCTCAGAATCACAAATAGATCAATTGATCCATTATGTTGAAATGCTCAACAAATGGAATAAGACTTACAACTTAACAGCTGTACGAGATCCTAATGAAATGTTAATCAAACATATTATGGATAGTTTAGTTGTATCGCCCTATTTAACTGGCAAAACTTTTATTGATGTTGGAACCGGTCCTGGTTTACCAGGCGTTCCACTAGCAATTATTAACCCAGATAAACAATTTGATTTGGTGGATAGTTTAGGTAAGCGTATTCGATTTTTAAAACAGGTTAAGTTTGAATTAAAGTTAACTAATATAAACCCAATACAAAGCCGAATAGAAGAGTATAACGATAAAAAGTTTGATGGAGTTATTAGCCGAGCATTTGCTTCATTGCAAGACATGCTTAGTTGGTGTAAACATCTTCCTAATGAACAAGGATTTTTTTATGCTTTAAAAGGAAGCGATATAGATCCTATTGCTGATGGTTTTACACTTAAACAAAATATTAAATTGACTATACCAGAATTAGATGCTGAAAGGTGTTTAATTATTATTCAATAGTTTTATACTTAAATACAAGCTGTTCTGAAACTTTTTACAAATTTAATTTTTGCGTTTTTTCAGATAATCTTTAATACCATCAACAATTGATTTAGATACTTGATTTTGGAATGAAACAGTCTTTAATTTTTTTTCTTCAGTAATATTACTAATAAAGGCTGTTTCTACTAAAACAGATGGAATATCGGGTGCTTTTAACACTGCAAAACCTGCTTTTTCAAGTGATGGTTTATGCAACTTATTGACTCTTTTCATTCGATTCAAAATAGCATTACCAAGTAATACACCATTATTTAATGTTGTTTTTTGAACCAAATCTAAAATGGTATTATCTAAATATTTATCGCCACTGCGACTAACACCACCTATTTGATCTGCTTCATTTTGAGTTTGGGCTAAGTAATTGGCTGCAGAACTACTTGCTCCACCTGTTGATAATGCAAAAACAGATGAACCACCGACAGAACGATTAGCAAAGGCATCAGCATGAATAGAAATGAATAGATCTGCATGGAGTGAACGAGCTTTAGCAACTCGTACTTTTAATGGGATAAAAACATCTTCATTACGGGTCATGTAGACTTTTATATTCGGTTCTTTCTTAAGTAAATTATAAGTACGACGTGCAATTTGCAAAACAATATCTTTTTCACGTGTTTTATTGTAGCCAATAGCGCCGGGATCTTCTCCACCGTGTCCAGGATCGAGCACGACAATAACAGGAGCATTTTTACTCTTATTGGTTGGTGTTTTTATACCAGATTGCTTTTTATTGAGATCACCTTTTTTATATTCTTCTAAAAGCGCAAGTAAAGGGTCATCATCTGTACTTGAAGCAGGTTTAGATGGATAAAGATCCATCACCAAACGATGTTTGAATTTTGCAATCGGCGATAAGGTAAAAGTATTAGGTTGAACACCTTGTTTTAATTCGATCAAAATTCTAACTGTCTTTGGATCACGTTGAACAACGCGTATAGATTTAATATAAGGATCGTGCTTTAATACTTTTGATGAGATATTTTTTAAAATTGGATTTAGATTAACATTGTTAATGTCAACAGCGATCCTATTAGGATTACTTAATAAAAAGTGCTTATATTTTAAGCTGATATTTGATTCTAAAGTAATTCTTGTATAAGTTGATGAAGGCCAAACACGCACAGCAATAACTTGCGCCATTGCAGCGGCAAAGCCTACACGAGTGACGGATAACAAACATGTAGCAATAATACCTTTTATTAATAGGCGCTTTGTTGGGCTAAATGTTTTTTTCATACCTTAAAAACTTTATTTATTATCAAAATTAGTTGCTGATAATAGCATAAACTAAAGGGATATTAAAAAGAATGATTATCATAATCGACTGTTATTTTTGTAAATAGTCTGTTCTAAATTATCAATCAATTTTTATAATAAAAAAGATTATAAAATTAAATAATAAAAACAACCTTGTTTTGAGTTGTCATTTTTATTTTGTTATAGACCCTATAATAACAAAAGATTACAATATAGCACGCTAAAATCGCGGATTTAAACCCGTTTTCATTTTAACAATTAAATTATAGCTGAGTTATTGATGAGCAAAAAACTACATATCAAAACTTGGGGCTGTCAAATGAATGAGTATGACTCAACAAAAATGGCAGATCTCCTTGAATCTACCCACGGTTTAACTTTAACTGAAAATGCCGAAGAAGCAGATATTTTATTACTCAATACCTGCTCTATTCGAGAAAAAGCCCAAGAAAAAGTCTTTCATCAATTAGGACGTTGGAAGAACCTTAAAAAAAATAACCCAAATATCATTATTGGTGTAGGAGGATGTGTTGCTTCACAAGAAGGCGCCCATATTCGTAAACGTGCACCATTTGTGGATATTATTTTTGGACCTCAGACCTTTCACCGATTACCAGAAATGATTGAGCAAGTTAGAAGTGGTAAAGGTAATCATGTGGTTGATGTAAGCTTTCCTGAAATTGAAAAATTTGATCGCCTACCAGAACCTCGTAGCGAAGGCCCAACCGCATTTGTTTCAATTATGGAAGGATGTAATAAATATTGTACTTATTGCGTAGTTCCTTATACTCGAGGTGAAGAAGTTAGTCGACCTTGTGATGATGTTATTTATGAAATAGCTCAGCTTGCCGAGCAAGGTGTACGTGAAGTCAATCTATTAGGTCAAAATGTAAATGCATATCGTGGACCCACATTCGATGGTGATATTTGTTCCTTTGCTGAATTACTACGCTTAGTTGCAGCCATTGATGGTATAGATCGTATTCGTTTTACAACTAGCCATCCAATCGAATTTACAGATGATATTATTGATGTTTATCGTGACACACCAGAGCTAGTAAATTTTTTACATTTGCCAGTACAAAGTGGCTCAGATCGTGTATTAAACTTAATGAAACGTACGCATACCGCACTTGAATATAAATCAATTATTCGAAAACTACGCAAAGTACGACCAGATATTCAAATTAGCTCCGATTTTATTGTTGGTTTCCCAGGTGAAACACAAGAAGACTTTGAGCAAACCATGAAATTAATTGCCGATGTTAATTTTGATTTAAGTTACAGTTTTGTTTATTCAGCACGTCCTGGTACGCCAGCTGCTGAAATGGAAGATAATGTTTCGGAAGAAGAAAAAAAACAAAGACTATACATTCTTCAAGAGCGAATTAACCAACAAGCCATGCAATTTAGCCGTCGTATGTTAAATACCGTGCAACGCATTTTGGTTGAAGGTCCATCTAAAAAAGATCTTATGGAATTAACAGGCCGAACCGAAAATAATAGAATAGTTAACTTTGAAGGTCGCCCTGAAATGATTGGAAAATTTGTTGACGTTGAAATTACCGATGTTTATCCAAATTCATTGCGTGGCAAAGTAGTTAGAACTGAAGATGAAATGGATCTACGCGTAAGCGAATCACCAATGTCAGTTATATCTCGAACTCGAAAGGAAAATGATTTAGGTGTTGGTATTTATCAACCATAAAAACAAAACGTAAAATATTTAGTTATTTTTTTATAGAAATTAAAAAATTATTAAATAAGAAAATAGGAAAGCAAAAACGTTTATTATTTTAGGTACTCGTGGAAGAGAAGTCAACGAACGTGGTGGACAATTTAATTGTCCTAATTGTTGCTCACAACAAAATATTACTACTGACGAAAAACAACAGAAATACACACAAATAAAAGTAGCAAAATATTTTACATTATTTTTTATTTCTATTTTTAGTTACTTTACCTTAGGTCGTTATATAAAATGTAATCAATGCAATAGCGATTATAACGAAAATGTGCTCGAGTATGTACCGCCAACATTTGAAGAACAAATAGCTTCATATGTTGAACAAGAGTTAAAAAGTGGAACACCTATTTCAATTTTGGTTAATAAATTGAAATCACAAGGATTTGATGAAAATCAATCAACAAGTGGAGTAGCTAATGTTGTTAACGGAAATATTGTTTCTTGTCATCAATGTAAAATGGATTTTATAAAAGGCGTTGAAAAATGTTCTTTATATGAACAGCGTCTGAGCAATTAAAATTAATTGAATAGAGGTTTTATTTTTGAATATTACAACACAAGAAACCATACTTGAGCCCGCTGATAATCAGCGGCTTAATAGTCTTTGTGGTCCTTATAATGACAATATAAAACAGTTAGAACGTCGGCTTGGTATTGAAATTAATCATCGAGGTAATTTATTTTCAATAACTGGTGATGATATTTGTGTTCGAGCGACTATTGATATTTTGCAATCTCTTTATAAACAAACCAAAATCAAAGACAAAATAATTGATATTGAACCAGAACAAATTCATTTAGCTATCAAAGAGACAGGTGCGCTTGAAAAAGTGAGTGAACACTTACCTAGTTATGTTGATCATCAAGGCGGAAAGCTAGTGATGATAAAAACTAAGCGAGGTATAATCAAACCCCGAACAGCGAACCAAGCACAATACATAGCTCATGTTTTGGATTACGACATTTCTTTTGGTATAGGGCCTGCTGGAACAGGTAAAACTTATTTAGCGGTAGCCGCTGCAGTTGATGCGCTCGAAAAACAACAGATTCGTCGTATTGTACTAACTCGACCAGCAGTCGAAGCTGGTGAAAAACTTGGCTTTTTACCAGGCGATTTAAGCCAAAAAGTGGATCCTTACTTACGTCCACTTTATGATGCTTTATTTGAAATGTTAGGTTTTGAAAAAGTCGAAAAATTAATTGAAAAAAGTGTGATTGAAGTGGCGCCACTCGCTTATATGCGTGGACGAACATTAAATGATGCATTTATTATTCTTGATGAAAGCCAAAATACAACGATTGAACAAATGAAAATGTTTTTAACTCGAATTGGCTTTAATTCGAAAGCGGTAATAACAGGTGATATTACTCAAATCGATTTACCGCGTAATCAAAAATCTGGGTTACGTCATGCAATAGAAGTATTAAGCCAAGTTGATGAAATTAGTTTTAATTTTTTTAATAGTGAAGATGTCGTGCGCCACCCAGTAGTTGCTAGAATTGTTAATGCTTACGAAAAATGGGAAGAACAGCAACATATGCAACATAAGTTGCAGCATACAGAAAGAAGTATTTAGAGGAGTACTATTATCTCTATCTCAAGTAAAAAAAAGAAAACGAAGATTCGAGATCATTCCGCGGAAGCAAATTTGTTTTTACGCCGAGCACTGTTTTCTTTTATTGTCATTATTATTTTAATTATCATATTGATTGCAAACTTAGCTAGTTTACAGATTTTGAATTATAGCTATTACACTACTAAATCTAATGATAATCGTATTGAAATTATTCCTATTCCACCTAATCGTGGCATGATTTATGATCGTAATGGTACGCCATTAGCGATTAATAATATTACATATCAATTAAATATCATTCCCGATAAAACTAAAAACCTCAATGAACAATTTGAGCAATTAAAAAAAATTGTTGATTTGACAGATGAAGATATTGAAACATTTCAAAAAGAACGACGCAATTATAGAGCTCATCGTCCAGTACCGCTAAAAGATAATTTAACCGAAAAACAAATAGCTCGTTTTGTTGTAGATCAACATCGTTTTCCGTTTGTTTCTATTGTAGGTATACAGCATCGTTATTACCCTTATGGATCATCACTGACCCATATTCTTGGCTATATCTCTAAAATTAATAGCCAAGATAAACAGCGATTAGAAGATGAAAATAAAGCGAGTGATTATGTGGCAACTTTTAATATTGGTAAAATGGGGATAGAAAAGTACTACGAAGACGTATTACATGGAACCCCTGGTTATGAAAAGGTTGAAGTTAACAGCCGAGGTAGAATTGTACGCCAGCTAAATCAACATCCACCACAAGCAGGTGAAGATATCTATTTATCTATTAACCTAAAATTACAGCTTTATATAGAGCAATTACTGGCTGGACGTAAAGCTGCAGTGGTAGCTATTGACCCTAATAATGGTGAAGTTTTATCCTTGGTTTCTAGCCCAAGTTATGACTCCAATCCTTTTGTTGGTGGTATATCAAGCACTAAATATAGCGAATTACTCAAAGATCCTAGTAAGCCACTTTTTAATCGAGCTTTATTAGGTGCTTATCCACCAGCTTCAACAGTTAAACCTTTTATTTCCATAGCGGCCTTAAGTGAAGGAGTGATCACACCAAAAAGCGTGGTTAATGATCCTGGTTGGTGGCAATTACCTGGTACTGAACGGCGTTATCGTGATTGGTTAAAATGGGGACACGGTCGAGTTGATGTATTAAGAGCGATTGAAGAATCAGTTGATACCTACTTTTATCAAGTTGCTTATGATATGGGCATTGACCGCCTAAATTTGTGGATGACTAAATTTGGTTATGGTGAACGAACAGGTATAGATATTTCACCAAACGAAGAAACACGAGCAGTTATGCCTAGTCGTGAATGGAAAATCAAACGTTATAAAAAGTCTTGGTTACAAGGCGATACTATACCAGTTGGTATTGGTCAAGGTTATTGGACTGCAACACCTATCCAAATGGCAAAAGCATTAACCACTTTAATTAATAATGGTAAAACTTATACTCCGCATTTTTTATTATATAAAAAGAGCGATATTTTAAATTCAGATGAACATCAACCAACAATTAATCCTGAAAAATATATAGAAGATAATAGTTTAGTTAATGTTAAATCAATTTATTGGGATTTAGCTAAAGAAGGTATGCATCGTGTCATGTTTGGATCACGAGGAACGGCTCGTAAAATTTATGCAGATGCAAAATATCAAGCGGCTGGCAAATCAGGTACCGCACAAGTTTATGGCTTAAAACAAGATGAAGTTTATAACGCTCATAAGATCCCTGAACATTTACGCGATCATGCGTTATTTATTGCTTATGCTCCTTACGATAATCCAAAAATTGCCTTAGCCATTGTCTTAGAAAATGGTGGTGGAGGAAGCTCAAACGGCGGTGCTGTAGCTCGTAAAATATTAGATTTTTATCTTCTTGGAAATAACTCAACAGAGCTAGATGAACCATCACCAAATACAGGAGCTGAAGATTAATAATGAATAATAGTAAAAAACCTTTTTGGCAAAAAATACATATTGATCCCTTATTTTTTCTATTTATTACTTTATTACTAGGTTATAGTCTTTATATACTTTGGAGCGCTAGTGGGCAAAATATTGATATGATGCAAAAGCGAGTAATACAAATATTACTTGGCTATACTGTAATGATTACGCTGGCACAATTTTCGCCCAGAACCTATGAAAAATGGTCACCATATCTGTATGTTGTTTGTATTATCATACTATTACTAGTAGATATTTTTGGATATACCAGTAAAGGCGCACAGCGCTGGTTAGATTTAGGTATTTTGCGATTTCAACCTTCTGAAATAGCCAAAATAGCCGTACCATTAATGGTTGCAAAGTTCATTCATCGTGATGGATGCCCACCGCCATTAAAAACCACATTACAAACACTTGGTATAATTGGAGTGCCTACATTACTTGTTGCTATGCAACCAGATCTGGGCACAGCAATATTGATTATTATGTCAGGAATTTTTATTATTTTTTTAGCAGGCATTAATTGGCGCTATATTCTTATTGCATTAATTTTAATTGCTATATTTTTACCAATTATGTGGTTCTTTTTAATGCATGATTATCAACAAAAACGCGTATTGATGCTAATAAATCCTGAGCTTGATCCAAATGGAGCTGGTTATCATATTATTCAATCTAAAACAGCAATTGGCTCGGGTGGTATATGGGGTAAAGGCTGGCTTGAAGGTACGCAATCGCAACTTGAATTTTTACCAGAGCGGCACACCGATTTTATCTTTTCAGTTATAGCTGAAGAGTTTGGTTTTATTGGTTCCATTATTTTGTTAATTCTATTTTTATGCTTAATTGTGCGCGGACTTATTATTGCAGCTCAAGCACAAACAACATTTGGACGAATTTTATCGGGTGGACTAATTTTAGTATTTTTTATTTATGCATTTATTAATATTGGTATGGTCAGTGGAATCTTACCAGTAGTTGGTGTACCATTACCTCTAATAAGTTATGGGGGCTCATCTTTAGTCGTATTAATGGCAAGTTTTGGCATTATGATGTCTATCCACACACATCGATATATGTTGTCTAAAAATATTTAACGGAACTGAAATAAATGAAAAAGAAATTTAAATTATCTTTTGCTTTGTTTGCGCTTGCAATTTGTTCATCAGCATCAGCTGAAATGGTTTTTCCTATCCCAGCTATTCCGCAACTAGATGCTGAATCTTATATTTTAATCGATGCAAAATCAGGCGAAATTTTAGCACAATATAATGCTGAACAACAGCGTGATCCAGCTAGCCTAACCAAAATGATGACCAGTTATGTGGTTGGTCAAGCACTACGATCAGGACGCATAAAAAATGATGATATGGTTGTAGTGAGTAAAGATGCATGGGCAACGGGCAACCCTGTTTTAAAAGGGTCATCATTGATGTTTTTAGAAGTGGGTAAAACAGTATCAGTATCTGATCTTAATAAAGGTATTATCATCCAATCTGGTAACGATGCTTGTATTGCAATGGCAGAACATGTTGCAGGAAGTCAAGGTGCATTTGTTAACCTAATGAATGATTATGCAAAAAAAATTGGACTAAACCATACCCATTTTGAAACCGTTCATGGGCTTGATGCGCCAGGGCAATACACAACAGCTAAAGACATGGCTTTTTTAGGGCAAGCATTGATTCGTGATTTACCAGAAGAATATTCTATTTATAAACAAAAAGAATTTACCTATACCCTATCAAAACCACAACTTAATCGAAATGGACTACTTTGGGATACCACATTAAACGTTGATGGAATTAAAACAGGACATACCAATGCTGCTGGCTATAACTTAGTTGCTTCAGCGGTTGAAGGCAATACCCGTTTAATTTCAGCGGTACTAGGTGGACGAACCTTTAAAGGGCGTGAAGAAGAAAGTAAAAAATTACTAGTATGGGGATTCCGCTTTTTTGAAACTGCAAATCCTGTAAAAGCCGATACGCCATTAGCATCAGAAACGATTTGGTATGGTGATGAAAATAAAATTCAATTAGGTGCAATTAATGGCGCTTACATCACCGTACCAAAAGGTCGTGCGGCAGATGTGCAAGTTGAATATAAAATTGATGATTATATTTATGCTCCAATAACCAAAGGTACAGCCGTAGGTAAAATGCAGTTCCTATTAGATGGTAAAGTAATTAGTGAACAGCCACTTGTTGCTTTGCAAAATGTTGAAGAAACAGGATTTTTTGGTGGAATCTGGGATTGGATCTGCCTACAATGCCATAAATTATTTAGCTAGTTTCAATTATCATTGTTCTGTAAGTATCAGCTTACAGAACAACTTTACTTTTTAAAAATAAACATCTTCTAATATAAAAAACTGCCATAAAAAACTGTCAGGTAGATTATTGATTTTATTGAATTTTTTATCAAAACGCTATATTTAACAAATAGTTGCTAATTAAATATACAATAAACACTTAATAAAACTAATCTATACATCATTACAATAATTAACACCGTTAACAACTTATAAATATAAATAAAGCTAGCAATCTTATACTATTTATGGTATAAAACGCGCGCTACATTTCACATTATTTTTTGTAAAAGTAATGGTGAATAAAAGCATTAAATTTAATGATTAATTAACGTTATAACACACACATATCATTACACTTTTCCGGGGTGCCTTTTACTTTATGTATAGGTCGGATAGAGCGGATATGTGGAGGCATAACCCCAACGTCAAAATGAGGAAATCATGACTACAGTATCAATGCGCGATATGCTACAAGCGGGTGTACACTTTGGACACCAAACTCGTTATTGGAACCCAAAAATGAAACCATTTATTTTTGGTGCACGCAATAAAGTTCATATTATCAATCTTGAAAAAACAGTACCATTGTTTAACGAAGCATTAGCTGAATTAAACAAGATTGCCGCTCGTAAAGGTAAAATTTTATTTGTTGGTACAAAACGTGCAGCTAGCGAAGCAATTAAACAAGCTGCTGAAAGCTGTGGACAGTACTACGTTAATCACCGTTGGTTAGGTGGTATGTTGACTAACTGGAAAACAGTACGTCAATCAATCAAACGTCTAAAAGATTTAGAAACACAAGCTAGTGATGGTACATTCGATAAATTAACCAAAAAAGAAGCACTAATGCGTGCTCGTGAAATGGCTAAATTAGAAAATAGCTTGGGTGGAATTAAAAATATGGGTGGCTTACCTGATGTGATCTTTGTTATTGGTGCAGACCACGAACATATCGCTATCAAAGAAGCTAACAACTTAGGTATTCCAGTCATTGCTATTGTTGATACTAACTCAGATCCTGATGGTATTGATTACATTGTTCCAGGTAATGATGATGCGATTCGTGCAATTCAATTATATGCAAATGCAGTTGCTGAAGCCGTACGTTCTGGTCGTGAACAAAACCAATCTCCAGTATCTGAAGAAAGCTTCGTAGAAGAAGCGCCAGCAGCAGAGTAATAAACTCAAATATTTTCAGGGTCGATAATAATATCGACCCATTCTAATGAAAATCATCACAATGGTTAAATAGAGGATTAAAAAATGGCTGAAGTTACCGCTTCTATGGTAAAAGAACTGCGCGAAAGAACTGGCGCAGGTATGATGGAATGTAAAAAAGCATTAGTTGAAGCAAACGGTGATATCGAACTTGCAATTGACAACATGCGTAAATCAGGTCAAGCAAAAGCAGCTAAAAAAGCAGGTCGTGTTGCGGCTGAAGGTGTTATTATTTCTAAAATATCTGCGGATAAAAAATTGGGTGTTATCTTAGAAGTAAACTGCGAAACAGACTTTGTTGCTAAAGATGCAGGATTCTTAGCATTTAGTGATAAAGTTGCAGAGGCGGCATTAACAGAACGCATTAGCGATATTGCTGCACTACAAGCTAAATTTGAAGAAGAGCGCACAGCTTTAGTTGCTAAAATTGGTGAAAATATCGGTATTCGTCGTGTTGCTGAAATTGCTGGTGACGTAGTAGGTAGTTACCAACACGGTGCTCGTATTGGTGTATTAGTTGCTGCAAACGGTGCTGACGATGAATTAGTTAAACACATCGCAATGCACATTGCTGCAAGCAAACCAGAGTACGTTGATCCAAGTGACGTACCTGCTGATGTAGTTGAACATGAACGTAACATTCAAATTGATATCGCAATGCAATCAGGTAAACCACGTGAAATCGCTGAAAAAATGGTTGAAGGCCGTATGCGTAAATTCACTGGTGAAGTATCACTAACTGGTCAACCATTTGTAATGGAACCTTCAAAAACTGTTGGCGATTTATTAAAAGAAAAGAGCGCAGCAGTTACTTCATTCATTCGTTTTGAAGTGGGTGAAGGTATTGAAAAAGTCGAAGTTGACTTCGCTGCAGAAGTTGCAGCAATATCAAAACAATCTTAATTGTTTTATAAAACCGCCGTTAAGGCGGTTTTGTTTATCTACAAAATATTTTAAAATTACTGCTAGATAGGAGCCCTAGCTCCTTATTTTATTAAATAACGAAACAGTGAGACATCATATGGTAACCCCTTTTTATAAACGTATTCTTCTTAAACTCAGTGGTGAAGCACTACAAGGTGATGAAGGTTTTGGTATTGATGCAACCGTTCTTGATCGTATGGCTCAAGAAATAAAAGAGCTTATTGAAATGAATGTTGAAGTTGCTGTTGTTATTGGGGGTGGTAATCTATTTCGTGGTGCAGGACTTGCTAAAGCGGGAATGAACCGAGTAGTTGGTGATCACATGGGCATGCTTGCAACCGTCATGAATGGACTAGCGATGCGCGATGCATTACACCGAATAGAAGTAAACGCTCGCTTAATGTCAGCCATTCCATTAAATGGTGTATGTGATGACTATCGTTGGACTGAAGCAATTAGCTTGCTTCGTCATGGTAAAGTCGTTATCCTTTCTGCTGGAACTGGTAATCCTTTTTTCACAACCGATTCAGCAGCATGCTTACGGGGTATTGAAATTGGTGCAGATGTTGTCTTAAAAGCGACCAAAGTAGATGGTGTTTACTCTGCCGATCCTGTTAAAGATCCAACAGCAACACTTTATAAAACACTAAGCTATGAAAAAGTGCTTACAGATGAGCTTAAAGTAATGGATTTAGCGGCATTCACATTAGCAAGGGATCATAATTTACCAATTTGTGTCTTTAATATGAATAAACCTGGAGCGTTGCGTCGTGTTATATTAGGTGAACAAGAAGGAACATTAATTAATAACAAAGCAACTATAACCAGTTAATTATCTTTATTTTAAATAAGGCTTTTATTATGTTAAACGAGATTCAAAAAGAAGCGCAAACGCGCATGGAAAAAAGTATTGATGCGTTTCAAAATCATATTTCTAAAGTAAGAACGGGTCGCGCATCACCAAGCTTATTAGATGGTATTATGGTTGAATATTATGGTAGTCCAACGCCATTACGCCAACTAGCTAACATCGTTGCTGAAGATGCAAGAACGCTAGCGATTACTGTATTTGACAAATCACTTACACCACTAATTGAAAAAGCAATCTTAACATCAGATTTAGGACTTAACCCAGCATCAGCAGGTACCGTTATTCGCGTTCCATTACCGCCACTAACCGAAGAACGCCGTCGAGACTTAACCAAAATTGTCCGTAACGAAGCAGAACAAGGTCGAGTATCGATCCGTAATATTCGCCGTGATGCTAACGACCAAATCAAAGCATTACTAAAAGATAAAGAAATATCTGAAGATGATGAGCGTAAAGCACAAGATTTAATCCAAAAAGCGACAGACGCCGCAATTAAAAAATTAGATACAGTGCTTGCCGATAAAGAAAAGGAACTAATGGAATTCTAATTTTTATCTTCTTTTTCCTCTTTTCTTCCAAACGCTCTGTTTTATAAAGCAGAGTGTTTTTCCTTGATTTTAAAAATCGGTCAGTAAATGAATTGATTTTATTTATGTTTTTTTGAGTCCTATTTTTACAAAAACAGCCACCCAAAACCGATCTCCAAAAAACACTCCACTAGCACAGGCAAACCTATGTCTTAAATTTACCAAATAATCCTATTCGACGAGTTTTTGCACGAAATTTATTTATGTCTTTCAAATTATCTCTTAACGTATTATCGAAATATTAGATTAAAAATATTTCTTTCTAATCCATAATGCTACATTGACTAGCAATACAAGCACAGGGACTTCAACTAGTGGCCCTATCACTGCAGCAAAGGCCACAGGCGATGCTAAACCAAAAGCGACAATAGCCACAGCAATAGCTAATTCAAAGTTATTACTGGCCGCTGTAAAGGACATGGCGGTTACTTTAGGGTAGCTTTCATTGGCTAATTTACCCATCACAAAACTTAAAACAAACATTACAACAAAATAGATTGTTAGTGGAATAGCAATTCGAATAGCATCTAAAGGTAGTTTAACCACTTCATTACCTTTTAAGCTAAACATAGCCACAATAGTAAATAGTAACGCAATCAATGTAATAGGGCTGATTTTAGGTAAAAATTTATTTTGATACCAATCATCTCCTTTTACTTTTCGTAAAAAGTAACGAGTTAAAAAACCTGCTAAAAAGGGTATGCCTAAATAGATAAGAACAGTTTCAGCGATAGTACCAAAACTTACATTAATAACACTCCCAGCTAAACCAAATAAAGGAGGTAAGTAAGAAAGATAAAACCAAGCAAAGACACTAAAAAATAGGATTTGGAAGATAGAGTTGAAGGCAACCAGTGCAGCAATATACTGGTTATCCCCATCAGCTAATTGATTCCAAACTAGCACCATAGCGATACAACGCGCAAGGCCAATTAAAATAACACCTGTCATATACTCTGGATAGTCATGCAAAAAAATTATCGCCAATATAAACATTAATGCAGGGCCAATTAACCAATTCTGTATTAATGATAAAGCTAATATTTTTTTATCTTGAAAAATTTTAGGTAACTCTTCATAACGCACTTTTGCCAGTGGTGGATACATCATTAAAATAAGGCCAATAGCAATAGGTATATTAGTCGAACCAACAGATAATTCATTAAGCCTATCTGGTAAGGATGTAAATACCGTACCTAAGATAATACCTAATGCCATTGCAGCAAAAATCCATAGAGTTAAGTAACGGTCTAAAAAAGATAGTTTTTTTACAGGTGTGTTCGTTGGACAAGTCATAATAATTTAACCTATATTATTAGGCTGATGAGTTAACTAATCAGCCATTTCCTCTATTGATTAGATAATTTAGTTAAAGCATCTATACCTATAGTTTTCTTTGCTTTTAAAGGTACTATAAAATAGGGTCAATGGCAATGAGTATATAAGTAGAACCAACAGATAATATGTAATAACATATTGTATTATTTAAATTTTATTATTAAAACAACCCGCTTAAACACATAAAGGCGTTTTACCAGAAATAGCTTTATGTATAACCATATTATAAATGTGAATAAGTAGCTTAGACTTTTGTTCTCTATTTTCTGTATTGTTAAATATTTTTTATATCATGCCACATTGCAATTAAAATATGTAATCATGCTTTCGGTTTTTTCATTCGTTTATTAGTGGGCTGGTTTCGTAAATTTTGATTAATAAAATGGTTATTAAACGTTTTAATGAATAGATACAGCGACACTTTAATTAATTATCAAATGGTATAGAGATCTTGAGTGTTTCTCACAAAAATACAGCCTAAAAAGTGAATAGTCATATAAATATTCACAAATCATGCCGAGAATTACATTGTTTATTTTAGTCCTTTATATTAAATGGATGATTATTTAATGCTTCATGCGGTTTTTAGGTGTTATAAATGGAATATGTAAATGTTTGGTGTCGACCTGAAACTGTCGTCTAGCTAGGCTTTGTTATTACTTTTAGCCACCATTGATAAATCTTTAGTTTGATTTTTTTGTATGTTCATTGCTGTCGTTCCTTAAATTACGGTAAACAATGAGAGTAATTTCTACGACTAAAAATAGCATTTACTATATGACCACTTGTTTTAAGCATAAAAAATCAAATAAAATCATTACCCTACCTGAACGATTTTATACCTTCAAAAAGCGCTTATTCCACCATTCAAGACCAACCCATCTATCAATTCCATCTTTTTGCCCCACCACGAACAATTATTTACAAAAAATTTGCCAAAAAACTAGCCAACTATTTTTTAAATGGTTATACTTTTATCGCTATAGAAAAAAGCTTATTAAATAAGCAAGTAATTATAAAAATCTAAATAAAACAAGTTATTACTTGACAGGTAAACCATAATGCATTATTATTTTAGACACCAGACACCAGACACCAGACCTGGCAAACCTATGTCTTAAATTTATCAAATAATCTTATTCGACGAGTTTTTACACGAAATTTATTTATATCTTCCAAATTATCTTTCAACGTATTATCGAAATTATCGCTCAAATCACCTAAAACAGCTTTGCTAGTATTAGCATTGTTATTATTGTCATCTTCATCGAATTTACAGGCATTGAATGGTAAAAAGGCTCGAGCAGGTAATCGTAGTGATGCAATAGTAATACCGTCGCCAGTTATCAATTATGTAAGGCCGAATCCAAATTTTGGTGTCGGAGACTTTGCAGGCCCAGCTGACATATGGAATCCTTATGAAGGCTTTTTAGTACAATCATCAATCAATCCTGAATTATACAACCTCAATTTCCCGACTACAGGTGCGCATAATTTATATTTTGATTTAGTATTAAAAATAGAGAGAGTCAAACCAGAACAATTGACATGGGAACCGGTAACGCATGAGGGAATTACTGCGACAGTGGTGGAGGTTGTAGAGCATCATGGCTACAGTTTTTATCTTCGGGTAAAGCTAACAGGTCCAGAGGCAAGAAATCAATGGGACAATCCGAATCCTAGCCCAATTGCTAAGCCAAGGTTACCACAGACGTTTGAGTTAGTGGGTAGAGATATTAGTACCGCTGATGAGGTAGTAAAATATGGATTTGTGTTAAAGCAGTGGTTCGTCAATCGGGGTGATCAATTGAAAACTTATAGTGACCAGTTAGCATGGTGTAATGGTTTGGGTTATCGCATGCCGAGGGTAAGGGATTTAACTAATTCGAAGTGTGGTGTAGAGAGTAATTATTTCCCCTGTATAAATGGCATAGATGGCGCCACGCCGTCGTCAAGACATAATAAATACCAACGTCATATAGGCGCTGGATTTTTTACGGAGTGGGGCATCATGCACGAATACGCTGATGCGGGCTTCGTCGACTACCACTACTGGACAAGCGATGTAACAGGTAGCTATCAGTTCCTTGTCAACTCGATCTTCGGCGATGTCCGCAGCTACCGCGCCGGCACCAGTACCCGTCTTTACGCTGTTTGCACCACACCTTAGTTTTTAGCGTTTAGTCCTTAATCCTTAGAGCGCAGAAGGTGGTTATGGTGCTTGAGAGGACAATATAAGAAAGAATAAAGCCTCGGCGTAAGTTTGGGCCATCCTTAGGGTTGTGCGCCACAAAACTGCGCCGCTCCTACCGCCGCCGACGCTGAAAGTGTCGATGGCGGTGGCACAAGGGTAAAATTAAATAAAGAGGGTCATGCAATGGAAATAGAACAAAGATTAGTATTAAGTGAAAATCCGATACATTTTTTGAGAGAGGGACTTTTTTTAAAGACCTACAACCAATCGTTTTATGTGATGACTCAATTATTAGGATTCAACATAAAACCAATAATCAAACACATAAAAAACTCGACCAAATGTGCGAGCGCATCAACGTAGCTTAGATGTAGCAACTTAGCATTCACATCAGATAGGAAAAAGCTGTGGGGCAACTCAGCTAAAATCCACTTTGCTTTTGATAGTGGTGGTCTACCGATTTGTTTCAAGCTTTCGCAAGGATAACATTATGTTATTGCTGGTATTTATACTTATGTGGTTACCAATGTATTGTTGATTAATATATAAACACAAAAAGTAAAGAGTCCTAATAATTCACTTAAAAAAACATTTAGTTAGCAATACAACAAGCTTTAGAAAAATGGACTATGCCAAAAACTAGAAAAATACAATGGGTCGGTTTATTATAAAATTTTGTGACAAAATTAATTATCACCTTTAATGGGCAAATATACAAATTTAGTATAGATTTACAAAGGGATATATTCTGAATCAGCAAATATTTGCTGATTCAGAATATAGAGAATAAAATTTTAGGCGATTTATTAACTTTTATAATATGGTTAAAACGCATTATGAATTTTTAAAAGGTTATTTTAATTATGAAGTGTAAACAACTCGGTGTTTTCCTACAATTTAACTCTTATTTTAATTAAACTAACTTTTTCATTTGATCTGCAATCTTTTCTGCTTGCTGACCAACTACAATTTGTACCCCCGTTTTACCTAATTTTATTACTGCCATTGCACCAAGTGCTTTAGCAGCTTGTTCATCAATAAGCTCAGAATCATTAACGCCTAAACGCAAACGTGTAATACAAGAATCAATATTGGTTAGGTTTTCTTTACCGCCAACAGCTGCTAAATATTGATCTGCAAGTTTTTTTGTATCTATATTGCCTTGTGTTGATTTTTCAGTTTTACTTTGGGGTGTTTCTACTTCGTCTTCACGACCTGGTGTTTTAAGATTAAATTTCACAATAACTAAGCGGAATGCAACATAATAAACAGCAAAGAACACTAAACCTTGAAGTATAAGCATATACCAATGTACAGCAAGTGGATTACGACTAGAAAGTAACATATCAACTAAGCCAGCACTAAAACCAAATCCTGCAATCCATTGCATTGCTGCGGCAATATAAAGTGAAATACCAGCTAAAATAGCATGTAAACCATAAAGTAATGGCGCAACAAACATAAACGCAAATTCTAACGGTTCAGTAACGCCAGTAAAGAATGCCGCAAATGAAGCGGCTAACATAATTGAAGCTGTTTTATCCTTATTACCTTTTTTTGCTGTATGATACATAGCTAGTGCAGCTCCCGGTAAGCCAAACATCATAATTGGGAAAAATCCGGCTTGGTAACGACCAGTAATACCAATTGTAGCTAATCCATCATCAATTGACTTTTGTCCTCCTAAGAAAGTTGGAATATCATTAATACCTGCAACGTCGAACCAAAAAACAGAATTAAGTGCATGATGTAAACCAATAGGAATTAATAGACGATTGAAGAATCCATAAATACCAGCACCCACTGATCCTAAATCTTTAATATATTTGCCAAAAACAACTAATGCATCATAAATAGATGGCCAGATAAAATATAAAACAGCAGAAACCAATAGCATAACTATCGATACAATAATAGGCACTAGTCTTTTACCACTAAAAAATGCTAATGCTTTATGTAATTCCACCTGACTAAAACGATTGTAAAGCTCAGCTGAAATAATACCAACGAGAATACCAATAAATTGGTTATTTATTTTTTGGTATGCAGCAGGAACTTTTTCTAGCCAATCTTCTGCTTTTGTATCAATACCATTAAATAATGCAATCGAACTAGGAGAGAGTAAAGTTGTAACCACTAAAAAGCCAACTAACCCAGCAAGTGCGGCTGCACCATCTTTATCTTTAGACATGCCATAAGCCACGCCAATAGCAAAAAGTATTGGCATATTATCAATAATTGCTCCGCCAGATTTAATTAAAAAAGCGGCAATAATACTATTTTGCCCCCAACCATTAGGATCGATCCAATACCCAATTCCTAGTAGTATTGCAGCAGCCGGTAGAACTGCCACAGGCACCATCAATGAACGCCCGATACGTTGCATATAAGCTAAAATTCCCATAAGTTTAACCTCATATAATTTTTAGGGGGTATATATAATAAAAAGTAATGAAATTTTACATCTTTAAGTGATGATAATTAAGTATTATTATTCCACTCTATATTATTTATTTTACTTCACAAATTAATTATTCTTTTTTTGTGATTTAAATCACCATTTTTTTTGATTAATTAGTTTAATATAGTAAAATAAAGGCAACATATTTTAATTCAAAAAAAAAGTTTTTTAATTATATCACAAGAGGTAACAGCACATGAGACTTATTCCTTTAGAAACTGCACAAGAAGTCGGTGCCTGGGTTGCACAGCGCATTGTTAATAAAATTAATGAGTTTAAGCCTACCGCAGATCGTCCATTTTTATTGGGGCTGCCAACAGGTAGTTCACCATTAGTTATGTATCAACAATTGATTAGACAATATAAAGCAGGTAACGTCAGCTTTAAACATGTTGTAACCTTTAATATGGATGAATATGTTGGTATTCCAGAAGAACATCCACAAAGCTACCACACATTTATGTACGAAAATTTTTTCAATCATATTGATATTGATAAGAACAATATCAATATATTAAATGGTAATGCACCAGATATTGATCAAGAGTGCCGTCAATATGAAGCGAAGATCAAAGCTTACGGCAAAATTAATATCTTTGTTGGGGGGGTGGGTCAAGATGGACATATCGCTTTTAATGAGCCGGCATCTTCACTTTGTTCACGTACACGCATCAAAACATTAACTGAAGATACACGCATTGCTAATTCCCGTTTTTTTGATAATGATGTGAATCAAGTACCAAAACATGCATTAACCATTGGTGTTGCAACCTTAATGGATGCTCAAGAGGTAATTTTATTAGTTTGTGGTCATAACAAAAGTTTAGCGTTACAAGCAGGTGTTGAAGGTAGCGTTAATCACCTTTGGACTGTAACCGCACTACAAATGCATCCTGCATCAATTATTGTTTGTGATGAACCAAGTACTGATGATCTAAAAGTAAAAACATTAAAATATTTTAAACAAATGGAAGCTGATAATCTTAAAGTGACCGTTTTATAAAGGATAAATCAATGTACGCATTAACAAATTGTCGTTTTTATACAGGTTATGAAATTCTTGAAAATCATGCTGTTATTATCAGCGGTGATAAAATTGCTAAAATCTGTAAACAAGACGAATTACCTACAGATATCAAAATTGAAAATTTACAAGGTGCAATTGTTGCACCTGGATTTATTGATATCCAAGTTAATGGTTGTGGTGGTGTGCAATTTAATGAAACGTTTGATGCACTGAGCGTTGAAACATTAGAAGCCATGCAGGCCACAAATCTTATTTCTGGTTGTACTAGCTATTTGCCTACATTAATTACATCAACTGATGAATTTATGATAAAGGCAGTTGAAGTGATGCGTGAATATTTGATCTTGCATCCTAACCAAGCGCTAGGTTTACACCTTGAAGGACCTTACATTAATCCAGAAAAGAAAGGCATTCATGACGAAAATATTATCCGTCAACCATCACAAAAAATGATTGATTTTCTATGTGAAAATGCTGATGTGATTAAAATTATAACGTTAGCACCAGAAAAAGTTGAAAGTCATTTCATTAAGCAATTGATTAACGCAGGTATTCATGTATCTGTAGGGCATTCGAATGGTCATTACGATGATTGTCGTCGTGGATTTAATGATGGCATTCGTTTAGGTACCCACCTATTTAATGCCATGCCTTATATTTCTGGACGCGAACCTGGCGTAGTTGGTGCAATTTATGATGAACCTGAAGTTTATGTAGGCATTATTGCTGACGGTCAACATGTCAGTTGGGCAAATATCCGCAATAGTCATAAAATAAAACAAAATCATTTAATTTTAGTTACTGATGCAATGTTACTTGCTGGTTCTAATTTAGAATCAGGCGTATTTGCAGGCAAAACCATTTATTATAAAGATGGCCGCTGTATTGATGAAAATGGCACACTTGGTGGTTCAGCATTAACTATGATTAATGCAGTAAAAAATGCAGTTGAATATGTAGGTATTGCATTAGATGAAGCATTAAGAATGGCAACACTTTATCCAGCCAAAGCAATCGGTGTAGATAAAGATCTTGGTAGCATTAGTGAGGGTAAGATTGCGAACCTTGTTGTATTTAATCGTGACTTTACAATAATTAAAACTGTTGTTAATGGAGAAGTGAGTCGCTAGAATATCAGATAATTAATGAAAAATATTGAGTAATATATGAAATTTAATTATCTGAACTTAGTTGGCAATGCTGAATTAATCAAACAGCTAAATTATGCAATGATTTACCGTTTGATTGTTCAGCAAGCGCCTGTTTCTCGTATTCAATTGGCCGAAATCAGCCAATTAGCCCCAGCAAGCATTACCAAAATAACCCGTCAACTTCTTAAAAAAAAATTAATTAAAGAAGTCGATGCACAACAATCAACGGGGGGACGGCCTGCAGTTTCAATCGAAGCTAAGTTTGGATATTACCAAGCAATTGCCGTACAATTAAGTAGATCCAATGTCACAATAGAGCTTTTTGATTTAGGGGCTAAATGCCTTATGTCAAAAAGATGCTCACTTACCAATTTTACTCAACAACAAGTTCAAGAATATCTAATTGCATTGATTAAAGAATTTATTCAGGTAAACAGAAAAAAAATAAAATATTTAATTGCAATATCTATTGTACTCCCTGGCTTGATTGACTCAGTTAATGGCATTGTTCGATACACTCCACATATTCAAATAAAAGAATGGGCTTTAAGCGAGATACTACAAAAGGAATTCAATGTATCTATTTTTCTAGGAAATGATATTCAAAGTCTAGCATTAGCTGAAAGTTATTTTGGTTCAACACAACATGTTGATGATTCTATTTTAATCCGTGTACATCGCGGGGTAGGTTCTGGTGTTATCGTTAATCAACAGTTGCTTACAAACCACAATCAAAGCGCTTGTGAAGTTGGGCACATTCAAGTAGATACATTAGGTGAACGTTGCCATTGTGGTAATTTCGGTTGCTTGGAAAACCGAGTTGTAAATAAAGCAATTGAATACAGAGCTAAACAGATGATTGAGCAAGGTTATGTATCAAAGTTAACGTTAGAGCACTGTGATATATATCATATCTGTCAGTATGCTAATCAAGGCGATGAACTAGCTATTAAGTTAGTTAAGGATGCAGGTGAAAATCTTGGTAGAGCGGTTGCAATTATGGTTAACATCTTTAACCCTCAACGAATTGTGTTAGCAGGAGAACTTACCAAGTCGCCCGAAATACTATTAGCTTCTGTTAATAGTGCATTAAATGCTCAAAGTTTAGAGGGATTACGGGAAAACCTGACTATCACTTGTTCTTCCCTTAACGATAGCTCAGCAATTGGTGCATTTGCACTAGTGCAGCAAGCTTTATTTAATGGATCACTATTAGTGACGCTGTTGAATGATAAATAACCATAATCCAGATTGATGACAAAGGACTCGCTTTTTGGCGAGTTCTTTGATCTAATAGAGAGGAGTCCATTATAAGAGGAATTCTTCTATGTTAAAAAAACAACTTCAGCGACACCAGAAAAAATAGCGCAAATCTCGCTAGATGTGCTTGTCCCTCAAAATCATCTTGTTCGTAAAATAGCTAAAGTCATGGATTTTGAATTTATTCGAGACGCGGTAGCACCTCTTTATAGCCCTAATAACGGTCGTCCGGCAGAGGATCCGGTCAGACTGTTTAAAATCATGCTATTGGGGTATCTTTTCGGTATCCCAGTGAACGTCGTCTGGTTCAGGAAATTCAGGTCAATTTAGCTTACCGCTGGTTTCTGGGAATGGGATTAACCGAAAAAGTGATTGACGCCTCAACACTCAGCCAAAATCGTCGCCGTCGGTTTAATGACAGTGAAATCTATCAACAGATTTTTGATAATATTGTTGAGCAAGCCATTGCCAAAGGGTTGATAAGTGGTCGGGTTTTATATACGGACAGTACTCACCTGAAAGCAAATGCCAATAAAGGCAAGGCACGTAATGAGCAGCGTATTGTTGAGCCCAGTCAATATATTGATGCGCTTAATCAAGCCATCAACGCAGAAAGAGAATTAAACGGAAAAAAGCCTTAAAGCCATCGACGGTAGAGAAATACAAGGATGTCAAAGTCAATACAACAGATCCGGACAGTGGCTTTATGCATCGATAAGGCAAGCCTAAAGGGGTCTTCTACTTAGATCACCGAACGGTTGATGGCAAATATAATTTAATTACCGATACTTATATCACAGCCGGAAATATCCATGATTCCCAGCCTTATATGGCACGATTAAAACGCCAGTTAGAGCGGTTTGGCTTTAATCCCGTTGGTGTCGGTCCTTGATGCGGGTTATTTTACGGCTCCCATTTGCCATTTACTGCTGGCAGAGCAGATATATCCGGTATTGGGTTATCGCCGCCCCACCCATGGTGCGAATCCCATCAGAAAAAAGTAGTTTATCTATAACAGTCAAACGATACTTATACTTGCCCAAATGGGCAAACATTAATATATAAAACTACCAGCAGGGAAGGTTATCGTCATTATCATTGTGATGTAGCAACCTGCAAAGTCTGTCCTTTATTGTCACAGTGTACACAGAGTAAAACGAGATTCGTTTAAGTCAGTGGGGTAAAAAAGTCTATGCTCGGCGAAAAGAGACCATAGAGCGCAGGTTCAAATGCAGTGTTTATTTGCCGCAACGGCTCAAAATATCAAGAAAATAGCGATAAAGCTATTTTTGTTACGTTTTTTTAGGCTATTTTTTAATTTATTTAATAAAATCCAAATTAAAAATCCTATTTATGGTTTAAATAAAAAAATAAACCCCGAATTATATCGAGGTTTGTCATCAATCTGAAAACCCGATAAATCGGGTTTTTCTATTTTACTTCTAATTAGGCTAAAATGCGCAACATTCTACGTAATGGTTCGGCCGCCCCCCATAATAATTGGTCACCGACCGTAAAAGCAGAAAGGTAATCTTTGCCCATATTCAATTTACGTAAGCGCCCAACAGGTGTTGTTAAGGTGCCTGTTACTGCTGCAGGAGTAAGTTCACGCATCGAAAGATCACGATCATTCGGCACGACTTTTACCCAATCATTATGAGCAGCAAGCAATTTTTCAATTTCAAGTACGCTGATATCTTTTTTCAATTTAATGGTAAAAGCTTGGCTATGGCAACGTAGTGCTCCAATACGAATACAAAGTCCATCAACAGGAATAACTTGACTGGTACCTAAAATTTTATTGGTTTCTGCCTGCCCTTTCCATTCCTCTTTGCTTTGACCATTATCAAGCGCCTTATCAATCCAAGGAATCAAGCTACCTGCTAATGGCACACCAAAATTATCGGTCGGTAAACTACCATCTCGCATTTTTTGGGTCACTTTTCTCTCAATATCTAAAATAGAAGAATGAGGATCTTGTAACTCTTTTGCCACCTCAGCATTTAGCATCCCCATTTGGGTGAGCAGTTCACGCATATGACGCGCACCACCACCAGAAGCAGCTTGATAAGTTGAAACGGAAACCCAATCAACAAGATTTTCAGCAAATAAGCCACCGAGAGACATTAACATTAAGCTCACAGTACAGTTACCACCAACAAAGGTTTTAATGCCTTTATCTAACGCAGAATCAATGTTATCTTTATTCACAGGATCAAGCACGATAATTGCATCATCAGCCATACGTAAAGTCGACGCTGCATCAATCCAATAACCTTGCCAGCCAGTTGCACGTAGTTTAGAATAAATTTCAGAGGTATAATCCCCTCCTTGGCAAGTCACAATAATATCTAATGCTCTTAATTCATCAATATTATCTGCACTTTGTAATGTACCTGTTTTACCGCCGAAAATAGGAGCTGTTTGACCTGCTTGAGAAGTAGAAAAGAATACAGGATTGATATAATCAAAATCATGTTCTTCAACCATACGTTGCATAAGAACAGACCCCACCATTCCACGCCAACCTACAAAACCAACATTTTTCATAATTTATTTCCAATAAATAGAGGTTATATAAAGAGATATTTTCATCTATTAAAACAAAATATCACCATAAAACAAGTGAGATAAGAATAATTTTTGTAGGCAAGAATATAATAACATGGCGTTATATATTGAAAGACAAAACAACCATAATAAAGAATAGAAAAACGAATCATCATCTGCAGCCAAATACGGCTTCTATATAATTTTATTTATTGAAACGATTAGATTATTATTCGACTTATTTATAATAACTTATATGTTCCTAACGCTTTTCTTGGTTGGATCACTTCGTCGCACATATTGGAATAAATAGAGTAAAAGTCGTCTATTTTGAAACAAGAAAGAAAAAGAATAGAAAAACTAAAAAATAATTCAACTAAATAACTTAATTATAAAATTCAAATTAGGAACTGCTAAACAAAAAAACAACTAAATTAGAGAAATTTTTATTTAAAAATGGTCGGCGAGAGAGGATTCGAACCTCCGACCCACTGGTCCCAAACCAGTTGCGCTACCAAGCTGCGCTACTCGCCGTTAGATTTTCTATTTTATAAAATGGGGTGGCTAATGGGATTCGAACCCACGACAACTGGAATCACAATCCAGGGCTCTACCAACTGAGCTATAGCCACCATAGAAGCAGGACAAAATATTACGCATAAAAAATAATATTGTCCAGTAAATTTTTTAAAAAAACATGCTAATTGCTTATATTAAAAGCGCTAAAAGCCTAATATTTTAGCGTTAAGCAAATGTTTATGCTTTATGTGACATTATATCAATAATTTGTGTGTCAGTTACTTTCATGCTTTGACTAACAATTGCACCAAGATTATTGATTGATGTTTCCACGCTATCACAAACAATACCAGTTAAATCACCAATCATACTACAAATAGTCGTATCAATAGGCTTATAATGCCCATTACCAAGCAACAATGCCATGCCAGCGGCTGCCCCCATAGCGGGCAGTTGATGCGGCACAAAGTGCTGACAATGGTGGAAACTTGCTATGTATGTAAATTGCAATGGTGTGTGACAAAATAAGCGCTCTTGCTAATTGCTCTGGCGTTACTTGCAGATAATCGGCAACGACAACAACAGGCATAGTTGCGGTAATACCCTGATTACCTGAACCGGAATTACTCATTGCTGGTAGTCTTGCTGGCATCAGATGCAGCAGTTGTGTGAATAATCACTTTTGATAGTAAATCGTCAGCTAATAGCCCTGTTTTTGTTTGTTCATGTAATGTTGGCAATGCTTAAGCCATAGGTTCTTTTTAATCCTTATTGAGATAAAGCATCGTTGAGCTTAGCTGAGTGCAAAATAAATTCTATATCTTTAAAATTAGCTTGAGTTGCAAAGTCATAAATTAATCTCACCGATATATTTTCTATTATTGCATCATGTTTGATTCATTTATGTTAAGTTTATCAGCCTTAAAAATGACTTCACCATTTTTCATTAAATTAGGCGAAATATAAGCATCAATTTTTCAATAATTTTGTTGCTACTATGTTGAATCGCAATAGCTGCAGCCAAAGCTAAAGAGATGGGTTCAGTACAACCAACTGCAGGTAAAACTTCACGTTTTACCAATTGAATTAATTGTTGCCACATTACTTGTTGTTCCATTTTTTATCTCCATATTAACTTTAGTAGTGTTAAATGGTGAAACATTTAATGTTAAGTAAGCAGACTATTTTAGTCTATCTTAATTAAGAATTGAATAATGCCTATTTATAACCAGTATAAAGTAACATGTGGTTATGGAGGTTATTGTGAAAAGATATATTAAAACATATAGTTATATCTGAAACCTTTTTACATTATTTAATAGTAAATTAAATAATTAGGAATAGTTTAAAATATGTAATATTTTAGTAAAAGAACCTGACTTTTTTTTATTATTGCAATAATGTAAAAACCTATAATTAGATAACAATGGCGATTGCGATTATGATAAATATTTTATTAATAGATGATGATGTTGAATTATCACAAATGCTTAGCGAATATTTGACTAATGAAGGTTTTAATATTAAAAGTGTTTATTTAGGTAAAGATGGTATTGATGAAGCGCTATCAGGTAAATATCGTGCAGCAATCTTAGACGTGATGTTACCTGATATTAATGGTATTGATGTTCTGAAAAGCATCCGTCAACAATGTAATATGCCTGTTATTATGTTAACTGCTAAGGGTGATAATATTGATCGCGTTTTGGGTTTGGAATTAGGTGCTGATGATTACATTCCAAAACCATGTTATCCGCGTGAATTATTAGCAAGATTACGTGCAGTTTTACGACGTTTTGATGAACGCTCGGTCGAAATGGTTGATGATAAAAAATATCATTTTAATGGTTTAATGTTAGATCTACCTCAACGACTTTGTACGTGGAATGGGCAAGTGATTGATTTGACATCAACCGAGTTTAATTTATTAGTTTTATTAGTGAAACATAGCGAGCGAGTAGTAACTAAAGAAGAATTATCTGAAATTGGACTTGGTCGAGCAAGAGAGCTTTATGATCGTAGTGTTGATGTCCATATCAGCAATATTCGCCAAAAATTACATCAAGTTGCACAAAATGATGTGACAATAGAGACGATTAGAGCCGTCGGTTACCGTATTCGTTAACAAACAAATAGGCTTGACATGAATCATCGATTATTCTGGAAAATACTTATCACGTTTGGGGTAATCTTTTATCTTACCTTCCAATTGACTTGGATTGCGTTTTCTATTTATGTAGAAAATAAAAATCAAAGATTTCTCAATCATATGCCCACAAAAGTCGATATGATTGCTCAGTTATTACATGTAGCTGGCGAAGATGAAACGCTTAATTTCATAGCGCATTTACCTGATCGAGAAAGAACGTTATTGTCAATAAAATTAGTTTCTCCATTGAATGATCAAGTTAATATTTTAACCGATGAATTAGAAACACCTACATATGCTTATCAACGTATGACTGTCGCCCCTGACGGAACTCTTTATTCTGTTTCATTTAAAGAGGATAAAGAGGATCATGTTAAAAAGGCATTGTTCAACATGCCCCTGCCCATTGTATTAATGGGCATATGTGTGGGACTTGTTTTTAGCCTTTTTTTAGCATGGAATTTAACTAGACCAATGAGGCTATTAAGACAAGGTTTTTTCAAGGTATCTCAGGGAGATCTTTCTGTTAGATTATTTAATAAACTAAAACCTAGACGTGACGAACTTAGCGAATTAGGTAAAGATTTTGATATGATGGTTGAACAACTTAATATATTGCTTTCTGATCGTCAATCTCTTCTTCATGATGTTTCTCATGAACTTAGAACTCCGCTTGCTCGATTGCAACTAGCAATTGGACTTGCTCAACAAAATAAACAAAATATTGATACATCTTTAGCTAGAATAGAGTTAGAGTCAGAACGTTTAGATCAGTTAATTGGCGAAATTCTAAATTATTCTCGTGCTGAAATGAATAATCGCACTGATGAATATTTTGATTTAAAAGACTTAATAAGTGTAGTAATCAATGATGCTAATTATGAAGCTAATCACCAGTTAATTGAGGTACATTTTACTTTATCATCCATTACTCATCCAATTGTTAAAGGTAATTCAGAACAAATACGCCGTGCTGTTGAAAACATTATCCGCAATGCTATTCGTTTTTCAAAAGCTCAGCAAGCTGTACAAGTTTCACTAAAAGAAACAGGTAAGTATTTACAAATTGAAGTTAAAGATCGAGGCCCTGGTGTTGAAGAAAATAAGTTATCAAGTATTTTTGAACCATTTGTCCGTATTCAGTCTCCACAATTAGGTAAAGGTTATGGTCTAGGACTAGCAATTGCCAGAAAGACCGTCATTATGCATAACGGTACTATCCAAGCAACTAATCGTGATGGTGGAGGCCTTATTGTGACAATATGTTTGCCTTATTGGAGAAAACATTAATAATAAAAATATATTAATAACAATCAGGATTCACAGTTAATACATACTCTTTAACTAGGCTTTCCAGCTTGATTTTATCGTGCCCTATAAAATTTAGAGCTTTCATGATAATTTCTGGATCACTTTCCAATATAGTTTTGTATTGGTCAATATATTGGCTAGCAATAGGTTTATATGACCAGTGCCATTCTTCAGGTTGATACCCACCTTTGCGTCCCTCATTAAAAGCTTGGCAAAATCCATATTTAGGTAGATTTTTTTGAAGCCATTTATATAGAATGATGCCTTTTTTATCATCCTTAAAATATGTTGATGAAACGCTGGTAATATCAATATCTGTTCCCCAATGATGCCTTGATGTGCCAGGCATTGACGAAAATTTCAAAATTTCTTCAGCAATTTTTTCTGGATCATTTATTTTAGCTGATAAAACATCCCATTTCCGTTGCCAAATACCGTTTTGGTAAGTGTAATTTCGCGTTGCACTTACTATGATAAAAGGAATACCTGGATGAACTTTTTTAAAATCATTGTAGGCTTTTATAAGTTGTTCGGTTGGTTCTTTTTGTAGATACATTCCTTTTTTATTAACAGGTAGTATAGTTGAGTCTAACGCGATAAAAACATTATCTTTTTTTTCGTCAAACTGTCCAATCAATTTATTTAATGTGATCTGTTGTGCCATGATAAAAGTAGGAAATAGAAGTAAAGATAATTTTAAAGTCAAACCACCTATTTTTTTTAATATTGTTGATTTCTTCATCTTTCAAGCATTGCCAATATTCTATATAGCCAGATTAAGTTAAAAACAGTATAATCCTTTTCCTAAAAAAGAAATAGCCATAATGTGTAAAAACGAGGCCTTATGTTAACAACATCTACATCTAATACGTCTGGAAATTGTTTAGACGCTGCCAATACAATGAATCTTAATACAACTAATTCCATAAACGAAAGAATAAATTTACTAAACTTCACACGTCAACAATTGAGAGAGTTTTTTATATCACTTGGTGAAAAACCGTTTCGAGCTGATCAAGTAATGAAATGGATCTATCATTTTGGTATAGATAATTTTGATCAAATGACCGATATCAATAAAAAACTACGTGAACAACTAAAGACTTTAGCAGAAATTAAAGCTCCGAAGATTGCCATAGAACAGCGTTCTTCTGATGGCACAATAAAATGGGCACTTGATGTTGGTAATAACCAACTGATTGAGTCTGTTTATATTCCTGAACGTGATCGTGCAACATTATGTGTTTCATCTCAAGTTGGTTGCGCATTAGAGTGTAAATTTTGTTCTACTGCCCAACAAGGATTTAATCGTAATTTAACCGTTTCTGAAATTATTGGCCAAGTATGGCGTGCATCAAATGCAATTGGTGTCACCGGAAAATTAGCAGATAGGCCCATTACTAATGTAGTTATGATGGGTATGGGTGAACCGCTACTTAATTTATCTAATGTTGCACCAGCTATGGAAATTATGTTAGATGATTTTGGCTATGGTTTATCAAAAAGGCGTGTAACACTATCGACATCAGGAGTTGTTCCCGCTTTAGATAAGCTAGCCGGTATGATTGATGTGGCGCTAGCGATATCACTTCATGCACCTAATGATACTATTCGTAATGAAATTATGCCAATTAACCTAAAATACAATATGTCTATGCTACGTGATTCAATTCTGCGTTATCTTTCATCTTCAAACGCAAATCACGGAAAAGTAACTATTGAATATGTATTACTTAATCAAATTAACGATAGCGTTGAACATGCTCATGAGCTTGCTCAATTCCTAAAAAATGTACCTAGCAAAATTAATTTAATTCCTTGGAATCCGTTCCCTGGTGCGCCTTATTCAAGATGTTCAAATACACGAATTGATCGCTTCATGAAAACATTAATGGGATATGGATTTACCGTAATTGTTCGTAAAACACGGGGGGATGATATCGATGCTGCATGTGGCCAGTTAGCTGGTGAAGTTGTTGACCGCACTAAAAGAACTCTTTATAAAAAGCAGAACCTTGTTAAGCAAACAGCATAAGGATAAATCTTTATAAAAAGGAGAAATAGATGAAGAAATTGTTAGTTATATCTAGCTATTTTTTGATGATAGTACTAGCGGGTTGTCAAATGAAAAGCAACAATGAATTTGACCCAGAAAAAGCCGCTTTGGCTAGGATGCGACTTGGATTAGGATATCTTGCTAAAGCAAATGAGTCAGAAGAAAATATAAAGATAGCACATTATAATCTAAAATTAGCTGCACAATACTCCCCAAATAATCCCCAAGTTATGTTAGCCATGGCAATGTTTGATCAACATGTTGGTGAATACAACGAAGCAGAGATGATTTACAAACGTATTACTCTAATGCAACCAGGTAATGGATTATATCATGTCCATTATGGTTCTTTTTTATGTGGTAGAGATCGTTATCAAGAAGCAAAAAAACAATTTGAACAAAGTATTGAGTTCGATCGTCATCGTTGGAAAGCCGATGCTTATGAACAATATGGTTATTGTGCAATCCAAAATAGTGATAAAAAAACAGCTGACTTAATGTTTAAGCAACTTTTTCAATATGATGCTAATCGTCGAGACAACGTTATAAAAACAGCTGAACTTTATAAAAACAAAGGTGATAAAAAAATAGCAAATTATCTATTTTCAGTAATAAATCAATAAATCATCACTATTATTATAAAAGTAATAAATTTTTAATAATTATAAGCAAGAGTATATGTCATGAATTTTTGGGCTATTTTATTATTAGCACTAGCAATGTCAACCGACGCCTTTGCTGTCGCCATTTGTCGTGGGATTTCACTTAAATCAACACCAATTTTAGGCGCATTAAAAATTGGTATTCTATTTGGTGTTGTTGAGGCTATTACCCCATTGCTTGGCTGGTTAGTTGGTTATATTACGTTGCAATATATTGAAAAATGGGATCATTGGGTTGTATTTGCTGTCATGCTATTTTTAGGCATTAATATGATATATAACAGCCAGAAACAGTCAGATGGAAATTGCCAAGAAGATGAATTAATATCATCAAAAAAATCTTTTTTAATGTTAATTTTCACAGCAATTTCAACTAGTATAGATGCATTTGCCGTTGGTGTTGGCTTAGCATTAGCAAGTGTTAATATCTTTTTTGCTGCATCAATGATTGGACTCGCTACCTGTACAATGGTTACTATTGGGTTATTATTGGGTAATAAAATTGGTTGTTTAATTGGTAAACGGGCTGAGCTTTTGGGCGGGTTAGTACTTATTTCTATTGGAGTAATAACTCTTTATCAACATCTTTCAGTTTAATATTTTAAATAAAAATACTTTTTATACTGTTAGGTTTCGAACGTTTTATTGATTGATATGTAGGATTTACTAGTGGATAGGCTACACTAAATCATACAACTTTTTTAAGGGGTAAGGTAAACTTATCACAACTAAAAAAGGAACAAATATGAATAAGATTAAACGCAAAAGACGAACATTCACAGATGATTTTAAACACCAAATGGTCAGTCTTTATCAACATGGTAAATCACGTAGTGAAATCGTTGCCGAATATGATTTGACACCATCAGCTTTGGACCGTTGGATAACGCAAGCAAGCCAAAGCGGCTCATTTAAAACAAAAGATAATCGCAGTCCACAAGAACAAGAGTTAATCGCGTTGCGTAAAGAGCTTAAACAACTCCGTATGGAAAACGATATTCTAAAGCAAGCAGCACTGATAATAGGGCGAAAATCGCTATCCTAAAAGCAAATCGACATCGTTATAGCATAACAAAGCTATGTCAATATTTAGGATTATCAAAACATTATGCTTATTATCAGTGTAAATTGAATAGACAAAAATCAGTAGGGCTTTATGCCGATAAAATCGTGACGCTATTTAATCAGAGCTATCAGTCTTATGGTACAAGACGAATTCGTTTTGATTTACAGAAAGAGAATATTTGGGTGTCACGCCGTTACATTGCTCGGGTGATGAAAGCCTTATTGCTGGTATCAAAATACACCGTTAAACGTTATCAATCTCACAATACGGAAGTGAATGAAACCGCCACAGAAAATCACCTGCAACGACAATTTGATGTAGGTGATAAAAAACAAATTGTTGTTGCGGATTTAACGT
>NZ_LZHC01000058.1:0-2328 GCF_001690535.1 Gilliamella sp. Bif1-4 | reverse complement strand
AAAATTGCTTGGATATTAAGTAACAGAGAATAAAATCATAGGTTAAGATTTATTTTCATCCGTTTTAAATAAGCCTGAAGAATCATCGGAATAATCTCTAGGCTGCTTATCAAGCGTAACTTCTTTTTTTTCGTTAGAATCTGTGTTTGAATCAAAATCTAAAGACTGAATCTTACCACTATCCATAAATTGACTAGAGTTTTCAGCCATATGTTGATAAAGACGACGAAAATCTTTAGCCATATTATCCAATATTTCTGCACTATGTGAAAAATGTTTAGCTATCATTTGTTTTTGCGCTATTAGTTCATCTTTTGTTTGATCTAACTCTTGTTTAACTTTGGCATATTTACGTGCCTTAGGGCTAATAACACTAATAAAAATGAAACAAATAATAAAACCAATCACGAACCCGATTATAAGATAAGTAAGCATACCTTTATCCATTATTCACTCCTTATATCTTTAAGATATATAATTTTATAAAATTGAAGACTAACTATCAGTGCTTATTTTGCATGGTTAGCAAGTTTTATCAATTGTTTTTTTAACTTGTCTGGTGCATTTTCTGCTAATGCAGATAGAAACATTGCGCTTTTTTGTGTCATCACGCTTGAAGCTAAAGATAACTTATCACTTTGATAATTGCTCTGTGACCACCTCACCGAAATATCTGGATTAATCTGATATTGAATAGAAGATAAGGAGGGTAAAATATTTTTTCGTATTTCAGATATTAAATTGCTTTGTTCATATTTCAATCTAGTTAACCAACAAGCTGAACTAACCTCTAAAATCAACACACCTTGACGATAGTTAGCAACTCGGCATTGTTGATTCAATGGTGAAGGCAATAAATCATAAACGACTTTAGCTAAAGAGCATAATGCATTAGTTCTATCTTGAATCTTAGACAGAGAAGAGGCTTGTGTCAAAATTGAGGTCAACATTTGTGGTTCGTTATAACGCATAATTATGCCTTTTATTAAAAATAATAATAGTAACTAAAATGCAAAAATATTTTTCCACCAATGTTTAAATAATTTACCTTATTTGAATGAAAAAGTCCCTTAAAAAAAGAATATTTTCACTTAATTAACACTTTATAAAAAAGATCACAAATAACTCAAAATCAAAAGAACAAAATAAAAAAATGGCAAATACTATTAATATAATATCTGCCAGTTTTATAAAAATAAAAGTTAATTATTGATTTTAACTTTACTTATGCGGCTTATTTTCTCTAATAAAAGTCCATAAAACAATAGCACCAATAACATCAAAAAATGCTAATGCAACAAAGAAAGGACCAAACCCAATTATGCTAACAAAAGCACCAATAAATAGATTAAAAATTAACTGACCTGTCCATGCACATGCTCCTGCCATTCCAACTGCCGTAGCCCTGGATTCAAACATGAAGTGCAATTTTAAACACGGTGGAGTGAAGAAAGTAGAAAGGTGATTTATACTAGCACCTTCGCACCACCACAGTTTGGAGATTGCTATGTATTATAATCACCTTTCTAGGAAGGAAAGATACCAGATTTTCGTATTATTACAAGCCGGAAAGAATAAAAAAGAGATAGCCCAGCTACTCAATAGACATCCTTCGACAATAAGTCGAGAGATAAAAAGAAACTCAAAACATAATCAAGTCTATCAAGCACATGAGGCGGTGACACTCGCTCGGAAAAGGCGAAAAAATAGCGGTAATGGTAAGCCAATAGAGTCTTCAGTATGGCGTCAAGTTGAAAAATACCTCATGCTTTATTACAGCCCAGAGCAGATTGCTGCACGTTTAAAGAAAATCAGCGTCCAATCAATCTATAACTATCTTTATCAAAATAAAGCGCGCTATGAACAATTCATGTAAATACCCCAAACTTAGTACACAACTCACGTAGAAAATCATGCTGCTTGTTTTAGTGTTTTATACTCAATCGGCGTCATATTATTTAGTGCTTCATGAGGCCTTTCGGTGTTATAAATCGTTAACCATTCTTCGGTTATTCTCCTTGCTTGTGCTAAGTTGTTAAAAAGATATAAATCGAGTACTTCAGTACGATAGGTACGATTAAATCGTTCAATATAGCCATTTTGATAAGGGCTACCTGGATATAATCAATGGTTATATCATGTGATTTAGCCCAGTTTATAAAGGTTTTTCCTGTAAATTCGGGTCCATTATCGACCCGTATTTTTAATGGATACCCATGATATTCGGCCAGTTTATCTAAATAACGGGTAATCCTTCCTGCCGGTAAGCTCACTGCAATATCAATACCTAACGCCTCACGATTAAAGTCATCGATGACATTGAATGTC
>NZ_LZHC01000057.1:0-112824 GCF_001690535.1 Gilliamella sp. Bif1-4 | reverse complement strand
TGGGTATCACCTGAACAATATGAACAACAATATTACCAAAACGAAAAAATGATAGAGGCGGGCACTGTCTAATATTTTGGCGAGGATCATTATGACAATAACCTTGCAATTAATCTTACTACCGATGAAATCTATTACTATAAAGATAACGCATGGCAACCCATCAGCGATAAAATGCTAATGCGAACCTTAGCCGATTTATTTACTCAATCAGGCGAGCCATTTAACCCATTAAGAATTAGCTCAGCGGTTGAATCGCTCAGATTGTCCTTACCGATAATGGGAACACCTCAGAAAGATTTAATCTGCTTTAAAAATGGCGTATATGAGCTAAAAAGCCAAACCTTTAGACCTCACAATAAGCAAGATTGGTTATTAGTCAGTAATGATATTGATTACTACCCTGCCAAAGAAAAGGAATCTTTTGATACTCACGCGCCAAACTTCGCTAAATGGCTAAAAAGAGCATCAGGCAATCAAGATAAGGCTAAAAATATCTTAGCTGCGCTATATATGATATTGGCTAATCGTCATGACTGGCAATTATTCTTAGAGGTTACAGGCGCAGGTGGTAGCGGTAAAAGTGTTTTTGCTGAAATTGCGACGATGTTGTCAGGTAAAAACAATACTGTAATAGGCACTATGGACGCATTAGAAAAGGCAAGGGACAGAGCCTTAATCGTGGGTTACTCATTAGTCATCTTACCCGACCAACCGCGTTATATGGGCAGTGGCGCAGGATTAAAAGCAATTACTGGCGGTGATGAAGTCGCAATAGACCCAAAACACAAGCAACCCTACTCCTATAAAATCCCTGCGGTAGTTTTGGTTATCAATAACGAGGCAATGAGATTTAACGAACGAAATGGTGGTATATCGCGACGTAGAGTTATCTTTCACTTTGGTGAGGTGATACCAGAAAAAGAAAGAGACTTAGACTTGGTCAGCAAAATAGAGCAAGAGCTACCCTCAATTGTGAGGTTGCTATTAAATGAGTTTACCGGTCCAGCAGAAGCTAAAGAAAGACTACACCAGCAACAACAATCAGACGAAGCGACGGCGATTAAACGCGAATCCGATCATTTAGTGGATTTTTGTAGTTATCTTGATGCGCTTGATTACCCCAATGGTATGTTTATTGGCAATATGGGAATAATGCCCTTTAACCCCCGAAAATATTTATACCATGCTTATATTGAATACATTCGCAATACAGGTTTAAACAATCCGCTATCACTAACGCAATTTGGCACATCGCTTAATTATGCAATGAAAGAAAACGGTAAAGACTACATGCGTAAAAGAGCAAATAAAGGGATGAGAACCAACGTAGAGCTTAATATCAATACGAGTCAAGACTGGCTACCCAAAGCCGAAGAACCAAAACTTAAAGGAGTATAAAAGAAAATGAAATCATTGAAAGCACTTGCTGACGCTATAGCGGAAACTTATGTTAATGAAATGATAGCTAAACAAGGTAATACCGTATTTACCTTTGTTAACGATGGTGACACTTATACAGGAACTATCACAAAAGAACACTTATCATCGGGGTTAGTTGAACTAGCGCTATTTTGTACAGAAAACGGTAGAAAATCTGACCCATTTCATTTTATCGAAGATATGATTAATTTTTATAGTAAACCTTGGCATATAACCGACTGGGGGAATAGCGCTATAAAAATATATACCGAACAATCATTACTACAAATCCCAACGCGCGTTTATCATTAGGAGGTCATTATATGGCTACATACTCATCACGAGATAAAGATTTTACTATTACTTGCAACGTAGAGCTAAAAGATTTATTAGAAGCAACTGACAAAGCCAAAAAAGAACTTAAGGAATTAAGTGATAGTGGAGCGAAAGCATCAAAAGGCATAGATAAATTAGAATCCTCAGCAAAAAGCGCAGGAGGAGCACTTGGTAAGCTTACTACTATTGCTAAGGCTGTATCAGCCGCTCTTGTCTCTAGCCAAATCATTGCATATGCTCAAAGTTGGAACGAGCTAGAAGACCGTATACAAAACACTGGGGCTACAGCATCACAAACTAAAGACATTTTAGACCAGCTCCTAGCTACTTCCGATCGAAACGGTCGTACAATTGAAGAAACATCTGAGCTATATATTCGCCTTTCAAATTCAATGGGCGAGCTGGGTTATAGTACACAAAGCACAATATCTTATATTGATACACTATCTAACTTGATGACCATCAATAAAACAAGCGCAATCGGTGCGGAATCAGCTATAAACGCTCTTACTAAGGCACAGATGAAAGGAAAACTTGCAGGCATTGAAGCAATGTCTGTTTTTAACGCAATGCCTAGCGTTTTGGGAACATTATCCAATTACCTAAAGAAGAACGCCAAATCAACAAAAGAAGCTGAGAAAATAACAGAGCAATACGTAAGGCAGTTAGCCACTGACGGCAAATTATCTATGCAAACCTTTACCGATGCTATGATAGCCGCACAAGAAGAAACTGCTGCGCTTGCTGACAATATGCGTAACACAGTAACTGACGGTATTAACCGCGTTACGAATAATTTAAAAAAATATTTGGGTGAGCTTAATAACTCAACAGGCGCAACCAAAGTTTTAGTTGATTCGTTGATTTTGATGTCTCAGCATGTTGATATTTTAATGACGGGCGTGGGTGCTTTAGCTGCGATTTACGCAGGAAAATATATCACATCACTAGCTAATGCGACTAAGCAAAGTGCTGAACAAACAATTGCAAATATTCGGCAAGCACAAGCTGAAAAAGTTTTAATTCAAGCTGAAATGGCTAGAATTAACGAGAACATCAGAGCGTTAGAAGTTCAGAAACAGAACATTATTCTAGCTCAAACGTATTGTAATAGCTTACGCGCCCAAACATCATTAAATAAACAGCTTATCGCGGTTGAAGCTCAGTTAGCTACAGCAACAAACAAACATGCAGTAGCGCAAACACAGCTAAACACAGCAATAAAAACGACTTCTTTAGCCGCCAATGGTCTAAGGTCTGCTATGGCTTTGTTAGGTGGTCCTGCTGGCACTGCTATGTTGGCGGCTATGTCGCTATACTATTTCTATGAAAAGGCAAAAAATGCAAAAGAAGAAGCTGTTGGTTTAACTGGAAAAGTGAAAGCACTTTCTGAACAGCTTAATTCTTTCGCTGATGAAAAATTAGTTGTTATTAAAGATGAAGCAGTCAAAGATATAAAAAATGCACAAGAGCAGTTGAAGTTATTGCGCGTCCAAATGAATTCAACACAAGATATCTTGGATGGTAAAGGCGTTTACTCAAATGAAAAACGAATAAATAAAGCTCTTGTCACTAGAAATAAACAGCGTGAACAAGAAAAAGAAATTCTTGACGGAATATTGGCAGCCCAAAAACAAATAGCAGAAGTTGAAGACATACTAGCTTCCCGTATAGGACCAAAGCTTGTAAATAATGGTAAGGAATTAGCAAAAAACTGGGATGACGCATCAAAATCAGAAATTGATAAAAAGCTTGCGAGCATATCCAAAGAGCTTGAAATTGCTAAGTTGAAAGCCAAAGAAAATAGTGAAGCGGCATTTGTCTTGGACGGGCTTTATTCGGCGTTGGGTGATAGAGCTAATGAGTATAGGGAAGACTTAGTAGCGCTGGCACTTGGTCAAACCAACTTTACTAAGTTAACAAATGACCAAGCGGTTGCTTTACAGCCGTTGATAGCAGAATTAAGAGCGTTGTCAGCGGAAAACAATAAAATTAAAGCAAGCAATAAAAAAGGCACAACAAAATCATACGCCGAAGAAGTCAAAGAGCTTAGTGATAAATTGGAAGTTGCTAAACTTGAAGCAAAAGGCATGACAGTTGAAGCTGAATTACTTGCTATCACTCAAAAAATGGGCAGCAAGGTTACAGCAAAACAAACAGAAGAGCTTAGAAAGCTAATCGAAACATCGCAAGCTTATAAAGCGTTAGGTGCTTTGAAAAGTCCAATTGAAGCCGAAGAAGATTCATTTAAACAATCTAAAAAATCATTAGATGTATTACGTAAAGAGGGAGAAATAAAAACTCAAGAAGAATACAACGCTAAGCTTGAACAACTTGAGCAACAACATCAGATAAACATGGCTAAAATCAAATCTGATGCTGTTGTATCTAAAATTGACGACGCTGTAGCACAAGTTGATCCAGTCCAAGCCCTTAAAAATGAAAATGATAGAAAACTTGCTTTGATTCAAGAGTTTGAAAAGCAGAAATGGATCACCGAAGAAAACGCAATAGCTTTACGTGGAGCAGCTAATCATCAGTACGAACAAAATCGTATCAATGCACAATGGGAAATTTGGCGAAATCAGAGCGATGCTAACGAGTTTTTGGCGTCATCTCTTGAGGGACTAGCAAGTAGCGCAACAAGTACAATATCAGGCTTAGCGTCAGGTACGATGACAGCAACGCAGGCAATGCAGAACTTTGCTAATGTGATTTTGAACGAAGCAATCGGTTCATTGGTTCAGATGGGTATGCAATACGTTAAAAACGCAATTGTAGCTAAAACGACATCAGCATCAACGACGGCGGCTCAAGTTTTGGAGGCTAGCATGTTAGCGGCGGCATATCAACCTGCGGCAATGTATGCATCTATTGCTACACAAGGCGCAGCAGCAACTACAGGCGCAACATCGTACGCAACAGCGATTGGATCAATGAAAGCGTTAGGTATAGCTGGTGCGCGTAAAAATGGCGGTCCAGTAGACGCAGGATCAATGTATCGTGTTGGTGAGGGCGGCAAACCTGAAATTCTAGTTGCTGGCGGCAAACAGTACTTAATACCGGGCGAAAATGGACGGGTATTAAGTAATCGACAAATAACATCAGGTAAAGGTGGCGGTTCAGTAATAAACATGACATTTAATACACCGATTCATCTAGACGGAAACGGTGGCATGTCTGAACAAGACGGACAGCAACTAGCTAAAAACATTGAACAAGCTATCCGTGCGCAGATTATGAAAGAGCAAAGACCAGGAGGGCTGCTAAATCGTCGTTGATTTTATAGATGAATTTTCATACCATTAATTAAAATTTTAAAAGGGTTGATGGTATGAAAAGAATCTTGATAATTAGTTTAGTTAGCCTTGCTTTATTCGGCTGTGGTGAAGATAAGATTACAAAAGAGTATCTTGTAGGTGATTGGCGCTGTATGGATGACCAGTATCAAAGACACAATGTCGGAGCTAATGAAGACTTGGGTGTTCCTGTGTCATCTTTGGAGGATCTAAGGACATTTAGAATAATTAATAATGAATTATACCAAATAAACAAAGAGACAGAAAATACTCTTATTGATTTAAGTAAAATTGACTCAACTGAAGATGAAATATCTGATGCTTATAAAACTCATATTGTGAATACTATAAAGGCAATTGATAAAGACACATTTAAATACATAACAACAATAGATATTAAAAATATAGATAATGACACTAACATTATTAACCTTAGAACTAAATTAGAAGGGATTTGCACAAGAATAAAATAACCTACATTAACTACTGGTGACTAAGAATGGCAATAAAAGTAAAAGGTGTTAGAGGATGCATAAAAGGTTTAGATAACACCGTAAACAACATAATCAAAAATAAAGCAGTTAAAGCGATGCATGCTTCAATAATTGTTGGAGCTAACCAAGCAGCGCTTTACACCCCAATCGACACATCTAACTTAGTTAATTCGCAGTATAGAGAAGTAGTCGTAAATGGTACCCGTATAACTGGGCGAGTTGGCTATACTGCCGCTTATGCCGCATATGTTGCTGACCCAAACCATCCCATGAAGTTTAAGCGCTCTACCGCTAAAAAGAACTTTTTAAATAAAGGCTTTGAAGATGTTGAAGACCAAATAGTAAACATCTTTAAAAAAGAGCTATTCAGCTAAATTGTAGTGTACACTTGCACACAAATTCTGACAAAGGCTGGCTACTAAGAGCCGAAGCTCCAAGTTAAATATCATGGTTTATTATAAACTATACTTAATTTGTGATTTACTCAATGTTATTTGTTAATAATTTTGATATTTCCCATACCCAACCAAATTCAGGATATCGAGGTTCTCCGATAACTTGCTCGGAAGTTGTGTCAATCCAATGCGTTCCATTGAAATAGACCTCATTTAATTTGTTTGAAAGGTCTACTACTGTCTTTGGGTATATTTCTCCATTACCAGAAAGTACTCCTTGAATAATAGAGTGGTTTCCTCCTTTTACAAAACCAATTTTCATTGGCAAGACAAGCGTTACATCATGATTAATATCTTGTTTAAATTCTCCACATTTGCGATTTTCCTTTCCAATTGAACCAAGATTACAAACTAAGCTAGTAGGATGCCAACCTGTAGGTAAAATAATATCAGAGGCTAGTTTAAGTGAGTGGTGACTTGCTGAATTCGAATGTTGTGTAGAATTAGCTAAGATTTCGTATACTATGCTATGTGAACAAAGGAAATCCTGGTATAAATCAATCTCTTTTATTGCATGATGTTCATGCGTTAAATAAGCATTTCTAATGTGTTCTGCTTGAATTGGTTTCATTACTATTTTTATCAAATCATATAAGGCTTCATTCTTTGAAAAACAACATGAGTTTTGATTCACAATCTTATTCGCCCACTCCATCAGATTAATAAATTGCTCCTTTTTTAAAGAAGAAATATTTTTTTTGTTAAAAAAATAGATACTCATGTTAACCTCATTTTCATTTATTAGCCATTTTTATGATTAATATTGCTAATATGATTATAAATGAAATAAGTGAACACTTTAAGTGTACACTTGTGAATAGTAAATCATTAAGTGTTCACCGCTCAAACCCTTTTAGAATAAGGCTTCAAGCAAGTAGTGAACACCGTGAACACTTTTTTATAAAATTTTATTTTTATGGGGGGGAGGTATAAAAATCTAAAACATAATTAAAGGATACCGCTCACCTAGATAAATTTTTACACCGTCAAAATTCTAAAACCAATTTTTAACCTTTCAATTTGGCAAGATTAAAATACCTAATATTGGGGGTCAGTTTTTATTTTGGGGGTACAAATGGGGGTACGGCAAACAGAAGAAACAAACACAATGCTTTATGAAAAATGATTTAAACAGTGCTTTTCAAGTCCCGCCCACGCACCAAATCAATAAACAGTAACATTCTTTTAAACCCAACAAAGTACACCAAACCCAGTAATAACAAGCCTTGAAGTCTATTTTATTGCCCATTAAGTATCAGTAAGGTACATTTAAAACTACACCTTTTAGGTATATACTTAAGTATACGAATACTATATGCTTAAAAACCATATACCTAAAATTGTTATGGCAAGAAAAGCAGCCTTGATGATAGATACCCGAATAAAAACCACCAATTCATGAAATAAGGAATATTCATTATTTATAGCAACAATCCGCCTACCTTGCTGTAGACGGAGTAAGGGAAAATATTCATTTAAAATAAATATATTAGTTTTTAAATGAATGAATTGGAGCGGGAATTCTTCCACCTCGATTAATAAAATCACGTGAACTAAATTTGTTTACTGACATAACGGGAGCATGGCCAAGTAAACCACCAAATTCAATGTTATCTCCTACGTTTAACCCCACTGCTGGAATAATTCGCACAGCTGTTGTTTTGTGGTTAATCACCCCTATTGCAGCCTCATCTGCAATGATCGCCGAAATAGTTTCAGCTGGCGTATCGCCTGGAATTGCAATCATATCCAGTCCAACAGAACAAACACAGGTCATTGCTTCTAGTTTTTCAAGATTAAGTGCACCGTTATTTACAGCATCAATCATACCAGCATCTTCCGAAACAGGGATAAATGCACCGCTTAATCCGCCAACATGGCCACAAGCCATTACTCCACCTTTTTTAACTGCATCGTTTAGCATAGCTAGTGCCGCAGTTGTACCGTGTGTACCAACTGCTTCTAATCCCATTTCTTCTAAAATGTGTGCAACCGAATCACCAATTGCTGGGGTTGGAGCTAACGATAAATCGACAATACCAAATTTAACGCCTAAACGTTCAGAAGCCTCTTTACCGACCAGTTGCCCCATACGAGTAATTTTAAATGCAGTTTTTTTGATAGTCTCAGCTACAATATCAAATGGCTGACCTTTGGCTTTTTCAATAGCTCGCTTAACTACACCAGGACCACTGACACCAACGTTAATGACGCAATCAGCTTCACCTACGCCATGAAAGGCACCTGCCATAAATGGATTATCTTCAACAGCATTAGCAAACACAACTAACTTAGCACAGGCCATGCAACTATTATCAGCTGTTAATTGCGCGGCTTCTTTGATGACATTTCCCATTTGCTTTACTGCATCCATGTTGATCCCAGTTTGTGTAGAGCCAACATTTACCGAAGAGCAAACTCGTTCAGTTTGTGCAAGTGCTTGTGGAATTGATTTAATTAAAATTTCATCACCTTTATGGTAACCTTTTTGTACCAGTGCTGAAAATCCACCAATAAAGTTAACATTAACTGCTTTGGCCGCTTCATCCAAAGTTTTAGCAAACGCTACATAATCTTTATCATCACTAGCACCGGCAATTAGAGATATTGGCGTAACAGAAATACGTTTATTGATTATTGGAATACCAAATTCTGAAGTAATCTGATCACCTACTTTAACAAGATCTTTTGCCAGACGTGTAATTTTGTTATAAATCTTTTGGCGTGCTTTTTCACCATCACTATCTATACAATCAAGAAGAGAAATACCCATGGTTATTGTGCGGATATCAAGTTTTTCTTCCTCAATCATTTTAATGGTTTCGAGGATCTGTTTTGTTTCCATTAGTATTATCCTTTTATTAAAATATAGAATTAATATTATAAACGATGCATAGCATCAAAAATTTCTTCTCTTTGAAGATTGACTTTAACTTTTAGATTTTGACCTGTTTGCATCAACACAGTTTTTACTTCATCAAATGACACATTAATTTTAGATAGGTCAAGTAACATAATCATCGTAAAATACTCATCCATGATAGTTTGGCTGACATCTAAAATATTAATATTTAATTCATATAACTTTTGGCTAATACCAGCAATAATACCTGTTTGATCTTTACCAATTACCGTTAAAATGGTTTTCATAACACTCTCCAGCACAAAAAACAGACAATCAAATAATATTTATTGAGCTAACTATAATAGCATCTTCAAAAATTATCGAAATAGGAGTAGATTGTTTTTTTCAGTAAAAATATCAACACAAAAACTAAAAAGAGCAACTTTATGGTAAATTTCTCAAAATCCACAAAATTGGATCATGTTTGTTACGATATCCGTGGTCCAATTCTAGAGCATGCAAAACGACTGGAAGAAGAAGGTCAAACTATCCTGAAACTCAATATTGGAAACCCAGCGCCGTTCGGTTTTGCTGCGCCTGACGAATTATTAATTGATGTGATTAGAAACTTACCTTCCTCACAAGGATATTCCGATTCTAAAGGCCTTTATTCTGCTCGTAAAGCAATCATGCAGTATTATCAAGCTCGCGGAATTAATAGTTTAGATGTTGAAGATATTTACATCGGTAATGGTGTATCAGAATTAATCGTTCAATCCATGCAGGCCTTACTAAATAGTGGAGATGAAATACTCGTACCTATGCCTGATTACCCATTATGGACAGCAGCTATTAGTTTGTCTGGAGGTAGCGCTGTGCACTATCTTTGCGATGAAGAATCAAATTGGTCACCTGATATTGAAGATATTAAACGGAAAATAACTCCAAATACTAAAGGAATAGTAATTATTAATCCTAACAACCCGACAGGCGCTGTTTATAGTAAAGAAGTATTACTTGAGATCGCTGAAATCGCTCGTCAAAATAATCTAATTATCTTCGCTGATGAGATTTACGATAAAATTTTATATGATGATGCAGTGCATTATTCAATTGCCGCATTGGCACCCGATTTATTTGTCATTACCATGAGTGGCCTATCAAAAACTTATCGAGTTGCAGGTTTTAGGCAAGGCTGGATGGCGCTTTGTGGCCCTAAAAACCATGTAAAAGGCTATATTGAAGGCTTAAATATGCTAGCTTCAATGCGTTTATGTGCTAATGTGCCATTACAACATGCTATTCAAGGAGCGCTAGGAGGTTACCAAAGCATCAATGAATTTATTGTTCCTGGAGGTCGCTTATATGATCAATGTATGTTGGCATGGCGTTTACTTAATGAAATCCCTGGGGTTTCATGTACTAAACCACAAGGTGCCTTATATCTATTTCCAAAATTAGATCAAAAAAAATTCAACATCCATAACGACCAAAAACTCGTATTAGATTTTTTGTTACAAGAAAAAGTATTACTTGTACAAGGAACCGGCTTTAATTGGCATAAACCGGATCACGTTAGAATTGTTGCTTTGCCTCATTCTAGCCAACTTGAAGATGCTATTGGAAGATTTGCTCACTTTCTATCTTCCTATAAGCAATAAATCGCTTATTCATTAATCCCCAGCTTCCGCTGGGGTAATTTTAATCGTCCGGTCAAAAATAGATTTATAAAAAAACATTTAATATTGTCTTTTTATTGTTATAAAATACGGCTTATCTTCCTGTTTGAAACTTGATATTTTGTACCCCATAGCATCATAAAGCAGACTAGGAGTAACCAAGCACGTTTTATGCCGCCAATACAGCTTTTTGATATATTTGTTGATTATGCTATACCTCAATTCAAAGTTCGTATCATCTTTTCTACCTTCTCATTTGTTTGTGGGTAGGCTGGTTTAGTCAATTTTTGCTTATTACTCGTTTTAACAAATAGGTGCTCAACTGTGCTTTACTGGTTCACGTCTGTATCCAGGATAAGGGGCATTCAATGGTATGGGCATTGGGCTAACAAAATCATTTTGTAAAAATTGTGCTGCATTAAATTGGGATTTATGGGAGTAAATGCCCGCATAGAGCTCATGTGAAATGGCCGCTGACTTTGGGTATAAACTGACGTATTAAGCCATTGGTGTTTTCATTTGTGCCTCTTTGCCAGCTTTTATAAGGCTCCGCAAAGTATACGGTAGTATTTAAATAATGCTCAATAGCATGATGATAATTAAATTCCATCCCATTATCAAAGGTGATGCTTTTAACCATTTTTTAAACGGCGTTAGCAATTTTATTATCTGTAGGATTTAGTATGTTGTTATGTGCTCGTTTATTGTGAATTCGACCTGTATTCAAAATTAGTAAATTCACGGATAGGTTACTTTAATAATAACCATTTTTCCGTTCAGAAATCAGATACAAAACATGCTAATTTTTTATCTAAAAAAACAAATCATCCTACTTTGTGTGTGGGTTTCATTTTGCATCTTGGCCTATTTATCGGTATAGTGGCACTATCATTATTGTTTGGTTATAAATCATAAATATAAACGCCATGTCTGTTTATCAGAAAATTATTGTTATTGTTTTTGTTGGATTAATAAAGATTAGTTTTTTATATGCTAATGATAATCAGCAACTTCAATCTTTACGTCACGCTATTGAAGAACAAGAAAAGCGTTTAGCACAACAAAAAGAAGAGCGTAATAAGTTAGTCAATAATCTTAAAGAACAAGAAACCAAAATAGCTAATCTTTTAACCTCAATTGAAAAGAATGATTTATCACTTAAGAAACTCGATCAAGAAATCAATAAGTTGATTGAACAAATTGATATATTAACAATAAAACAAAAACAGCAACGAATTGTATTATCAAAACAGCTCGAAAGTGCATTTAAACTAGGCAAAACAACTGGTTTGGAGTTGATTTTTTCGGGCGAAAAGAGTGAACGTAATGATCGTATAATTGCTTATTACAGCTACATTAATCAAGCACGGCAACAACAAATTCACAATCTTCAAGATACTCAAACTCAATTGACCGAGAAGAGAATTGAGTTACAAAAAAAACAAGCTTTGCATAAAGCATTACAAATTAGACAGAAAGAACAACAAGTAGGACTTGAAAAAAAACGTCAAAATCGACAAAACACGATAACTTCTCTTGAATCATTGATGCAATTAAATCAACAAAAATTAACCGATTTGCGTAATAATGAAGCTAAACTACAGGCTAAAATTGCTCAAGCTGAACGTAAAAATAGACGTATTGCAGAAGAAGAAGCAAAACAAGCAAAATATATTGAAGAAAAGCAGAATAATTCTCGTTATACTCCTAATCCTGATGAGCTAGCATTAATGGCTCGCGTAAGTGGTATTGGTAAGCCACAACATCAGTTTAATTGGCCAGTGAATGGTAATATTGTGCATCAATTTGGAGAATCACTCCAAGGTGAGCTACGTTGGAAAGGGATGGTGATTAATGCTAAAGATGGTGCTCAAGTTAAAGCCATTGCTGATGGACGGGTCATCTTGGCAAGTTGGTTACAAGGTTATGGTTTTGTTGTTGCATTAGATCATGGTAAAGGTGATATGAGTTTATATGGTTATAACCAACGTATTTTAGTTGAGGTGGGTGATAAGATCCATATTGAACAACCTATTGCATTGGTTGGTTCAAGTGGTGGGAAAAACATATCTGCTTTATATTTTGAGATTCGCCGTGATGGTAAGGCACTTGATCCGAGAGAGTGGTTAAAGTAATGCGTCGTTTTATTAACCTTTTTTTTATCATTTTCTTGGCGCTAAATTCCAACTATGTATGGGCTGCAAAACTTGCAATAGTCATTGATGATTTTGGCTATCGCCAACATAATGAAGAGCAAATAATTTCATTTTCCCCTAATATTACTATTGCAGTTTTACCAAATTCGCCTAATGCTAAACGTATTGCAACTATAGCCCATAATAATGGTAATGATGTGTTAATTCACTTACCTATGGCTCCATTAGGTAAACAGCCTCTGGAAAAAGACACTCTATTTCCTTCTATGGATGAAGCTGAAGTGAACCGAATAGTGACAAATGCTGTTGAACGAGTGCCTTATGCTATTGGAGCTAATAATCATATGGGCAGTTTGATGACATCAGATCTTACCGGTATGATAAAAGTTATGAAAGCATTAAGTCAATATTCGATATTTTTTTTAGATAGCAAAACAATCGGTAAGACTCAAATAAAAAAAGCTGCTAGCTACTATAACATCCCAGTATTAACGCGTGATGTATTTTTAGATGCTCAACAAAAAGAAAGTGCTATTAGCTTGCAATTTGATTTGGCAGTAAAATTGGCACGAAAAAATGGTGTTGCTATTGTTATTGGCCATCCATATCCACAAACGATTAATATATTAAAACAGAAGCTTGCAAATTTACCTTCAGATATTGAACTGGCCAAGATAAGTCAATTAATTACGGCAATACCAGCTTCAGTTAATCATAAAACTACACTAAAAGACATTTTGGGAAAATGTAAAAAACGCATTGAGGAAATATCGAATTTTAAAATTGAAGAAGAATAGTCATTACTTTTTTTCTAAAGTTCGATGGCGAATTTTTACTTGTTTGTTTTGTGCTTTAAAAAATGAGGCTAATTGTTCAGCAATAAAAACAGAGCGATGTTGACCACCAGTACATCCAATAGCAATGGTTAAGTAACTGCGGTTGTTCTTTTCTAACAAAGGTAGCCATTGATTTAAGTAATTGGCAGTCTGATAGATAAAATTGGATACTTCATTGTGTTGTAATAAATATTCTTTTACTGGCTCATCTAATCCTGTTAGTGGGCGCAAATTCATTTCCCAATGCGGGTTAGGTAAAAACCTGACATCAAATACAAAATCAGCATCAATGGGTAAACCATGTTTAAAACCAAATGATTCAAAAATAATGGTTAATTCACGCTCTTTTTTACCTAAAATACGTGATCTTAATATGTCTGATAGTTCATGTACTGATATGTCATCGGTGTTTATAACTAGGCTTGCGTTTGATTTTAAAGGTTCTAGATATTTTTCTTCAAGATCTATTGCTTCTTCAAGGGAATAGTGTTGATTGGTTAATGGATGTATTCGTCGTGTTTCACTATAGCGTCGAATTAACGTATTACGACTACAATCGAGGAAAAGTATTTCAGGTGTCACCGATTCGGGTAAACGTTGAAATATATCGTTATTAAAATCAAATTGTTCAGGCAAATTTCGAATATCAATGCTAACTGCAACTGGAGTGTTGTGGTTTTTTAATGAGTTGGCTAATTGAGGTAATAATGCAACGGGGATATTATCAACACAATAAAATCCCATATCTTCTAGAGCACGTAGGGCGATTGATTTGCCCGATCCGGAGCGACCACTTACTATCATTATAATCACAATATTAACTCCAATATCATTAATGTATTAAGTATATACTGTTTACTTCTTGATATGCAATTTCGAGTATGCTAAGCAGTTTTAATTTTTTTAATCAATTGTTTTAGAGCTTGACCTCGATGTGATATTCGGCTTTTCTGTTCTTTTGTTAGCTGTGCTGCGGTGCAGCCTAGTTCTGGTACATAAAAAAGTGGATCATAGCCAAATCCCCCATCACCTTGTTCTTCATTTAAAATTAAACCGTCCCATTTTCCTAAACAAATGATAGGTGTTGGGTCGTTTTCGTGTTTCATAAAAACTAACGCACAATAAAAGTAAGCGGTGCGTTTTTCTTTTGGGATATTTTGTAGTGCTTTAAGTAATTTTTGATTGTTACTTTTGTCGTTACCGTGTTCACCTGCATAACGGGCAGAATAGATCCCTGGTTGTCCTCCAAGTGCATCGACCGATAAGCCTGAGTCATCAGCAATGGCAGGTAGTCCAGTTAATTTGGCAGTATGTCTTGCTTTTAAAAGTGCATTTTCAATAAATGTTAAACCTGTTTCGTCGACATCCGGTACATTAAATTGGCTTTGTGCAATAATATCAAAACCGGCATTAGCGAGTAATGCTTGCAATTCATTGACTTTACCTTGATTATTCGTTGCTAAAACAATTTTTTGCATTTTAATTTCCTTTATATCAGTTGGTCATCTGTTACTGGCTTGAGCAGATTTTATATAACGATTGCTAATTTTATATTCCTGTTTTTAAAAATCAGGTTCACAGCTAAACGCCATACTTTCGCCTGTTTTAGGATGGTTAATTATTAGTAATTGAGCATGTAATAGCAACCTTTTTGACATAGCAAAGGCTTCAGGGTGGGCATAGAATTTATCGCCTAAAATAGGGTGACCAATGGCTTGCATATGTACTCGTAATTGATGTGATCGCCCAGTAAAAGGGAATAATTTTACTCGTGTTGTATTGTCAGGATTGCGTGAAATAACTTGATATTCTGTCAGCGCATGTTTACCATTTTCTAAATCGACCATTTGTCTTGGCCGATTGGGCCAATCACAAATTAGTGGTAATTCAACACGACCAGAATCTTTCTCAAGATGTCCATACACAACAGCAATATAGGTTTTTTTAGGAATACGTTCACGAAACTGTTTTTTTATCTCTCGATCGGCTAGTTTAGAAAGTGCGGCAACCATGATACCGCTGGTTGCCATATCTAACCGATGCACGGATTCGACGTAGCTATATTTTTGTTGTAATCGGTGAATAATACTATCAATAAATTGAGGCTTATTGCCTGAAACCGACAAAATACCCGGTTGTTTATTTACAACTACAATATGGTCGTCTTGATGCAAAATTGATAGCCAAGGTTCAATAGGTGGGTGGTATTCCAAAAGCATGTATGTGTGACAGTTTGTAAAATAAAATTGCCACACATTCTAACAAACTCAACAAAAAGTGCCAGTTTTATAAATAAAGTTATTTATTCCAGATTGAGCTTTTTGAGGATAGAAAGGCCTGAGATATTAATACAGCCAAACCAACAATAAGATAGCAAGCAAAGATAATAATCATCCATTGTGACATTTCAATTGTTAGAAATGTCCAAATTTTATCGGCGCATGAACCATAAGCATTAAACATACTAGGAAACCACGAATCTAATGGTAGCCAAGCAGGAAAGTGTACGGTAATTGAGCAAGTGTCATTTAGATTAGGTTCAAATTGTAGATGAGCATGAAATATTGCTAATGAAAAGCCTTTATAGGCGCTAAAAAGCCAAATGAAAATACCTATTAATCGAACAATAATGTTGCGAGGGGCAATTATTCCAACAATGCTGGCCAACATGATACCAAAAATAGCGCAACGCTGATAAATACAGAGAGTACAAGGCGCTAGCCCTAAACCATGTTGAAAATAAAGTGCGGTTATTTCAAAAGCAAAAGTAGAAAAGAACAATAAGAACCAAGCCAATCTAGCTTGTGAGTATTGATTAAGCAATGATAACATACTATTTTATTCCCTCAGATTTCGCTATAATCTTTTTTCTTTAATTATATTGAATATAATCTATCTTATTTTTATTACAATAGTGTAGTTTATTTTTAAGTAATGTAAAACGATTTTATTTATTGACGGCGGATTAATCATTCCTTATGCACTCAACAGTTCCACATACAAAACTACAAGTCTCATTTGTTACTATTTCTGAGGAAAATGCGACACAACGTATTGATAACTTTTTAATCACCTATTTAAAAGGTGTACCAAAAAGTATGGTTTATCGCATTTTAAGAAAGGGTGAGGTTCGTGTTAATAAAAAACGGATTAAACCTGAATATAAATTAAACATTGGCGATGAGATTCGTATTCCTCCTGTTCGTATGATTGAAAAATCTACGCCAGAAATTTCGACCAAGCTTAATAAAGTCACTGATTTAGAAAAGGCAATCATCTATGAAGATGAGGTAATGTTGGCAATTAATAAGCCATCAGGTATCGCTGTTCATGGTGGTAGTGGCTTAAGTTTTGGCGTGATTGAAGGTTTACGCGCCTTAAGACCTGAAGCAAAGTTTTTGGAGTTGGTGCATCGCATAGATCGCGAAACATCGGGCGTGTTATTGATTGCTAAAAAACGCTCAGCACTAAAAGCGTTACATGAGCAGTTGCGCCTTAAGCAAATGCAAAAAAATTATTTGGCGCTTGTTAAGGGGAATTGGCCTTCTGAATGTAAAGTGATACAAGCCCCACTGCTTAAAAATGTACTAAAAAGTGGTGAGCGTGTGGTGAAGGTTGATAAAGAGGGTAAACCTTCTGAAACGCGCTTTAAAGTTGAGGAGCGTTTCAATTTTGCCACTTTGATTAAAGCTAGCCCTGTTACTGGGCGTACACACCAAATCCGTATACATACTCAATACGCTAGTCATCCAATTGCTTTTGATGGTCGTTATGGCGATAGACAATTTGATGGGTTATTAGCTGATACGAAGCTTAATCGTTTATTTTTACATGCAGCAAGTGTAAGGTTTATTCATCCTAAAAATTTGCAAGAGATGCAATTAAATGCACCAATGGATGATGTTTTGCAGGCTTGCTTGTCGTATCTAAGAAAAGATAAATATCAAAAAACAGAATCTTAAAATAAAAAAGGTAGTTAGTACGAATGAAAGATATTAATTTATATTTAATTAGACATGGTCAAACGCTTTGGAATATTAAAGATCAGATGCAAGGTTCTCAAAATTCACCTTTAACAGAGCAAGGTATTTTAGGTGCTAAAGTGACAGGACAACATTTAAAAAATGTTCCTTTTATGCAAGCATACTCAAGTACACAACAACGAGCTATGGAAACTCGGGATTATATTATTAAAGAAAACAATATAGTTATTCCTACTTTTGAGCTTGCTGATCTGCGTGAGATGGATTTCGGCATTTGGGAAGGCAAGAAGGTCCCTCAATTGAAAAAGGAGTTTCCAGAATTTACTACTTATTTGACAGATCCTGCTAATTTTGATGCTTCGGTCAATCAAGGTGAAAATTATCTTGATACCCTTTCGCGTATGAAGCAGGGGTTAAATACTATTGTAAAAAATGCACCTCAAAATACGGGTAATATTTTGGTTGTGTCACATGGAACGGTATTACGTATATTACTTTGTGTTTTAAATGGTGGGGATTGGCGTTTACATCGTGATGAGGATTATTTTCCTCGAATGTTAAATACTAGCATTAGTGTGGTTAATTATAAGCAAGGTAATGAACAAACTGAAGGGACATTTACTGTAAAATTCTTCAATAATGTGGATCATTTAGTTGATAAATAAGTATTTTGTTATCTTCTCGACTAGTAGTTGTGTAAATAATTAGTCGAGAAGGTTTTGTTAATTAAATTATCGTTTATAAGCTGCATAACGTTTTTGCAGCTGTTTTAATTGATTAATTCTTGCATCAATTTTGGAAATCATTGTTTGATCGCCTTTTGTTTGATTCTTAGCATTTTGTAGTAGTTGAATGGATTGTTGAAATTGTCCTTCTAATGCAATTAATTCCGCTCTGGCACTCATTTCTTTTGCTCTTGCATGTAATCTACCGTAAGCAGTGACGAGCAAGTCCCATCCATTTGAGTCATCATTATGGTCAAAAGTATAGCGATGTAATAAGCTTACAGCTTGTTGATAGTTTTTGTTTTTTATATATGCATTAGCTAAGTTTAGTTGCAATGCAGAACTATTTGGTGCTTTTTTTAATGCTGCTTGTAGGCGAGTGATTGCAGTACTGCTGTTGTTGAGTGCTAAATCAATATCAGTCATTAAATCAATATACCAAATATTATTGGGATCACTATCTAATAATGGCTGTAATTGTTGTTTCGCTTTTTGATTATTTCCACTTAGATTATCAGCTAAAGCATTAGCATAAATAATAGCTGTTTTACTTTGTTCATTGTTTAGTTTTTTATAATCTTCAATTAATAGCTTTGCGGTATTTTTATTTTTAGCCATTAATATGGCCAATCGAGTTTTTGCTAAATAGTAGTTTAATGATGGAGATACATTTTTTTTACTATATTGTAATGAACGATTTCGAATATCGGTTAATCGGCTGTTAGGTAATGGGTGAGTAAGTAAAATTTCGGGAGCTTTACTACTAAATCGGCTTTGATCGGCAAGTTTTTGTAAAAATTCTGATGAAGCATAAGGATCAAATCCTGCTTTAGCAAGTGTTCTTAAACCAACACGATCAGCTTCTTGTTCATTACTTTGCGTAAAACTAATCATATTTTGAGCTGATCCTGCCATGGTGCTTGTCATCGCCGCCATGCCCGCTTCGGGATTGGCTAATGTTAGTAATAGAGATCCTAATGTTGCACCCCAAACATAAGGGCTATTACGGTTTTGGTTTTCCATTGCTCTAGCTAAATGGCGTTGGGTGACATGGCCAATTTCGTGAGACATAACAGAGGCTAATTGGCTTTCATTGTCGGTGTCTAATATTAGTTTGGAATGAATGACGACATTCCCACCAAAAAAAGCAAATGCGTTAAGTACGTCACTTTTCATAATATAAAAATGGAATGGCGTTTTTACTGATTCTGATTTTGATACTAATTTTTTGCCTAGATCATTAATATATTGGTTTAAAACAGGGTCGTTTATTATGGGAGCGCTTGCTCGTAACATTCGCATATAATAATCGCCCATTTCCATTTCTTGGCCAATGCTAAGCGTTGTGGCTGCCGCAGTACCAATATCAGGGAGGTTAATATTATCAGCATAAACGATAGATGTACTTTGTAATAATAATGAGGTGGATAATACCAATGCGATTGTTTTTTTTAACATTATTCTAACCAATTAAAATAAGAGTTGCGTTGATTTATTCTAGCTGAAAAAAACAACAATATCACTTTGAATTTATAATTAGGGGTTTAACTTATTTGATGTAATATGTGTTATGAATAATAATGCTTATTCTTGAATTGGTAAAATAACAACAACTATATTAATACGTTGTTGTTATTTTGATTTTTATGCTTGGATTTATTATGCTTTTTGACGGCGGTTTTGGATAAATTCAATGATGTTGTTAACTTTCACCATTACTTTATCACCACCTGAACGGTGTTTGTATTCCACTTCTCCATTATCGAGGTTGCGTTCACCAATTACGATAGTGTGAGGGATCCCGATTAGTTCCGCATCAGCAAACATCACGCCAGGGCGCTCTTTTCGATCGTCAAATAAAACTTCAATGCTAGCAGCTTGTAAATCAGCATAAAGCTTTTCGGCTGTTGCTTGAACTTTTTCGGATTTGTGCATGTTCATTGGAATAATGACAACGCTAAATGGAGCAATCGCTTCTGGCCATACAATACCACGATCGTCATGACATTGTTCAATTGCAGCAGCTACAATTCGGCTTACTCCAATGCCGTAACAACCCATAATCATAACGTGGTTTTGTCCATCTTCACCCTGGACTGTTGCTTTCATTGCTTGTGAATATTTTGTGCCAAGTTGGAAGATATGTCCCACTTCAATACCACGTTTAATTTGTAATATGCCTTTGCCATCAGGACTAATATCTCCTTCAACCACATTACGGATGTCTTCAATGCGAGGTAAAGCAGTGTCACGTTCCCAATTGATATTAAAATAGTGTTTATGATCGATATTGGCACCAGCGCTAAAATCGCTCATCACTGCCACGTCACGGTCAATAATAACTGGCATATTTAAGTTAATTGGACCTAATGAGCCTGGCCCTGCATTCACAATCGTACGGATTTCTTCTTCGGTTGCAAATTCTAGTGGTGAGGCAACGATATCGATTTTTTCGGCTTTGATTTCGTTTAATGTATGATCACCTCGAACTAGTAAAGCTACTAATTGATGACCACTCTTTTTAGCGGCTTTAACCATTAAGGTTTTTACGGTTTTTTCAATCGGTAAATTGAATTGTTCGACTAATTCGTCAATAGTTTTGGCATTGGGAGTATCGACTAACTCCATTGCTTTTGTAGGTTCAGCGCGTTTTTGTGTTGGTGCTAATGCTTGAGCCATTTCTATGTTAGCCGCATAATCAGATTCGGTTGAAAAAACAATATCATCTTCGCCACTGTCGGCTAATACTTGGAACTCATGTGACCAGTTACCACCAATTGATCCTGTATCAGCACGTACCGCTCTAAAGTTTAAACCAGCACGTGTAAAAACTGCGCTATAGGCTTTATACATCTCATCATAAGTTTCTTGTAATGATTCTTGTGTAGTATGGAAAGAGTATGCATCTTTCATAATAAATTCACGTGAACGCATCACACCAAAGCGAGGGCGTACTTCATCTCGAAATTTGGTTTGAATTTGATACACGTTAAGTGGTAATTGTTTATATGAGCTAACTTCATTACGTAGTAAGTCTGTAATGACTTCTTCATGAGTTGGGCCTAGAACAAAATCACGGTCGCCACGATCTTTAATACGTAATAATTCAGGGCCATATTGTTCCCAACGTCGGCTTTCTTGCCAAATATCAGCAGGCTGTACAACTGGCATTAATACTTCTATTGCACCGGCTTTATTCATCTCTTCACGGACAATATTTTCTACTTTTTTAAGTACACGGTAACCAGTGGGAAGCCAAGTATATAATCCAGCAGCCACTTTGCGGATCATGCCTGCACGTAACATTAATTGATGGCTAATGACTTCAGCATCAGTAGGAGTTTCTTTTAACGTAGAAAGAAGATATTTACTGGTTCGCATAAATTTATCCTAAAAAAATTTATTTATAAATATATATGATAAAAATGTGAGCTAGTTTAGCAGTACCAAGCGTAACACTAAAGTAATTTTATTGTTATTTTTAATATGGAATTCTTGTAATACCTCCAACTCAGCATTAATAAAGTATGTTTTTAAATTATAGTCGCTAAATACAGATTATTTGGCTATAGAATGGCAGTATGTTTTACTTTTTTGTATCAATATTAATACTTTATTAATTTTTATTTTGCTAGGTATCAAATTGGATATTTTTATCATCTTGATTATATTTAATTTTTTTGTTGTTTGTGTGATAAAGATCACTTTGTAAAAGTTATTAAATTGATATCATATGCGCAGAATTTTAGATTGAGGAGTAGTTCAAAATGAGTACGTTAATGACTAACGAAAATGTAATAGATTCATGTAAAGAATCAAAATTACCAAAATGGCGAAAAAGTGATACGTTATGGATGCTTAGCCTTTATGGTACAGCAATTGGCGCTGGAGTACTTTTTCTACCAATTAATGCAGGTGTCGGTGGGTTAATTCCGTTGCTGGTTATGTTGGTTCTTGCTTTTCCTATGACATTTTTTGCTCATCAAGCTTTGTGTCGATTTGTATTATCAGGTAAAAGTCGCGATGGCGATATTACCGTTGTTGTTGAAGAGGCTTTTGGCCGCACAGCAGGAAACTGGATAACTGTACTTTATTTTTTTGCAATTTATCCAATATTATTAGTATATAGCGTTGGTATTACAAATACAGTAGATAGCTTTATGGTTCATCAATTAGGAATGGAGTCATTACCACGAGCTTTACTTTCATTTATTTTAGTTGCATTTTTAATGTCAATTGTTCACTTTGGCGAAGAACTTATTGTTAAAGTTATGTCAATATTAGTTTTTCCATTTATTGCCGTTTTAATGATTTTAGCGTTATTTTTAATTCCTGAGTGGAATGGTGAAATTTTTACCAATTTGTCTTTTGGTAGTAGTGACGGAGGACAAAGTATTTTAATGACACTTTGGTTAGTTATTCCTGTTATGGTTTTTGCTTTTAATCATTCACCAATTATTTCATCTTTAGCGGTAGCTAAACGTAAAGAATATGGTGACGTTTATGCTGAACCTAAATGTACTAGAATTATTGCAGCAAGCAATATCATGATGGTTGTAACAGTGATGTTTTTTGTTTTTAGTTGTGCGCTTTGCTTGTCGCCTGCTGAACTTTTAGATGCAAAAGCTCAAAATATCTCAACGTTGTCATATTTGGCTAATCGATTTAATTCACCTGTTATTGAGTATATTGGTCCTCCAATTGCATTTATTGCAATGGCTAAATCGTTTTTAGGTCACTATCTAGGTGGTAAAGAAGGGTTTAATGGTGTTGTTAATAAATTTTTGCGTAGCCGTAATAAAACAATTTCAGAAAACAAACTTGATAAATTAGCTATTGCCTTTATGTTTGTAACTGCTTGGGGGGTTGCAACATTAAATCCAAGTATTTTAGGCCTTATTGAATCACTTGGTGGCCCAATTTTAGCTGTGTTGTTGTTTTTAATGCCAATGTATGCAATTCATAAATTACCTGTACTAGCAAAATATAAAGGAAGGTTAAGTAATGTGTTTATTGTTGTTATGGGATTAGTTGCAATTTCAGCCGCTATCTATAATTTATTATAAAAATTTAATTCATGGGTAATTACCACTTACTTGTTTATTTAATATATAAAACCTACTGGCATTCGTTGGTAGGTAAATACAGCTACTAGTAAAATAATCTACCGATATAGCAAGAATTAACTATTAATGGGTATTAAAACTTATTTTCATAATCTCAAAAGTGATACCTAGGTATCAGTATGGGGTAAGTGGCAAGATGATTATTGGCTATTTTATTAGCAAAAGTTAATTAGTAAAGATATCACTAGGATAGCAGTATTAATTTAAGTTTTGCATCAAAAGGGAAAAATATGAGTTCGGTATTTGAAATATTTAAAATTGGCATTGGACCTTCAAGCTCACATACAGTAGGACCAATGAGGGCAGGGAAGGCATTCATAGATCAGCTAATCAGTAATAACATGATGGTGTCAGTAACAAAAATTGTGGCTGATGTTTATGGCTCTTTGTCGTTAACAGGCAAAGGTCATCAAACAGATATTGCTATTATTATGGGATTAGCTGGCGAAAAACCTGATTCTGTTGATATTGATAGTATTCCAAGTGTTATCGAAAAACTTAGCCAAACTCAGCGGTTATCTATTTACAATGATCGTTATGAAATCGATTTTCCGTTGGAAAGTTGTATGGTGTTTCATTCTAAATTTTTACCATTACATGAAAATGGTATGACTTTGAGTGCATATAGCGGCGATAAATTAGTTTTTCAGAAAACTTATTATTCTGTTGGCGGTGGTCAGATTGTTGAAGAAGAGCAGTTTGGTCAACAAGAGCAGGATTCAGTAAAATTTCCTTATCCATTTGCTTCAGCTGAGCAATTATTAAAACATTGTGAAGATAACTCATTATCAATTTCTAGTATTATGATGAAAAATGAGTTGCAAATACACGCTTATGAAGAAATTGAATCCTATTTTTCTCGCGTAGGGCAAACTATTTTGGAATGTATCAAACGAGGTATGAATACAGAAGGGCTATTACCAGGACCACTTAAAGTTCCTCGCCGTGCGTTTTCGTTATACCGTCAATTGTCTACCACTAAAGATAAAATTATTAGTGATCCAATGGTGATTATTGATTGGGTAAATATGTTTGCGCTTGCAGTTAGTGAGGAAAATGCAGCAGGAGGACGGGTGGTTACTGCGCCAACAAATGGTGCATGTGGTATTATACCTGCTGTGCTCGCTTATTATGATAAATTTATTAATCCAGTTACACCTGATATTTATATTCGTTTCTTTCTAACTTGTGGCGCAATAGGACAACTTTATCAAATAAATGCTTCTATTTCTGGTGCAGAAGTGGGATGTCAAGGGGAAGTTGGCGTTGCTTGTTCTATGGCTGCGGCAGGACTTGCTGAGCTTTTAGGCGGTAATCCTCAACAAGTATGCATGGCGGCAGAAATAGCAATGGAGCATAACTTAGGCTTGACTTGTGATCCAGTTGCAGGCCAAGTTCAAGTTCCTTGTATTGAGCGCAATGCCATTGCTGCAGTAAAATCGATAAATGCGACAAGAATGGCTTTAAGACGAATTACTGCAGCAAAAGTATCTTTAGATAAAGTTATTAAAACGATGTATGAAACAGGAAAGGATATGAATGCAAAATATCGAGAAACATCGCGTGGTGGGCTAGCAATTACGGTTCATTGTAATTAGATTGTTGCTATTTTTCTGTCGAATTCGCCGATTGTAAAATCGGCGAAACATTAGATTGTATTTAATGTTTCCAGTGCATAGTATTAACTTTAGAGCGCAAAAAATCATTTTCTGTTAGTACATCTACCCGTTCCGTTTTTACTTTTCGTTGTTTTCTTTTTCGTTTTGGTTGTTTTGCTGAGGCAATATGGATAACTTCGTTATAGGCAAGTAAATTATTAAGTTGATCAAGTTCTCCTAATCCACGAAGGACAGAAATTAATGTTTGTAATGTAATTGATTCGCCTTGTTCAATACGTTTTATTGTGGCAATGCCTATTTCGGATTTTTGGGCAAGTTCTAGTTGGGATAAATTTTTCTCAATTCTGGCTAATTTTATTCTGCGACATAGCATAGCAATCATGTCGGTAGTTTCATTCATGAAATGTCCTTTTTGTTTGATATACCACATGATGTGGCATATATCATATTGCTATTTATATTATTTTTAGACTAGCGGTTATTGTTCTTGGTTTTTTATTTGTTTCTTCTTTAAGTTTTCTAAAATCTTTTTATGGATACCATTAAAGCCACCATTACTCATAATTAAAATTGCATCGGTTGGTTTAGCTGATTTTGTGATCATTTCAACCAACAAATCGATATCACCACTCCAGTAAGCGGGTTGAATACAAGCATCAACCACATCAGCCACTAGCCAAGGTAGTTGTTCTGGTTGGAATATAAAAATTTCATCAGCTCGACCAAGTGATGGGGCTAGTTCATCTTTAGATACCCCTAATTTCATCGTATTTGAGCGTGGTTCAATTACGGCTAGAATGCGACGATTAGCTCCTATTTTACTGCGTAATGCTTCTAATGTGGCTAAAATTGCAGTTGGGTGGTGAGCAAAGTCATCATAGATTTCAATATTATTAACTTCACCATAAAGTTCTAATCGTCTTTTAGCATTGACAAAAGAACCTAGTGCTAAACAAGCATCAGTAGGATCAATACCTACATTATGGGCGGCAGCAATTGCCATTAGTGCGTTATGCATATTATGTTCGCCAACTAATGAATATTTTACTTCGCCAACTTTTTTATTGTTAAAGTAAACCGCAAAATGGCTCGCATCATTATTCATACGTTGTGCTAGCCAGCCATTTTCTGATTCTGTGAATATTTTTTTACTCCAGCAACCTTTAGCTAATACTTGTTTTAAATTTACATCTTCTTGTGGTGAGATAATTAATCCGTTACTCGGCACTAAACGAACTAAATGGTGGAATTGTTTTTGAATTGAGCTAAGATCGTCAAAAATATCAGCATGATCAAATTCTAGATTATTCATGATAAGTGTTTTTGGACAGTAGTGCATGAATTTTGAACGTTTATCAAAGAACGAGCAATCATATTCATCGGCTTCTATAACAAAATAATTGCTTTCACCTAATCTTGCTGATACATCAAAATTACCCGGTACACCACCAATAACGAATCCTTGCTTGTAATCTTGCTTTTCTAAAATCCAATTGACCATACCCGCAGTTGTAGTTTTACCATGAGTTCCAGCAATAGCTATGACCCAACGATCTCGCAAGACATTGTCATGTAACCATTGAGGTGCTGAAATATAAGGAATGTTATTATCTAAAAGATATTCTACACAAGGGTTACCTCTTGATAGAGCATTGCCAATAATGACCAAATCAGGTCTTAATATCAGTTGTGATGGATCATATCCTTCAATAATATCAATGTGCTCTTTTTGTAAAAGTGTACTCATTGGTGGATAAACATTTTTATCTGACCCTGTTACTTTATGACCTAGAGAGCGGGCTATCAAAGCAATCCCTGCCATAAATGTGCCACAAATTCCAAGAATATGAATATGCATTTTGAATCCTTAACATTGTATAAACTTTATATCGATAGTGTTGGGTAACCATTGCTTATTTGATTGGTAAACAGATGTAAATTCAGAACAACCTTGTAATTATAATCGATTCTGATTGTTTATGCGAGAGGCCATAGGTGCTTAACCATTAATAGTGGTGCTTGGTTACCACGAAATTCATCCACATCTAAATGGTAAACTATTTTCACATTTTTTATCGATTGATCAGGCCATTGTTGTCGATTTACATTAAAAAATACTCCTTCAATAAGTGGACCACCGTTTTGGGGTTCTAGTACTAGTTTTAGGTGTTTGTCTGAAAATAATCGCTGTTGATGAATAATGAATTCACCGTCAAAAATAGGAGTGAAGAATCCTTCTCCCCATGGTCCTGATTCTTTTAATCGCTTAGCAATTTCGTAAGTAAGATCTTGGCTATCTATTTCACCATCAGTTTCAATAATCGGTTCTAGTAAATCAGATTCTAAATATTTATTTAAAAGTATTTCTAAGTTATTTTTAAATTGTTCCAAATCTTCTTCTCGAATAGTTAGTCCAACAGCCATTGAGTGACCTCCAAAACTGATTATTAGATCAGGATTTTGCTGATTTAATTCATCAAGAAGATCACGTAAATGAACGCCTTTAATTGAGCGTCCAGAGCCTTTTAGAAAACCATCTTCTGTTGAGGCGAAAGATATGACAGGTCGATGATATTTATCTTTTAAACGTGAAGATAAGATCCCAATAATGCCTTGGTGCCATTCAGGATGATGAAACACGAGTAAATTAGGAATTTGGATATTTTGTTTTTCAATTTCTTGAATGAATGATAAGGCTTCTTTATGCATCATTTGTTCAATTAACTTTCGATCACTATTAAGATTATCAAGATCCATAGCTTTATTGATTGCTGAATCATAATTATCACAAAGTAATAATTCAACTCCCAATGACATATTGTCCATTCTGCCTGCTGCATTTAATCGTGGTGCTATATAAAAAGCCAAATCGGTAGATGTAAGATTAATAGGATCTTTTTTAGATACCTGTAATAAGGCTTTGATGCCCTCACAACAATAGCCAGCTCGTATTCTGTTTATACCCTGATGAACTAAAATACGGTTGTTATGATCAAGTCTAACCACGTCAGCAATAGTGCCTAAAGCAACTAGATCTAATAAACTTGCTACATTATATTCAGCTAAATTATTGTCGGAGAACCAATTTTCTTGCCGTAATTTTGCACGTAAAGCCAGCATAAAGTAAAAAGCTACACCCACCCCAGCTAAATGCTTAGATGGAAACGCACAATTGGGTAAATTAGGATTGATTATGGCATCGGCATTAGGTAGTAACTCAGGGCATAAATGGTGATCAGTAATAATAACGGACAAGCCTGATTGCTTAGCAAAATCTACAGCTTCAATAGCTGATATTCCGTTGTCAACAGTAATGATAAGTTGTGCATTTTGTAAAATAGCTTTTTTAACAACTGAAACACTTAATCCATATCCATCATTAAAGCGATCAGGAATGATATAATCAACAAATTGATACCCCATATTTTTTAAGGCTCTGATGGTTAAAGCAGTACTGGTGGCACCATCAGTATCAAAATCACCAACAATCATGATTTGCTGATTATTCTTCATTACTGAATAAAGAATTTCAACTGCCTTTTCAATACCATCTAGTTTATCGTAATTACATAGATTGCGTGTGGTGTAATCAAGATCTTGCATGCTAGTAACACCACGCAAAGCATAAATCCGTTGTAATAATAACGGAATATCATCAGAAAATTCTGGAAGTAGTTCAGGTAATTTGCGATGTTTTAATTTACTTTTTTTCATAATTTATATGCTAGCGCATTTGCGCTAACATGTGTTTTCATTTTATATTTAAATTTTAGCAACAATAACTGTTAATTTTTGTTTAGTTTTTGTGATCAAGAAATTCAATTAATTTATCTGCAGGAACGTAACCTGAAACAAGTTGGCCATTAGGTAAGACAATTGCAGGTGTACCGCCAATTCCTAACTTTTTACCAACGTTAAATTGTTGTGTTACATAAGGTATCATGCTACTTGCTGGCGAAATTGTATTACCTTTATATGCATTGTCAAATGCAGCTTTGCGATCAGCCATGCTCCAAATAGATTGCATGTTTTTGCCAACATCACTGTCAGCACCTGCACGAGGGAATGCAAAATAGTGAACTGAAATACCCGCTTCTAAATACTTATCAATATTTTCATGTAACAGTTTACAGTAATGGCAAGTATAATCAGTAAATACTGAAATAATATATTTTTCATTTTTAGCTTTATAAATAATGGCATCTTTTTCAATTGATTTTATTAGGCTAAGATTGATGCTGTTAGCAATGTTTTCTGGTCGATCACCTTGTAAATCAAAAATAGAACCTTGAATTAAGTATTTACCATCTTTACTAACGTATACAATACCTTCTGGCGTGCTAACGCTTTTAAAATCTTTAATTGGACTATCAAAAATTTTTGATTCTTTGCTATCGTAACCAAATTTATCTAAAGATTTTTCAATTTCATTATTACTCGCTAATACTGAATTTGAAATTAATGCTAAGCCTAAACATATAACTAATTTTTTCATTCAATTATCCTTATCTTTGTCAATCCTATGCTCGAGGATGATGTTTACTATGTAACTGTTTTAACCTTTCTGTTGCAACATGCGTATAAATTTGTGTGGTTGATAAACTGCTATGCCCAAGCAACATTTGAACAACGCGCAAATCTGCTCCATGATTAAGTAGATGTGTTGCAAAAGCATGTCGAAGCACATGAGGAGAAAGTGCATCAATATTTATACCGACTAGTATGGCATAATATTTAATTCGATGCCAGAAAGTCTGTCGTGTCATTTTTTTTCCTAATCGGCTTGGAAAAAGCACATCAATAGGTCCATTTTTTAAAAGATCATTTCTGGCATATTTAAAATAATATTCGAGCCAATAAATTGCTTCTTCTCCAAGTGGGACTAAGCGTTCTTTATTACCTTTACCAATTACTCTTACTACGCCTTGACGTAGGCTAACATCGCTAATTTCTAAATTTACTAATTCAGATACGCGTAAACCGGTGGCATAAAGTACTTCCAACATCGCTTTATCCCTAAGTTCAATGGGATCTTCTATGCTTGGCGACTCTAGTAGCGCATCGACTTGCGATTCAGTTAAGTCTTTAGGTAATTTTTTAGGAAGTTTGGGTGATGATAATACTGCAGAGGGGTTATCAGTGCGATAATTTTCTTGATATAAATACTGAAAAAAACGTTTAGTTGCACTAAGTAAACGTGCTGAACTACTTGCTTTATACCCATCTTCTACTCGTTGCATTAAAAAGTTTTGTAAATTAAGCGTTTGAGTTGTTAGGAATGTGACATTTTGTTGTTGTAAAGATTGACTTAATGCCAATAAATCAAGTTTATAAGAAGCAATGGTATTTTCAGCTAAGTTCCTTTCTAGCCACAATGAATCTAGAAAACGGTCTATTAACATTTTATTTTGGGCAGGTGTATCTTGGCTAGGCATCAGAATTATCTCTACATTACGTTTATTCTTTATATTATATACTAGCTGTCAATAAGTTGCAGTTTTAGTCAATAAGTTACTTTTTATAACAACTGTAAAAGTTTATATCGTGGTATCTTATATTTATATAATTCTTTATTAAAAATAGTTTTTATACTTAAGCATAGTCTTTCCTGAAACTTTTTTACAGTTATTCTTCAATAAACTGATTGAGTACATTATATTTTTTTATTTTTCATTAATTACTATATACTAGGATTTTATATATTTTTTGTACTATATTATGTTTAAGCGAAGTATTAATCTCTTTATAGCACTGTTTGCTATCGCAATTATTGCTATGGAAACCTATATTTATTGGCATACAAAGTTTCGCCCTTGGCAACCAGAATCTTCCATAGGTCGGTTAATTTATTATTATAGCTTTTTTACGGTGTTATCAAATTTGATGCTGGCATTAAGTTGTTTGTGGTTATCTGTTAACCCTAATTGTAATCGATATAGTTTTAAAGTTATTCGCTTAAATGGTTTGGCTGGTGTGATTATAACGGCTATTGTGTATAATTTAGTGTTAAGAGGTATCCATACCCCGCCTAATGCATTAATGAAAATCGCTAATGAAAGTTTACATGCTGTTATTCCTGCTTTGGGTTTATTAAGTTGGTTGATTTGGGGGCCATTTCGACGCATCAACGTTCATGTCATTATAGGATCAATATTATCAATGCTAGCTTATGGCATTTATATTTTTGTCCGAGGTTATTATACTAATCAATATCCATACCCTTTTATTAATGTTGTACGAATCGGTTATCCCAAAGCTTTATATGCTTCAAGTATTGTTTTTTTATTATTTTTGGGGTTAGTTTTTTTATTATGGGCGGTTGAACGCTTAAGGAAGCGAAAATGAAACTGTATATTTATGAGCATTGCCCTTTTTGTGTTAGGGCTAGAATGATTTTTGGTCTAAAAAATATACCGGTTGAAAAACAGGTATTATTGAGTGATGATTTTCAATCACCAGAGCGTATGATTGGTGAAAAAATGGTGCCTATTTTACAAAAAGATGATGGTAGCTATATGCCTGAAAGTTTAGACATTGTTGATTATGTTGATAACAATTATGGCGATAAACCCATTTTAACAGGTCCTAGATCGCCAGACATCACAGATTTAATAAAACAGTTGCAACAATATGATTATAAGTTAGTGTGTCCACGTTATATAAAATTAGGTTTAGCTGAGTTTGCAACACAAAGTGCTATTGATTCTTTTATTAATAGTAAATCAAAAAAAATGGGATCGTTTGATGAATGTTTGATGCAAACGGATTCATTAGTGTCTGCCGTATCTGCTATATTAAATAAACTGGAGTTATTGATTGTGTCACCTGATGCATGTAATGGACAATTATCTTTAGATGATATCTGTTTGTTCCCAGTTTTACGGAATTTGACGTGTGTTAAAAGCTTAACTTTTTCATCTAAAATTAAGGATTACCTACAATCAATGGCTAAACTTAGTAAAGTTGATCTATTTTTTGATAAAGCTATTTAACAATTAAAAATGCGGATCTTGTTATTTTTGTTTGATATTAAATCATAATTCTAAAACGTAGGGTAAAAAAGAACAGGAAAAATAGGAATAAACCTGTTCTTTTTTGTTTTAGCAATTAATTACCTAATTTAACATCAATCACTTCAATATTATCTTTACCACCATAGATATCGTACCAAGGTGTTGCATATTGTTTTAATATCTTATTGAGATGCTCAACATTTTCACGACCAGTTTGATCTAGCCAAAGTTTTAAACCTTCTTTGCCTCCATTAGCATAGGCCGCAACACCTTCAAACCATGTTGCTCTACCTCCAAGGATGCCGCTATATTTAGCGCCATTTTCACCAGCAAAAATAAGTTCTTGGTGGAAGGTTTTTGTTGGTACGCCAGCACTTAAATAGATAAAAGGGCGGGTTGCGACTTCACTTGCTTGTTTAAAATAGTCAGCAGCTTGTTTTTGTGTGTAAACAACTACATTGTTGTCGTTAAAGCCTTCTACATTCTTAAACAATACGGGAACTTCGACTTTTAAAATATCAATATAATACTGTTCTTTAGTAAACTCTTTTATTGTATTGATGACTTTTTGAGGTTTGATTTTTGCAAATTCAGGACTTTTATCATCGGTTATCACGTTGTCATATACAATCGGTTCAACAAATACAGGAATATCAGCAGCTCTAGCTTCATTGCCTAAACGTTCTAAAAATGCGTGTTTTTTATCTAAAATATCTTGAGGATCATCCGGATTATAATAAACCAATACTTTTGCGGCATCGGCACCTTTTTTTATTAGGCGTTGTAATGAATCCTCAGGCAAAATATCGGGTAATCGTCCTGGAGTATTAGTATCATATCCTGTTTTTTCGTATGACATGATTAATCCAGCATTGCTATTTTTAGCTGTCATGCCTTTAAAACCATATTCTTCATCTAACAAAATTGCACTAACATATTTAGTTAATTCTTGAGAGACAAGTTCTTTAAATTCATACACCATATCAATATGATAACGATCTTTCCCCACAGCAGATTCCATCATTTTAACCATTGAACCGCGTTGATCAATCGCTAATGCTGCAATAATGCCATCTTGGTTTGATAACTGCTGCATACGTGTAAATTTACCACGAGAAATACATTTTTTAGCCATTTTATAGCTCTCCGTTTAGTAAGATGTGTTATTGTAGTTTTTTTATTTGGTTGTTTATTAATCATTTGTGCTAGTTTTAACGATATGCTTAATTTTAATAAATTCAATTGTTATGTAGTGGCATTATGATTGAGTTAAATTATTACTTAATTCGTTATCTTCTTTTAAAAGATTAAGTGTTAGAGTATAGTAGTTAAAAATATTAAACTGTTTGTAAACAATAATTTACAAGGATGAACATGCCAAAAGTACTCCATACACCGACAAGAACTCTAAATGCTCAGGATTATAAAACGTTGTCGCTTTCTGCATTAGGTGGAGCATTAGAATTTTATGATTTTATTATTTTTGTCTTTTTTTCTATAACCATTAGTCACCTTTTTTTCCCGAATGATATGCCTGATTGGCTGAGCCAAGTACAGACCTTTGGTATTTTTGCTGCTGGATATTTAATACGCCCATTGGGTGGAATTGTTATGGCGCACTTTGGCGATCGATTTGGTCGCAAAAGGATGTTTACGCTAAGTATACTGCTTATGGCATTACCAACACTATTTATAGGTTGTTTACCTACGTATATTAATATTGGTATTTTTGCACCTTTATTGTTACTGCTTATGCGATTATGTCAAGGCCTAGCTGTAGGAGGAGAAGTTCCTGGCGCTTGGACTTTTGTATCTGAGCATGTACCGAAAAATAAAATTGGATTGGCATGTGGAATATTAACAAGTGGATTAAGCCTAGGTATTTTGCTCGGTTCGCTAGTTTCAACGGCCATGAATAAGTGCTTATCTTCGGAACAACTTATTGATTGGGGATGGCGCATACCATTTATAGTTGGCGGTGTTTTCGGATTGATAGCAATGTATTTACGTCGTTGGTTAAAAGAAACACCAATTTTTCTGGAAATGCAAAATCGTAAACAACAAGAATTAGCTAAAAAAATACCAGTGCTCACTGTATTAACGGGGTATTTACCTCAAACTATTTTATCCATGCTACTCACTTGGGTGTTGTCTGCTGGTATTATGGTTATTATGCTAATGACACCAATTTTATTACAAAAGCAATTTGGTTATTCAGCGATTGATGCGTTGCAAGGAAATATATTAGCCATTATTGGACTAATTATAAGTTGTACATTTTATGGAATGATGATGGATAAATTTGCTATGGGGAAAGTGATGTTAATAGGCTGTGTTATTGCAACTATTGTTATTGCTATTTTTTATCTTTCATTAGATAACCCACATCTTTTATTTATTACTTATTCTTTAGCAGGTTTTAGTGTTGGTATTGTAGGCTCTTTTGCTTATTTTATGGTGAGAGTGTTTCCTACCCAGATTCGTTACAGTGGTGTATCATTTTCATTTAATATGGCTTACGCTATTGCGGGCGGATTAACACCTCTGCTGATCTCCTTTTTGAGTGATTTTGTTAGCAAAATGGCACCAGCTATTTATGTTATTGGATTATTTGGATTTGGTGCATTGATTGGGTTATTTTTATTAATTAATGATAACAGTCACAAGTATATAGCTAAAGACATTGCATAATAAATGGTGACCGTAGAATTTTAATTATTATTTAATAATATGTTGAAATGGAAAGTATAAGAATTTATTCTTGTTTTCCATTTAACTTACTTACCTTATATTCCAGCTTGTCAGGTTTATTCATCCAAACGATATATCCCTTATTTTGTTAAAAACTTTCAGGAAAGACTACGTTTTAGTATAGTTTATTAAGTAATCAATACTATTTAATAGAATTGTGAAATAACTCAAATTTTTTAAGTGGGATTAGGTTAAAATAAAACCAATGATATTTTAATTTTAAAATTTTCCAGGAGAAAAAATGAAAGCAGCAGTTATTAAGCAAGAGTGCGATGGTCAAGTCGAAATCAAAGATATTCCTATTCGTTCTTTAGAAGCGGGAGAGGCCTTAGTTGATGTTGAGTATTGTGGTCTTTGTCATACTGATCTTCATGTTGCAGCTGGCGATTTTGGTAAAAAACCAGGTCGTGTTATTGGACACGAAGGTGTAGGAATTGTGACTAAAGTTGCCCCAGATGTAAAAAGTTTAAAAGTTGGTGATCGGGTTAGTATTGCTTGGTTCCATGCTGGTTGTGGTACTTGTGAATATTGTATCTCTGGGCAAGAAACATTTTGTCGTAATGTATTAAACTCTGGATATACTGTTGATGGAGGCATGGCAGAGCAGTGCATTGTTAAAGCCGATTATGCGGTTAAAGTGCCAGAAGGGCTCGATCCAGCACAAGCAACAAGTGTAACTTGTGCTGGTGTGACTACCTATAAAGGTATTAAAGTGGCTGCTACTAAACCAGGACAATGGCTTGCAGTATTTGGGATTGGCGGTTTGGGAACACTTGCTGTCGAATATGGTAAAAAAGTGTTTAATAATAAAGTGGTTGCTATTAGTAACAGCGATAGCCAATTAGAATTATGTAAAACACTAGGTGCTGATTTGGTCGTTAATCCTAAAAAAGTTGAGGATGTGGGAGCTTATATTAAAGAACACACTGGAGGTGGAGTGCACGGTGTTGTTGTAACTTCTGTGACTAAAACAGCATTCAATCAAGCTATTAATTCAGTTCGGCCTTTAGGGCGTGTGGTTGCATTAGGTTTGCCTTCAGAAAATATGGATTTAAGTATTCCTAAAACCGTGTTAGATGGTATTCAAGTTTTAGGTTCATTGGTTGGAACTCGTGAAGATTTAGCAGAAGCATTTCAGTTTAGTGCAGAAGGTAAGGTCGTGCCGATAGTTGAAAAAAGACCATTGGAAGATATCAATGACATGATCGACGAAATGAAAGCAGGTAAAATTCGAGGTCGTATGGTTGTAGATATGAAAATGAAGAAGACTAAATAAGTTAACCCTACTTGTAATTCAAAAAGCTGGCTATATGCTGGCTTTTTTTATAAATCAAGATGTTATTTATTAAGTTTTTTATATAAACAATACTAATCTTCCTTGTGTTTTATAAATAATTCCCTATCATAACGAAATTTCGCCGTTAATTTTATATGTTTTAAGAGGAACTTTATGGCAGATCACAATTTAGAGAATAACTTGCGCAAGGATCTTGGTTTAGTTTCTGCATTATCACTAGTCGTTGGAATGGTTTTAGGTGCAGGAGCTTTTATGAAACCACCATCAGTATTAGAAGTTACTGGTGATTATAATTATGCGTTATTAGCGTGGATAATAGGTGGCGCCATTTCTATTTGTGGCGGATTAACTCTTTGTGAATTAGGTGTAATGTTCCCAAAAACAGGAGGGATGTTGGTTTATTTAGAAAAAATATATGGTACCAAAATTTCTCATCTCTATGGTTGGATGATGACAGTTATTTTTGCTCCTTCATTAGTTGGAGCGTTGGTTGGATATTTTAGTTCAGTATTTTGTCTATTATTTAGTATTGATGATGCTTATAGAATGGCGGTAAGTGCTGGTGTTTTGGGTTTTATTGCCTTTATTAATGCTATTGGTATTAGAGAAGCCGGTTATTTACAGACGATAGCTACAGTTTGTAAACTTATTCCTATATTGTTATTGGCTATATTTGGATTATGTGAAGGTAATGGCCAAGTCGCATTATTCACTGCTAGTGGGCAAGGTGTGGAATCATATGCTCCTTTTGCAGTAGCTATCCTTGCAACTCTCTTTGCTTATGATGGTTGGGCACAAGTTGCATCAGTAGCTGGTGAGATTAATAATCCATCAAAAGTATTACCTAAAGCAATTATCTTTGGCATTATTTTTCTTGTAGTTGTTTACGCTTGTATTAATATTGCATTATTTAAAATTTTTCCTGTCCAAGAGATGATTTCACTAGGTCATGAAGCATCATCCGTTGCTTCACAACGGATGTTTGGGCATTTTGGGGGCAATTTAGTTGCTGTTGGTATTATGGTTTCGATTCTTGGCGGAATTAATGGATATATTATGACGCTATCTCGTACTATATTTAGTATGGCTGAGCGGGGAACTATTATTGGTGCACGTTATTTAAGTACTATTGATGATGATAGCCGTTCACCAGTTAATGCGATTATTGTTTTAGTTATTTTTTCTTTTTTATATTCAACGCTTCTTGATGCAGATCGCTTATCAGAAATCTCAATGTTTTCAATTTGGGTATTTTATTTACTAACGTTTATTGGAGTGATGGTTGCTCGAAAAAAATACCCAGATGTACATAGACCTTATAAAGTTATTGGTTATCCAATAATTCCTATCATTGCAATGCTAGGGGCGGCTTATGTTATTTACGGTATGTTAGTTTACCAAACCATAAATGGTATTGTTTCTATCGTACTGACTTTAATTGGTTTGCCAATATATTATTATTACTATAGTAAAAATAAAAATAGAGAACTTTTTCTTGGTGAAATGAAAAAATATAAAATAAAAAGAATGGTAACCATTGCAGTTTCAACAATTATTATTCTTAGTGTGTTTGTTGCTTATGGTTTTTTTGTTAGCAGCTAAAGAATTAAAATGGTTTATAAAAAATATCCATAATAATATCTTTATTAAACCATTTTGGCATATTACCTAGGATAATCCTAATATCACGAAAATCGACATCTGAGAAAGTTGTATTTGCAAAAACTAAGTACTCCTAAGAGCAGCAATAAAAGAACTGGTAAAAATGTCACTAATAGATCATTAGCTTTAGAAAAACAATGGGTTATTTACACTTCATTATTAAAGTAATCTCCTAAAAACTCATAAGGCATTTTTCCCGAAATTACTTTATGGGTTTTAGCTGTATTAATAAATCGATTAAATTTTTGTTTTCTATCATTACATAATGCACCATGTAATATTTTAGGAGTTAGAATCCTTAAATCAAAATACAATGTACCAAAAAACATTGATAAACGTATTTCAAAGTTACAGTTAAAAATAGATTTAAACAATTCTTATGTTGATTTTTTGAAAAATATAATGTAGTTGTTTTTGATACCGAGGTTAATTTCGACTACGGTATTGATTGTGATGGAGAATCATTGCCATTAGAGGTCATTTTGTGTTTTTCAAAGGAATCTAGAGAAGATCTATTGGCTACTAACGATACATATTTAAATAGAATACCTGAAAATTATTTTTTCGTAGCAGCGCCTAACTATGGCGATCTACTTTGCTTAAGCCCAAATGGCGAAGTTTATTATTGGGATCATGAAGTTAATGATCTCTCTATTTTGACATGCTTGTGAAAAATGGTTATCTAGAACAAATACTAATCTGAAGTTTGTTTGAAAATCCGTTTGATGCATTTTTATCAATGATTATTAAAAGTGAAGATGATTATAATCCTGATGAAGCATTAGATTCTTTCATAAAGTATCCAGAAGATATATCAATGACTCCACAAAACAGGCCTATTATTTATTTAAAAAAATGGAGCTTTCTGAAAAAGGGCACGAAGTACTTGCCACATTTAAAGAAGAAGGTTTTTTGTAGAAATAATGTTAGTTAAAAACCGAATCAGTATTTTTCAAAGAAATATATAATAATTTCAATAAAGTAATTTTTTTATTAGATGGAGTCTATTAATTATTTTAGAACCTATTAAACTTTATATGTTTAATCGCCATAGGTGACACTTAGTTTTGTCATCTATTTCTATAATACATCAATTATTACATGTTTCTATTTTCTAACCAATATTTTACAGGTAAGAGATATAGCACCTATATCATAAAGAAAAAATAACAGTCATTGATTTGGCTAAACGCTTTATGGTCAGGCGTAAGACCATTTATAACGTACTAAAGAAAGCCCGATTGAAGCTTTTTGTTCCATTAACCAGTAAGAATGGACGTTATAAAACCATTCGTTATGGTATTAAACGTCTGGTTAAAGTTGAAAAAAATTACAAAAACCAATGGAGAAGCCGAAAAGGGTGATACTAATTTTGAATGAATATGTAGCACAATCAACAAATATTTAGTGATGCAAAAGAGAGAAAACAAAAGCTCAAATGCTTTATTAATTTTTATAATACCGTTAAACCGCATAAAGCAATTTTAGGAAAAACACTTTATGAGTTTTTAGCGGATTATTTTAATCATGAAGTATAAATAACTCGACGTTTTCCTACACTTTAAATTTTAATCTTTTGTTTTTTCGATTGTTTCACTATCAACTTTTATAAGTTTACCAGCTTGTTTTAACCAAATTATGACATCAGTACAAATACTATCACGAAAACTACATTCCAATTTACCGTTATTATCAATCCATGTACTTATACTATATCCAAAATCAAAACTCACAGATTTATTTGGATACTCTACATTTAATTTTTGGTTTATATCGTGTTCGCATAGATTTAAAAAATCGCTGGCGTTAAATTGATTTATAGGTGTTGTAAAATTTTGTTTTTTTTGAAAGTCAAAATCTTGGAGCTCGTCAGATTCGATTTTGTCTAATTCTTTATTTATGTTGAGTTTGTTTGGGTTTAAAAAAATGCTTGTTTTGAGTTGGTTTAAACTTGTTTTAACATTTCGCATCCATTGCTTGATTAATAGCACAATAGTACTTAACAAATTTATCTCCAATAATTCATGCAAACCGCCTTTTTATAATTTATTTTATTTATTCTATTTATTGTTAGAAAGCGTTGTGGGGGTTGAATAATTTGAAGAGATATTATACTGAATATATTCAAAAATACAATTAATACCGCAAAGGTGAACTTAAAACAAAAAATAAGGCGATTAGTGTGTAATCGCCTTATATGTTTTTTAGAAGATTATTTTACATAAACATTTATACATTTTTTTGATTTATAGTATTAGTTGATGCTTGAGTTTGATTCATGTTGTTAATTGGAGATAGATTATATTTACTTTTGTAGATACAGTTAGCATAGTCAACCATACCGCTAGTTAGAAATAGATCTAAAAACCATCCAATACCAAATAAAACAACAGTAAAAAACCAAATGAAGCCTGTAATCCATTTACCACAGTACATGCGATGGACTCCCCATACTCCAAGGAAAAACCATAATAAATATGCAACGCCTTTACTTTTCATACTATCTCCATTTTATAATTAACTTATGTTTTTGTTAATAATTAATGCTTCTTTTGGTAATTTTATTAATTTTTATTCTATGATACTTGTTACTATGATATTTTTATCAAATGCATTTTCTAACATGTTTTTAATAAATATTGTTCATATTTGATGCAGTAGATAATTGATGTAACGTTAATTTTTTAGTGTAACTATAATATTAAAAGCGCTGATTCTACTGTTTTTTATTTATTATGCAAATAGAAGAAGCATATAATATTACAACAAGTTAACTCGATTTTGTTGAAATGGATGCTAATGAGTAATAAGTATCTGTTAGATTAAATCTGAGCTACTAAAATTAAAGATAAAAACTCGAATCATTAAAAACCCGCTGTTTTAAAGCGGGCTTGTTTTTTATTTAAAGTAATTTTGATTGAAAGTAAGATAGTCATTAAACCTCTAAGTAATCTAAGATACCTTCAGCCGCTTTGCGACCTTCGCTGATGGCGGTAACAACTAGATCAGAGCCACGGACAGCATCGCCACCAGCAAAGATTTTTGGATTGGTGGTTTGGTAGCTGTTAGCTTCGGGTGCGATGATTTTGCCTTGTGGGTCAAATTCGACACCATGCTGAGCAAGCCAAGGCATGGCATGTGGCTTGAATCCAAAAGCCATAATTACTGCATCGGCAGGAAGAATAAATTCAGAACCTTCGATAATTACTGGCGAGCGTCGTCCTTTTTCATCTGGTTCGCCTAGTTCTGTCCTTACCATTTTTATGCCTGTTACTTGTCCTGTGTTATTAATTTCTATGCTTAATGGTTGGACATTAAATTGAAATTTTGCGCCTTCCTCTTTGGCATTTTTGACTTCTCGTTTTGAGCCCGGCATGTTGGCTTCGTCTCGTCGATAAGCACAAGTAACTTCAGTTGCACCTTGACGGATAGATGTTCGTACACAGTCCATTGCAGTATCACCACCACCTAATACCACAACACGTTTGTTTTTCATGTCAATGTACGGGGTATCTTGGGTTTGTGCATGTTTCATTATGTGTTTAGTGTTGGCAATTAAAAATGGTAAGGCATCATAAACGCCGTTGGCATCTTCGTTTTGAAGACCTGCTCGCATTGATTGATAAGTGCCCGCTCCCACAAAAATTGCATCAAATTCGTTGATTAAGTCGGCTAATTGTACCGTTTTACCGACCTCAGTATTTAGACGGAACTCAATGCCCATTTCAGTAAAAATATGTCTTCGGTTTATTAATACTTCTTTATCAAGTTTAAACGCTGGGATGCCAAAGGTGAGTAGTCCGCCAATTTCAGGGTGACGGTCAAACACAACTGGCGTTACTCCATTGCGGACTAAGACATCGGCACAAGCAAGGCCAGCAGGGCCAGCACCAATAACCGCAACTTTCAATCCTGTTTTTTCAACGTTTGATAAATTAGGTTTCCAACCCATTCTAAATGCTTCATCAGTAATATAACGCTCTATATTACCTATGGTAACTGCGCCAAATTCAGCATTTAAAGTACAAGAGCCTTCGCAAAGGCGATCTTGTGGGCAAACTCGACCGCAAACTTCAGGCAGGCTGTTGGTTTGATGTGAGAGTTCAACCGCTTCTAATATTTTGCCTTCATTAACCAGTTTTAACCAATTGGGAATATAGTTATGAACAGGGCATTTCCATTCACAATATGGGTTGCCACAAGCAAGGCAACGATCAGCCTGTGCTTGTGATTGTGGAGCAGAAAATCCTTCATAAATTTCAACAAATTCAATTTTGCGAATGTTTAACGATTTTTTAGGCGGATCAACACGTTGTAAATCGATAAATTGATAAACATTTTGACTCATTTTCGTGTTCTCCTTACTGTGCTTGAATGCGTAGTTCTGCTGATGAGCGACTGCGGTGCCCAAGTAGCGCTGTTACATCACTTGATTTTGGTTTGACTAATACAAATTGTTTTGAATAATCATCCCAATTAGCCAAAATTTCTTCCGCACGTGATGAATGGGTAAGTTGAGCGTGCTCCATTATTAAACCACGTAAATGTTCTTCGTGAATTGAGTAATCAGCAACATACAATAGTTCCACTAACTCTTTATTTATGCGTTTATGGAAATCACTATCTTCATCTAAAATATAAGCAAAACCACCTGTCATACCTGCACCAAAGTTAACTCCTGTTTTGCCTAATACGCAGACAATACCGCCTGTCATATATTCACAGCCATTGTCTCCAATGCCTTCAACAACAGTTATTGCACCAGAATTACGTACCGCAAATCGTTCTCCAGCACGTCCAGCGGCAAAGAGTTTTCCTCCAGTTGCACCATATAAGCAGGTATTACCGGCAATGGTTGCTTCATGGCTTAAAAATGCTGAGCCTTGCGGTGGTCGAATCACAATACGACCGCCAGCCATGCCTTTACCAACATAATCATTGGCATCGCCTGTGAGTGTTAAGTCCACACCTCCAGCGTTCCAAACACCAAAACTTTGACCCGCAGTGCCGTTAAAGTTAAGCGAAATAGGATCAGCAACAAGACCTTGGTCACCATATTTTTTGGCAATATAGCCAGATAAACTAGTACCCACAGAGCGATCAGTATTTTGTATATCAAAATAGAGGCTTTGGCTTTGGCGATTATCAACAAATTGTTGTGCTTGTGTGATGATCTCTTTATTTAGCACACCTTTATCAAATGGTTTATTGTCTTCAATACAATAAACTGGTTTGCCATCAATAGGTTTTGCTGTTTCGAGCAGTCCTGATAGGTCAAGTTTTTGTTGTTTTGCTGTGATGCCATCAAGTTCTAATAACAGATCGGTGCGTCCTATCAAATCGACGATACGACTGACACCTAGCTCGGACATAATTTCTCGCGTGTTACGTGCAATAAAGCGGAAATAGTTTATCGCCTTTTCTGGCAGGCCATGATAATGTTCGCTACGCAGTTTTTCGTCTTGCGTTGCAACACCCGTTGCACAGTTATTAAGGTGGCAAATACGCAGATATTTACAACCTAAGGCAACCATTGGTCCTGTTCCAAATCCAAAACTCTCAGCACCTAAAATAGCTGCTTTGACAATATCAGTGCCCGTTTTTAAACCACCGTCTACTTGTAAACGTATTTTGTGACGTAACCCATTGGCGACTAATGATTGCTGAGTTTCAACCAACCCTAATTCCCAAGGAGAACCAGCATATTTGACTGAAGTTAATGGGCTGGCGCCTGTTCCACCATCATAGCCTGAAATGGTAATTAAGTCGGCATAGGCTTTAGCAACTCCAGTTGCGATTGTGCCAACGCCTGGCTCTGATACTAATTTAACCGAAATCATGGCATTAGGGTTAATCTGTTTTAGGTCAAATATTAATTGTGCCAAATCCTCAATCGAGTAAATGTCGTGATGAGGTGGTGGTGAAATAAGTGTGACACCCGGTACAGAAAAACGCAATTTAGCAATATATGGTGTGACTTTGTCGCCAGGTAACTGACCACCTTCCCCCGGTTTTGCTCCTTGTGCTACTTTGATTTGAATAACATCGGCACTCATTAAGTAACTTGGTGTTACACCAAAACGACCTGATGCAACTTGTTTTATGCGTGATACTTTTATGGTGTTGTAGCGAGCTGGATCTTCACCTCCTTCGCCTGAATTTGAAAAACCACCGAGCGTGTTCATTGCTTCGGCAAGGGATTCATGTGCTTCAGGGCTTAGCGCACCAATTGACATGGCTGCCGAGTCAAAGCGTTTGAACAGTGATTCTTCTGGTTCGACTTGATCAAGTGGAATAGCTGCGTTTTCAGGTGGATTGAGCTTTAATAAATCACGCAAGGTGGCAATAGGGCGGTTGTTGACGATATCGGCATAGCGTTTGTAATCTTCATAATTGCCATTATTGACAGCTTTTTGTAGTGACTGTACTACATCAGGATTATAAGCATGATATTCACCACCATGAACATATTTAAGTAATCCACCTTGTTCTAATGGTTTTCTTTTCAGCCATGCACTTTTCGATAAGTTAAATTGGTCTTGTGCAAAATCATCAAAATTCGCACCATTAATATGGTTAGTAACCCCTTGGAAACAAAGTTCAACAACCTCTTTATTTAAGCCAACTGCTTCAAATAGTTTTGAACAGCGGTAAGAGGCGACAGTTGAAATGCCCATTTTTGACATGATTTTATATAAGCCTTTGTTAATTCCATTGCGGTAATTAAGAATGGTTTCACGGTAAGATTTGTTTATTGTGCTATTATCGACCATTTGGCCTAAGATTTCGTAGGCTAAATAAGGGTAAATTGCGGTTGCACCAAAACCAAGAAGTACCGCAAATTGATGTGGGTCACGGCAGCTTGCGGTTTCGACAATGATATTAGCATCGCAACGTAAGTTTTTTTCAACTAAGCGTTGCTGAACAGCTCCAACTGCCATAGGCGCAGGAATTGGTAAGCGATCAGGTGCTATATTTTTATCTGATAAAATCAATAATACCGTGCCATTGCGAACTTTTGCTTCAGCATCACCACATAATTGTTCAATGGCATCGCGCAGGCTACCATCGATTTCATAAGTGATATCTAAGGCTTCTGATTTGTAATAACGTGATTCTAATGCTGTTAATTGTTTAAAATCTGAATAGACCAAAACAGGGGATTTGAACGCAACACGATGCGCCTGACCTTCTGCTTCGGCAAACACGTTCATTTCACGACCAATACTGGTTGAAAGTGACATAACGTGTGATTCGCGTAGTGGGTCGATAGGCGGATTTGTTACCTGAGCAAATTTTTGACGGAAATAATCATAAATAGAGCGAGGCCTTGTTGATAGTACCGCAAATGGTGTGTCATCGCCCATTGAGCCGGTGGCTTCTTGACCGTTTTCACCTAACACTCGAATACATTGGTCTAGCTCTTCAGCACTATAACCAAATTGTTTTTGATAAGCTGCTAGCAAGATATCGTCATAATATCGAGAGCCAATGTGATCATCAGGTAGGTTTTCAAAAGGGATCAGTCTTTTAACATTTTTTTCCATCCATTCTTTATATGGATGACGTTTTTGTAAATCGTTGTCTGTTTCAGACGATTGTAAAATGCGACCTTCTTCAGTGTCTATAACTAGCAATTCACCTGGACCAACGCGTCCTTTAGTGACGACTTCGTCAGGTTGATAATCCCAAATACCGATTTCGGATGCACAGGTAATGAGTTTGTCTGTCGTTATTACATAACGTGCAGGACGTAATCCGTTACGGTCTAAGTTACATGCGGCATAACGACCGTCAGACATTACAATACCGGCAGGACCATCCCAAGGTTCCATATGCATTGAGTTGAAGTCGAAAAAAGCACGCAGATCTTCGTTCATGTCAGGATTATTTTGCCATGCAGGTGGAACCAATAAGCGCATGGCTCGTACAATATCCATTCCTCCTACAAGAAATAATTCAAGCATGTTATCTAATGAACTTGAATCAGAACCAGTGACATTAACAAAAGGTGCCGCATCTTGTAAGTCCGGAATGAGTGGCGTTTTAAATTTATAGGAACGTGCTTGAGCCCATTGTCTATTACCTTCAATAGTATTGATTTCACCATTATGAGCTAAATGTCGAAAAGGTTGCGCTAATGGCCAGCGAGGAACAGTATTGGTTGAAAAACGTTGATGGAATAAACAAATTGCTGTTTCCATTCGGATGTCAGCCAAATCTAGATAGAATCGCGGTAAATCTTTAGGCATACATAAGCCTTTATAGATATTGACCTGATTTGAGAAGCTACAAACGTAAAATGTATCGTCTTGTACTCGTTTTTCAATTCGACGGCGCACCATGTATAGACGGCGTTCTAAATCAATTTTAGTCCATCCAGCGGGCGCATTAACAAAGACTTGTTCAATTTTAGGTAATGATGATAGGGCAATTTCACCAAGCACACTTTTATCAATTGGTACTTCACGCCAACCTAGAATGGATAAGGTTTCATTGGCTAATTCTTCTTCGACAATATCACGGCTAATTTGAGCTTCTTTTTCGTCTTGGCTCAAAAACAACATACCAACGGCGTAATTAGCCGCTAATCGCCAGCCCGCATCCTGTGCCACTAATCTAAAAAATCGATCAGGTTTTTGTAATAAAAGACCACAACCATCGCCAGTTTTACCGTCTGATAAAATGGCACCACGGTGTTGCATTCTGGCAAGTCCGTGAATTGCAGTACGCACCACTTTATGACTTGGTTGCCCTTCAATGTGAGCAATTAAACCAAATCCACAGTTATCTTTTTCATGATGCTGGTTATATAACATATCATTGCCTCTAATTCATCGTTTTATAATTTAAGAAGGAATAGGCTTTAATTCCATATTGCGTGTGAAGTTAATCAAAAATTAGTTTTTGGTCAAATAAATATTATTTATAAGTCAATCTTCCAAATATAGCATTATTAATAAAACTAATGGTGGTTTGTATTACGTTTATACCTAGGTTGATTTGATGTAAAATAAATGTTCGTCTAAAATATTAGCAATTAATTATATATTAATTAATGAGTAGGAAAATCATTATGAAATATTTTGCTTGGTGCATTTCGCTTTTAGTTGGATTGATGAGCTTAGGTCAAGAAATGCTATGGTTTAGAATCGTTAGCTTTATGTTAGGTGGTGCTCCCTATGCTTTTGCACTTGTACTGTTCTTTTTTCTATTAGGTATTGCTTTTGGTGCAAATCTAGGTAAAGCAATTTGTACACGCTATTCGAACCTACAATTGGTCGGAGGAATGGTTTTAATTTTTGCTGGTTTTATTGATATATTGATTCCATTCATTATTCAAAGCATAAATCAACCAAATAGTTTAATTGAATGTGTACTGATATGTTGTATTTTAATATTTGTCGTTGCAGCTTTAAAGGCAATACTATTTCCAATTGTGCACCATTTAGGGACGAATATAGCCAATGGAAAAGTTGGTGCTTCAGTTTCTAAAGTCTATTTCTTTAATATTATTGGCTCAACACTGGGGAGTTTATTAATTGGTGGTGTTCTCCTTGTTATATTTCTATTTCATCAATGTTTATTCTAATAGGTATTGTTTGTATCTTATCAGGTGGCTTGATGATAACTAAAAAATCGGCAGTTTCTGTTTCTGCCTTTGCTATACTTGGTATAGGTTGCTTTTGTTTAGTCGATAAACACACTGATTATATTTTCAGAGATAGCCTAGGACAAGACATATCTATCAGTTCTTATATTGAAAATCGCTATGGTGTAATTCATATCGCCAATGACAATAAGGATGGAAGGAAAAATATTGTATTAGGAAACCGAATGTATGATGGTATTTTAAATATAGATCCAGATAATGATATAAATGACTTAAATCGGCTTTATCTATTAGCGGCAATTCATCCAAATCCTAAAAAAGCGCTGGTTATTGGTGTTAGTGGTGGGGCTTGGACGCGTGCTTTATCAAGTTTTCCTACATTAGAAACGATTGACGCCATTGAAATTAATAAAGGTTACTTGGATATTATTAAACAATACCCAGTTGTTTCTCCAATACTAGATGATCATAGAATTAATATCTATATTGATGACGGTCGACGTTGGCTTAAACGAAATAGTGATAAAAAATATGATTTAATTATCATGAATACTACTTACCATTGGCGTTCAGGAATAACCAATCTATTATCGCAAGAGATGATGAATATATTACATAATTCATTAAATCCTAATGGTATTTTGGCATTTAATAGTACTCGTTCGCTAGATACATTAAAAACGGCACAATCGGTATTTAAACATGCTTATTGGGGCACTATGGGCTTTATTTATGCCTCGGATTCAGAGATTAACATCGATGACAATGTTGCTAAAAATCGCCTTGATAAGTTGGTTTTAGATGGCAAACCATTGTTTAATGAAGCGTCTAAACAAGTTAAAAACGGTGCTTACCAAAAAACATTAGCAACCAAACTGTTAAGTCTAGATGAAGTTGAAAAGCTTTATAACTTAGGACGAGATACGGAAATTATTACCGATAGTAATATGATAACTGAATATAAATATGGTTTTTTGAGAAATAATTAAGGACGCTTTTATGTTAAGTAAGAAACAATCACTACTATTAAGCACGCTATTTTTTATTTCTGGAATGAGTGGCTTAACTTATCAAGTTGCTTGGCAACGAGCTCTTTATTCGGCTTTTGGTTCTGATGTTGATTCTGTGGCAATCATTGTATCGGCATTTATGTTAGGACTTGGTTTAGGTGCTCTTGGAGGAGGGAAAATTGTTGATAAATACCCAAATAAAGCACTACAGTTTTTTTGTTTTAGTGAATTTGGAATTGGTTTATTTGGAATAATTAGTTATCAACTTATTTTATTCGTCGGTGATATCTTTATTGTTTACAATTTAATTGTTGTTGCAATTGTTAATTTCTTATTGGTGCTTATTCCAGCCCTTTTGATGGGAGCAACACTTCCAATTTTAATTACTTATATAGCACAGTTTTGGAAAAATATTGGTCAAACAACTGGACACCTTTATGCGATTAATACTTTTGGTGCGGCAATTGGTGCAATTTTGACAGGATTTATTTTATTTAACTATTTTGCTCTTAATGTTGTAACGATATTTGCTGCACTAGGAAATTTTGTTGTTGCTATATCTGCTTATCTATTTTTTAATAAAATGCGAATAAAAAAGAGCGGATAAGAAGATAGAATAATACTATAAAGATATTAAAAATGATAAATCGGTGATAGTTGTCGCTGGTTTATCAATATATTATTAAAATCAATTAGTTAATTATTTCAACAATACAAGCTTTTTACTACTAATTAAGTTTAAATAAGTAATAAAGATTATTTTGATATATTTACCCTCCTTTTATAAAAATTGCATAACCATACCTTTATAATTGAATGAAAAATAAAAAGAATGTTGGCTTAACAAATATTATTTATAAGTCGATATTTTAATAAGTTATATAAATGTTATTAATAAAGCTAATAGTAATATTTACCTTTATGATTTATTTTTTTATAAGTTAGGGAGTTGTTTTCAAATTTGGTTTTAAAAAATGAGATATAAATTCTTTTTCTTTTTTGTTAAAAAGTTTCAGGTAACTATGTGTTTGAGTATAAAATCTGCTGTTATTATCCTATAACTATGAGTGACAATTGTATACTGTTATAATTTGTTATCTTTTATTTGTTATCTTTTATTTTTGATCTATTAATCATGCAAACTAAAATTACGATTGTGGGTGCTGGTGCCGCTGGGCTTTTTTGCGCAGGTTTACTGGGGCAAAAGGGGTATGATGTTACTGTGATTGATAATGGTAAAAAGTTAGGACGCAAAATTCTAATGTCTGGTGGTGGTAAATGTAATTTTACTAATTTAATGGTTGAACCTAGTAATTATATTTCTTGCAATCCTCATTTTTGTAAATCAGCTTTGAAACAATTTACTCAGTGGGACTTTATTCAATTAGTAAATCAGTATGGTATTGCTTACCATGAAAAAGATCATGGGCAATTATTTTGTGATAATTCAGCACAAGATATTGTTGATATGCTATTAAACGAGTGTCAAAAAGGGCATGTTCATTTTATGATGCAGACTCAGGTTGAAGATATTAGCAGTGATAAAATAGGATTTAAATTACATACTTCTCAAGGCATTATTGATAGTGATAATCTTATTATTGCTACGGGAGGCTTATCGATGCCTGCCCTTGGCATGACCTCAATTGGCTATAAAATTGCCGAAAAATTGGCTATTCCAGTGATACCAGTCAAAGCAGGATTAGTACCGTTCACGTTACATAAACCTTTACTTGATATATTATCAACCTTGTCAGGTATTGCTGTTGCTGTTGAAGTTTCTAATGAAAGAGTTAGTTTTAAGGAGAATCTATTATTTACTCATCGAGGAATTTCAGGACCAGCTATTTTGCAAATATCAAGCTATTGGCAGGCTGGAGAGTCAATTACTATTAATTTATTACCTGATTTCACATTCGAATCATCGTTTAAACCATTATTAGAGCAGAATCGTAATCAAACTATAAAAAATTGTTTAGCACAGGTTTTACCTAAAAGGCTTGTTGAGGTGTTAATACAACTCAATTTGATAAACGATATAATAGTTAAGCAACTTAATCCCAAACAACAGCAAGACTTGTATAATGCTTTAACACATTGGCATATTACTCCAAATGGGACTGAGGGTTATCGTACTGCGGAGGTGACTCTTGGTGGTATAAGTACTGATGCGTTGTCTTCCAAAACTATGGCAGTTAAAACACACCCCAACCTCTATTTTATTGGTGAGGTTGTCGATGTGTCAGGCTGGTTAGGTGGCTATAATTTTCAATGGGCATGGAGTAGTGCATTTGCTTGTGCTCGATCGTTTAATTAATTACGCCCATTTGAATATGGTATTTTTTTACTTTGTATTGTAACGTTGTGCGTGAAATGTTTAATAGTTTTGCCGCCGTTATAATTTTGCCGTTGGCTTGATTTAATGCGTTAATGATGAGTTGTCGTTCATAGTTTTCAACTTGTTCAATTAAGTTGTTTTCATCAGTAGATGTGTTGATAGATAAATTTTCTGGTTTATTGATATCATCGTTTTGAGAAGATGAACTATTAAGATCGAATAGATCTTCATCAAGGACAATATTCTGTAATTCACCCGGTTCGTTTTGTAATACCATACTTCTGACAATTGTATTTTCAAGCATACGGACATTACCGGGCCAAGGGGCTGATATTAATTGTTGTAGTGCATGTTCACTGATACCACTAATTACGACATTGACGTCGTTTTTATGTTTATCAATAAAATAGCGTGCTAACACTGGAATGTCTTCTGTTCTGTCGCGCAAAGCGGGGAGTTTTATTAAACCAACGTTTAAGCGAAAAAATAGATCGCTTCTCATTTTTCCTGTTTTTAATAGTTCTGTAGGTGGTTCATTCATGGCAGCAACAATACGAACATCTGAATGTATTTCTTTATTACCACCTAATTGCCAGTAGGTTTTTTCTTGTAAGAATCGTAATAATTTACTTTGCATTTCAAGAGGCATAGCATTTAATTCATCAAGGAATAATGTGCCTCCGTTAGCTAGTTCTAAATAACCTTGTCGGTTTTCAGCACCCGTAAATGCGCCTTTGACCGTACCAAATAGGGTACTTTCAATCAGTGTGGTTGGTAGCGCACTACAGTTGAGCGAGATAAATGCTTTGTCACGGCGTTGGCTTGTTTGGTGGATTAAACGAGCAAATAGCTCTTTACCTGTTCCTGTTTCGCCAACTATTAATACTGGAACATCATTTGCTCCCAAGATGTTAGTTTGATCGATAATCTCTTGCATTGTTTTTGATACAAAAACAATTTCTGGTAATGGTTGTTCTTTATTTTGATATAACTTGCTATTGAGCTTGAATACTTGGTCTTGCAATTGCCTAACAGTAGATAAATTTCGACCTATTTCTATTGCGCCGATAATTTTTTGATTTTTGTTATAAAGAGGAACTGTTGTGTGCATATAATCAACAAGTTTACCTACATGGTTATAATAGCTTTGGTAATTGTTTTGATATTCTTTCCCATGTTGTAGGGCTTGCAACATTGTACTGTCTTCTTTTCGCATCTTGGGATAAACTTTAAGCATTGGTTTTCCTATAGCTTGTTCTATAGGGTAACCATCAAGTTCAGCACTTTCCTGATTGTAATAAACATATTTGCCTTCTTTATCAATAATCGCCATTGGTTGATGGATTAAATCAAAAAAATGTTTAAATATTTCCAATGATTGTAATAATTCAGGGTCGATTGTCATGATATTCGTGCCTTTTGAACTAGGGTGATTTGTTATATTTAGCTTTGTTTAATTTAAACGCCTGTTAATTATCATATAAAAATGACAAATTTTTGTCATAAAAATGGATTTTATATTAAATGACTAAATTTTTACTTGCGCTTTATTTGTTAATGTATTGATTATTTTTGTTTTTAAAGTTGGCATGCTGATTGCAAAACAAGTGAGAAGCCATTTTACTTATTTTTTATGTAATCATTTACTGGAGGCTATATGTCCGACAAAATTATGTCAAATTATAACAAAATACGCACTGATCTTGTAACTAAAGATCGTCGTTTTAGCGCTCAAAGTGGCAAACTATGTTTTGATGGTGTTAATTTAGAAGAGTTAGCCAAAAAATATCCAACGCCTTTTTATGTGTTTTCTGAAAAGGAAATTGATCGTAATGTGCAAGAAATTAAAGAGGCATTTAAAGCTCATCCAAAAACAAAAATTTTCTATGCATCAAAAACTTGTTCAGTAATGGGGGTGCTTAAAGCGATTAAAGATGCGGGTATTTACGCCGAAGCGAACTCAATGTTTGAAGTGCGTAAATGTTTAGATATCGGTTTCCCTGGTAGCCAAATTGTGTTTAATGGTGTTGTTAAAAAACCAGTGGATTTAGAGTTTGCTATTCAAAATGATCTTTATATTATCAACGTAGATAGCTTATATGAGCTTGATATTATTGATGAGATTTCAAGGCGTTTGAAAAAGGTAGCAAATGTTTGTGTGCGTGTTGAACCAAATGTTCCGTCAGCAACTCACGCAGAATTAGTCACTGCTTATCATGCTAAATCAGGTATCGATTTAGAACAAGCAGAAGAAACATGTCGTCGTATTTTAGAAATGCCATATGTTCATCTGCGCGGTTTACATATGCACGTTGGTGATCAGGTTCCAGAATCAGAGCCTTTTGCTAAAGCTACGAAAGTTTTAGTTGATGAATCACGTCGCTTAGAAGAAGTGCTTGGTATTAAATTTGATTTAATCAACGTAGGTGGGGGGATCCCTGTTCCTTATAAATATGATGAAGAAAATGGTAATCCATTAGAAGATAATATGTATGCAGGTATTACTGCACAAGATTTTGCTGATGCTGTTATTAGTGAAGTACACAAATGGCGCACTGATGTTGAAATCTGTATTGAGCCAGGTCGTAAAGTAACAGGCTCAGCAGGTGTGCTTGTAACTGAAGTTGCCTGTGAAAAACGTAAAACCAATTATGATTTAGATGGCAATATTGAAGAGCATGTTGAGTGGAAATTTGTTGATGCTGGTTATAGTGTGCTATCTGATAGTCAACATTTTGATTGGTTCTTCTATGTTTATAATGCTTCAAAAATCAATGAAACACATGATGAGTACATCAAATTGGCTGGTCCTTTATGTGATGGTGGTGACTATTTCCATGTTGGTGTTAAAGGTGAAGAATTCTTAATGCCAAAAAACACTCAAATCGGTGATATTGTTGCTTTCCTTGATGCTGGTGCTTATACCATCGAAAGCCAAACTGTTTATAACAATCGTCCTCGTACTTCTGTTGTAATGATAGATAAAGAAGGCAAGGATAGATTGATTCGCCGTGAGGACACTTACGAAGATATGGTTGGATACGACATATATTAATCATCAATATCTGGAGCATTTGATGCTCCAGTTATGATAAAGTGAGGTTATTATGAGTGATTCTAAAGATTCAAGTTTACTTGGTATTAAAGACATTGTTTTTATGAATGTCATTGCAATACTAAGTTTGCGTCAAATTCCAAATGTTGCTCCTTATGGAGCGTCTGCAATGGTACTTTGGTTACTTGCTGCATTTTGTCTTTTCTTCCCATTAGCTATGGTTTGTGGCGAACTTTCAACCGGTTGGCCAAAAGATGGTGGAATTTTTGTTTGGGTAAAAGAAGCATTTGGTAAACGTATTGGTTGGATAGTTGTTGTTTGCTTTTTGTTCTCTTGCGTTCTTTTCTTCCCGTTAATGTTGCAATTTGGTTTTACTGCAATTGGGTATATGTTTAGTGCTGAGCTAGCTCAAAATCAAGTATTTATTGGTGTTGGCTCTATGGTGGTATTCTGGATTTTAACACTGATGAATATTAAAGGGATGCAATGGACTAAGATTATTAATAGTGTGAGTGCATGGTTTGGTGTATTTATTCCAGCCGCTATTATTGTGCTATTAGCTGTTGTATGGTTATTCACAGGGCATCCTATGGCTACAAGCTATAGTCATGTTAGTGATTGGTTACCTGATTTAAGTAGTTGGGATACTATTGTTTTTCTATCTAGCATGATGTTCGCATTTGCTGGTCTTGAGGTGGCTCCAATGATTGCAGGGCGTACACGAGATCCACAACGAGACTTTCCAAAAGCAATGTTGGTTTCAGCAGTGGTAATTGTTGGTATTTATATGGTCGGTTCATGGGCTATTAATACTTTATTACCAGCAGCCGATACTGATATCGTAGCGGGTGTTATGCAAGCAATGGAAGCCGCAGCTAAAGAATTACATATGCCTTGGTTATTACCAGTAATGGCAATTTGTTTGTTTTTTGGTGCATTAGGACAAATAAACTCATGGTTAGTTGGTCCGATTTATATGCTACAAGAAGCATCAAAAGAAGATAATTTGCTTGGAGAACGCATTGGTCGTTTACATCCAGTATATAAAACGCCAGCCTTTGCGTTAATTATTCAAGCCATTATTGTTACAGTACTTTGTTTTTCAACTTTTGTGTCACCAAGTATTGCTGCAGCATATTGGATGTTAACAGCGTTAACAACAATTTGTTACTTTATTCCGTACTTAGTGATGTTTATTGCATATTATCGTTTACGTATTACTCAACCAGATGTTGCTCGTAGTTTTAAAATTCCGGGTAAGGTGTTGCCAATTGTGCTACCAGCACTTGGTTTCTTATCTACTCTATTTGCTGTGGTATTAGTGTTTATTCCACCTGCGCAAATAGATATGGGGGGGTATGTCGAATATATTGCTAAAATTGTTGGTGGTGCAGTACTTGCCATTGGTTTAGCTGAATGGATTTATTATCGAGCCCAAAAACGTAACCGTTTGCATTAGTAATAATATATAGAGGAGTAAAGTTATGTACAAACCTATATTAGAAATTGATTTACGCAAATTAAGAAATAATGCTCGTGTTGAAAAAGATCTATTAGCTAAACACGGCATTGAGGTTATGGCGGTTAATAAAGTTTTTGATGGTTGTGTTGAAACGGCCAAAGCAGTACTTGAAGGCGGTATTGATGTGATTGCTGAATCAAGAACATACAATTTAAAGAAATTAAAAGATGTTTTAGGTTGTAAAACCTGCTTATTACGTAGTCCTTGTTTAAGTGAAATTAGTGATGTTGTTAGATATGCTGATATTAGCTTAAACAGCGAAAAAGCAGTAATTCAGGCACTTTCTGATGAGGCCGTTAAACAACAAAAAGTTCATCAAGTTTTATTAATGGTTGATATGGGGGATTTACGAGAAGGTATTTGGTTTGAACATATTGATGAAATTATTGATACGGTCAAATTAATTCTTTCTTTACCGGGTGTTGAGCTCTATGGGCTTGGCACCAATTTCAACTGCTATGGTACTGTTTTACCAACAGTAAAAAATGGAGTGGACTTTTTACATATTGCGCGTAAAGTAGAAGAGTCTTGTAATATTAAAATTAAATATTTATCGGCAGGTAATTGTACAAGCTACCACCTATTAGATAAAGGTATTTGGCCTGAAGAGTTGAATCACTTAAGAATAGGTGGATTGCATGAGTTTGGTATTGAGTATGTAGATATGAAATATCTGGATGAATTTCATCATTCAAGCAAGCCTGTTGATAAAGCGTGCAGTGATTTGTATAAATTATACGCACAAGTTATTGAGCTCAATAGCAAGCCAACGGTTCCTGTCGGTGAGTTAGGTGTGGATGCATTTTTAAACAGTAAAACGTTTGTTGATAACGGTATACGCAAACGAGCACTTCTTGCCTTTGGACGGCAAGATGTACCAGCAGAAAGCTGCGTGCCTATCAATGATAAGATTACTGTTTTAGGGCAAACAAGTGATCATACTATTGTTGATATTGAAGATGTTACTCAAACACTTCGTGTTGGCGATGTTATTGGTTTTGAACTTGATTACACTGCCTTACTTATGGCTTGCCAAACAAATGGTGTAGAAAAACGGTTTATTTATTAATTGTGTTAGCTGCTGGGAAACCAGCAGTTTTTATTGATTATTAGGCGGTTTATATGACAACATCTGAATCACAAGAAAACCCTTATCCCAGTAGTAATTTAAAGAAAAACCTAAAAAATCGTCATTTATTGATGATTTCATTAGGTGGATCAATTGGTACTGGATTATTTATTGGTATTGCAGCTCCACTTAGCACAGTTGGTCCATTAGGAACAATTATTGCTTATTTAATGGCAGGAAGCATAATGCTTTCAACAATGTTATGTTTAGGTGAACTTTCTTGTGCATTTCCTCATGCAGGTTCATTTCAACACTATGCGTTGATGTTTATACCCAATCCGATTTGGAGTTATACCATCGGTTGGTTGTATTGGCTTAGTTGGGTATTATCCATGGCGGCAGATTTAACCGCTGCTTCAATGATTGCTCACCAAACCTTCCCTTCGATTCCTATTTATCTTTTTAGTCTGTTAATTCTAATTATTCTTACCTCAGTGCATTTAACCTCTGTTCGTGCATTTGGAGAAAGTGAGTATTGGTTTTCAACTATTAAGGTTCTTGCGATTATTGCATTTATTGGGGTGGGAATTTATTTACTTAATCACCAATATAATGAAATGCATATCTTACCAACATTTAAAACTGAAAAAGGGTGGTTTCCTAATGGTTTCTTAGCCATATTGGTTTGTATGACTATCGTGACCTATTCCTTTCAGGGCGTCGAATTAATTGGTAGTGCAGCTGGTGAGGCGCAATCTCCACAGTCTGTGTTACCCAAAATTATTACAGGTGTTGCTTTTCGCATTATTCTATTTTATGTTCTGGCTATTGCTGTTTTAGCCCTTGTTTATCCATATGGAACGGTTCATTCTGAAATTAGCCCATTTGTATGGGTGTTTAATAAAGCAGGAATTTCAATAGCTTCGTATTTAATGCTTTTTGTTATTTTTTGTGCGGCAATATCGGCTGCTAATTCTGCAATTTATGCCAGTTCAAGAATGCTGTGGTCTATGGCTCAAGATCAGCTTGCTCCTCAATATTTTTCAGATGTAAATAGGCGAGGTGTGCCTACAAAAGGTATTTTATTTATTGCAATTATTGCGCTAGTTTCACTATTTTCGAAATATATTGCCGCTGAAAAATTGTATATTTATTTAGTAGCGGGAACAGGGCAAGTGGGATGTTTTGCATGGATTATTATTGCTTGGTGTCAATATCAGTTCCGTAAGGGAGTAAATAGCGGAAAATATCCCCAAGAGATGATAAAGTTTAAATCACCATTATTTCCTTGGCTTGCAGGGGTTTCCATTATTGTTAATATTGTTATTATTATTGGTGTTTGGTTTGGAGAGTCAGGGTATTTTATTTTATTATCAGAAGTTGTTTTAGTAATAATTATTTTAGTTTCTTACTTTTTCTATAAGAAACGAAATTCTTTAATAATAAATACGTTAGATTAATTTTATTGTTTTATTAATTTGTTTGTAATCACCTAATCAATCGGTTTAGGTGATTACATTTAATTTTTTAAATCAGATTATTAATGTTTTTACTATTTGTGATTTATATTTATTTTAAGGCACTAAGTTAAGTGAGTTTGTTTGGTATAATCTTGATGAAATCCTTTCTGATACAAGTCATTTTAGAAAAGCTGATACACCCGTAAAAACGACTTGTGCAGCAATTGCTGATATGAGCAGTCCTGTTAGTTTTGATAAAATTGCAATCCCTGTATTTTTTAATACCTTGGCAATTCTTTTTGCACATAAAAGCATTGCATAAATTCCAGAAGAAGCAATAAATAAAGAGACAGCACCGATCATATTGGCTGCAAATCCTACTGAGCTTGTCCCCATCACAATAATAGTACCAATGGATGCAGGTCCCATACATAGTGGGATTGCAAGGGGCACTACACTGATATCGTCATCACTGTTAATTTTGTTTTTTTCAGGCGAATCATTCATGAGTGAAACAGCAGTAATAAATAGTAAGGCCCCTGAGCCAATTCGAAATGCATCAAGCGTAAAGCCAAAAACACTAAACATGGTATTACCAAAAAAGAATAGTACAATGCCAATGATGAAAACCGCACAAGATGTTTTGAGTGCGGTCTTACGTTTAAGTTCTTCATCATATTGTTTTGTACCACTTAAAAATGCGCTTAAGACAGCAGGTGGTGTCATTAATGCAAATAATTTTACTGTTGTGGATAAAATTGCAAAAATATAGTCAATCATAGCCCACCTTTTATATTCATTATTTTAAAAACTACGTTAATTTACCAACGATAATTGTTAGGTTGAAATTTTTTGTTATATATAAAAACGGTCACCACGAAGGTGACCATCCTAATCTGATATTTTTATTGATAAACAATAAAAAATTAATTAAGTCGCTCTTTAATACGAGCAGCTTTACCACGAAGTTCGCGTAAGTAGTATAGTTTAGCCTGACGTACTTGACCACGACGTTTCACAGTAATTGAATCAACAATTGGTGAGTGAGTTTGGAATACTCGTTCAACACCTTCACCATTCGAAATCTTACGTACTGTAAATGCAGAGTGCAAACCACGATTACGAATACCAATAACAACACCTTCATAAGCTTGAAGACGTTTTTTGTTACCTTCAACAACCCATACTTTTACTTCAACCGTGTCACCAGGGCGAAAAGCCGGGATGTCTTTTTTCATTTGTTCTTGTTCTAATTGCTGAATAATTGCATTTTTCATAATATTATCTCTTACTAGTTATACTGAAATATTAATTGCTTAGTTTGTTACTGTATTCTTGTTTGAATTCAGCGAGTAAACATTGCTCTTCATCAGTCAGAGCTAGATTTGCAAGAAGATCTTCTCTTCTTAACCAAGTTCGTCCTAGTGATTGTTTTAATCGCCAACGACGAATCGCTTCATGGTGACCAGACATTAACACATCAGGCACCGCCATTCCATCTAACACCTCAGGTCGAGTATAGTGTGGACAATCAAGTAAACCGTTAGCAAAAGAGTCTTCTTTTGCCGATGATTGGTGATTTAGCACGCCGGGAATAAACCTTGCTAATGCGTCAATCACGGTCATTGCCGGTATTTCACCACCACTTAACACGTAGTCACCGATTGACCATTCTTCGTCAATTTCGGTTTGAATAACGCGTTCATCTATGCCTTCGTATCGTCCACAAATCAAAATTAAATTTTGATTTTGTGACAATTCGCAAACTCCTTGTTGGTCTAATTTGCGCCCTTGTGGGGAAAGATAGATTACTTTTGTATTGTTACCTGCCACTGTTTTTGCTGCATGAATTGCATCTTTAAGTGGTTGTACCATCATTAACATGCCTGGACCACCACCATAAGGCCTATCATCGATAGTCTTATGCTTATCATGCGCAAAATCGCGAGGGTTCCAATATTCTACTGTTAACAGCCCGTTTTTAACGGCTCGACCAGTTACGCCATAACAGGTAATGGCTTGAAACATTTCGGGAAAAAGGCTAATTACGCCAATCCACATAGTTTTACCTTACCAATTAAAAAGCAGGATCCCAATCGACTAAAACCATTTTTGTTTTTAAATCAACTTGTTTAATAAATTGATCTTCAACAAAAGGGATTAAACGTTCTGTTGCGCCAAATGCATCTTTTAGATTTGCTTTAACCACTAATACATCATTAGATCCGGTTTCCATTAAATCAGTCACTAGTCCTAAGTCATAACCATTAACTGTTTTAACTCGGCAACCAATGAGATCCTTCCAATAAAAGTCACCATTGCTAAGTGCGGGTAATTTTTCTGCATCAACAAATACTTCAGCATTAGTTAGTGCATTAGCTTGATCTCGATCATCAATGCCTTTGAGTTTCACAATCATGTCTTGATTATGAGGTTTAAAGCTTTCTACGATTATTTCTTGCCATTGTCCAGCATGCTGGATATACCAAGGAGTATAATCAAAAATACTATCTGGAAATTCTGTAAATGAAAAAATCCTGAGCCAACCACGAATACCGTAGCTTGAGCCAAGTTTTCCAACAACGATTAGATTCTCAGTATTCATCTATTACAGTCAATGTTTACGACTTAATTAAGCCGCTTTTTTTGCTTGTTTGATCAGTGAATTAACACGATCAGAAACAGTTGCACCTAAACCAACCCAGTGATTTACGCGATCAAGATCTAAACGTAATTCTTCTGCTTTACCTTGTGCAATTGGATTAAAAAAGCCAATGCGCTCAATAAAACGACCATCACGTGGATTACGGCTATCAGTGACAACTACTTGATAAAAAGGGCGCTTTTTAGAGCCACCGCGAGCTAAACGAATAGTTACCATAACATCCTCTTAAGTTAAAAAATAATCTTTTTTTGCCCAACATGGACAAAATCTAAGCCCCAGAATTATACTCTTTCTAGTAAAAAGTGCAATGGCTGATTGTTGTTGATGTGATTCTACGTTGTTTGTTTAAGCTAACTTGCAAAAAAGAATAGAAAAAGTAATACCGTTATGGTTTATTTAATTTTAGTGTCACAAAAAGCACTAAAAATAGTCCATTTTATTTATGGAGGGTTATTATAATGCTATTTCTTTTTATTTTTTCGAAAAAAAAAACGTTTTAAAACATCAAAAAAGCCCAGTGAGCGAACCATTTTTTGTCCGTCAACATAAACTTGAATGGCTTTTAATACCTTTTTGGGGTCTTTAGATGCAAAGGTGAAAGTTCCATTTTTTTTGGTTTGAATTGAATAGCGAGGAATCCATCTACCGCCCCATAACACAGATGCGACAACGTAGTCTACTTCGTCCCAAGGTATTTGTATATATTTACGAGGGTCATGTTTGTGGTAGAACTCAAAGGCTTTGTCGCCTATCATAATATTGCCATATTCTGTAAAACCAACAAAAGCCGTTGCTTGAATGGTTAAGTCTAATTTAGTATTTAATGATTGAACCATTATTATCCATAAATAAATTGGTAGTTTTATAAATTAAACCATTATTTTTAAAGGTCAAATAAAGTTAAAAACAATAGTTTTATCGAAAGATATAATAAAATAGTGATACATAAAAAGTACTATATATTAAAATATAGTACTTTTTTTAGAAATGTCATAATACATTATATTTTATAACAGGCCGATTACATGTCCAACTATACCAACAATAAATAATCCAAGGATAATTAAAATTGGTGATACTTTTTTACGAAGTAACCACATACAGAAGAAAGTTAATAGTAAAGGAACTAGCCCAGGTATTAATTGATCTAAGTTATTTTGTAAGGTAGTTACCTTTTCTTGGGTAAGTGATAACCCATTTTGCATTTGCATCAATGCTTTTTGAATACCTTTTGCATCAGTAGGTAATGAGTTCCAGTCAATGAATGCACCGTTATCTAATTTTACTTTTGCAACAACCGGTTGGAATTTTATTGATACCCATCTTTGTACCAAAGCAGCTACAACCAACATTCCTAAAATAGAGGCACCTTTAGTTATTTTGGGTAGTAAACCACCTGATAAATTATCAATAATTTTTGAACCAGTATGGTAACCAAATTCTTGGGTATACCACATAAAACAGCAACGAATAATATTCCAGAGTAAAAAGAATAAAATTGGTCCCATAATATTGCCGCTAAGCGCGAGTGATGCGCCAAGTCCTCCAAGCATCATTCTCAATGTAAACCAGAATACGGGATCTCCCACACCAGCAAGTGGCCCCATCATACCGACTTTTACACCTTGAATAGTAACGTCATCAATAGCCGCTCCATTTGCGCGTTCTTCTTCAAATGCAAGAGTTACTCCAAGTATTGGGGATGCTAAATAAGGGTGTGTATTAAAAAATTCTAAGTGGCGTTTAAGGGCTGCTGATCGTTCTTCTTTAGTCGTATATAATTTTTTAATCGCAGGAATCATTGAATAAACCCAACCACCATTTTGCATACGTTCATAGTTCCAAGAACCTTGAAGGAAAGTTGAACGCCAAACAACAGCTAAACGATCTTTTTTGCTTAATTGAATTCTATCAGTCATTTTTTTCTCCAAGTCCCTAGTAGTCATTTAAAATATCATCAAGTGGATCACCTTTACAGCTACCATTTGATGAATTGCCACGTTCCGAAAGACTGAGGTAAATTAGTGCTAATGCGACGCCTAAAGCGCCAATTGCAATTAATGTCAATTGCGATATAGCCGCAATCACAAAACCAATAATAAAAAATGGCCATACTTCACGGTTTGCCATCATATTAATTACCATTGCATAACCCACAGCAACCACCATACCACCTCCAATAGACATTCCTATTTCTAACCATTTAGGCATTGCAGCTAAAGCGCTTTTAACCGTTTCAGCAGGAATAAATAGTAAAGCAGCTGCAGGAATAGCTATACGTAAGCCTTGCAGGCAGATACCGAAAATTTGTAATAATTCAATTTTTCTAATATTGGCATTTTCAGCAGCAGCGTCCATCATATGAACTAACGGAACAGCAATAGTTCGCACGATAATGGTTAAGAATAAACCGGCTACTGCAAGTGGAATGGCAACAGCAATGGCAGTGGATACACCAGCAACGCCTTGTCCACCTAGCACTAAAATAATTGACGAAGCAACCGATGCTAGTGCTGCATCGGGCGCAACGGCTGCACCAATGTTAGCCCAACCAAGTGCAATCATTTGCAACGAACCACCCAATACAACACCAGCTTCTAAATTACCTGTTACAAGTCCAATTAATGAACAAGCAACTAAAGGTTGATGGAATTGGAATTGATCTAAAATACCTTCCATCCCTGCTAAAAAGGCAATAAATATCACCAAAATGATAGCAATAATTGATAATGTCATAATATAACCCTTTAAATAAAATAATTATTTTTCTGTGCTAATTCTTCTTTGGCTTTTTTTAATAATTCGTCCATATTGCTATTAGAATCGTTAGGAACTTTGCGAACATCAAATTTTATATTTCTGGTTTTTAATTTTTCAAATGTTTCGACATCTTTAGCATCCATTGACAAAACTTTATTAACCATGACTTTTCCTATGGAATGAGCCATTGAACCAATATTAAGTTCATTGATATCAACACCGCCCTCTATGGTTCGGAGTACATCTTGTGGATTTTCAAATAGAAGTAGTGCTTTGGTATTACCGAAACGAGGATCACGTGAAACTTCAATAATTTTTTTAATTGGAACAACATTGGCTTTTACGCCAGGAGGCGCTGCTTCTTGGATGAGTTTTTTTCTTAATTCATCTTTTGCAACCGAATCCGAAACAACAATAATGCGGTTAGGGTTGGTTGATTTTGTCCATGCTGTCGCCACCTGTCCATGTAATAGGCGTGAGTCAACACGAGCTAACACAATTTTCATTTTACCATCTCCAAGTACTGTTCCTTCAGGGATAGTATTTGCGTTTTTAGTAGAAGCAGAAGATTGTGTTGGTATTTCGACTGTTGTTCGAACACCTTCTTTACCGGGTTCAATAATTGCGGCAGCAATTTCTTTCGCTGTTTCCATTGAAAAACGAGAGGAATAGGCTTCAATTAACATAGGTAGATTTAAACCGGCAACAATAGCCCAGTTACTATGCTCTCCACATAAATTATTGGCCTGATTAAATGGTGTGCCTCCCCATAAATCAACTAAAAAAAGTATTTCATCTTGATTATCAAATGTAGCTATTGCTTCAAGAATTCGCTCTTTTAAACTTTCAGGACTATCACTTGGATGTAAGGTAACAGCTTTAACATTTTCTTGTTCTCCAAATATCATCGAACCTGATTGTAAAATACCTTTGGCAAACTCACCATGAGTTGCTAGGATAATTCCAACCATACAACGACCGCCTAATTTGTATTAATTTGTAGGCAATGCTTGTTTATTTTACATCATAAAAAAACATAAAAAATATACACTCATCACATTACGATAAAAAAACGCTTTTGTTTTTATCAAAAAATGATTTGTTAGGGCTGTAGTACTTTACGAATAAAACCGTTATTTTTGTTAAGAGCTTGCCTAGCTTGTGTTGCATTTAGGCCTGAAAGAATCATTAAAATAGCAGTTTTGCAATGCTTTTGACATTGGTTTAATGTTTGAATAGCCATTTCCCGATTGCAATCAGTTGCCTGCATGACGATTGATATTTGTCGCTCAATAAGTTTGGCATTGGTTGCTTGGACATCAACCATGAGATTGCCGTACACTTTGCCTATTTTAATCATGCTAGCTGTAGTTAACATATTTAGTACCAATTTTTGTGCCGTGCCTGCTTTCATTCTTGACGACCCAGTAACTACCTCAGGACCAACAGTAGGGATGATTGCTATATCTGCTATGTTGATCATTGCGGCTTTAGGGTTGCAGCATAAGCTGATGACAGTTGCTCCCATTGATTTAGCATATTGCATAGCACCTATTACATAAGGTGTGCGCCCACTAGCGGCAATACCAACTAAAATATCATTTGAGCTAAAATTAATGTTTTTTAAGTCAGTAATTGCCAATTCAGGATTGTCTTCGGCATTTTCAACCGCTTTAAAAATAGCTGTTTTGCCTCCAGCAATTAAGCCAATAACTTGTTCCGGTGGTGTGCCATAAGTTGGTGGGCATTCACTTGCATCTAAAATACCTAGTCGTCCTGAAGTGCCAGCACCTATATATATTAGTCTACCTTGATTTGAAAATGCTAAACTAATCGCATCAACGGCTTTTGCGATATTGGGTAACTCTTTTTCAATAGCTAATGCGACTTTTTTATCTTCATTATTGATGATTTGTAGCATTTCTAATGTTGAACAGTTATCTATTTTTTCGCTATTAGGATTACGACTTTCTGTTATCATTGCTGATAGATTAATGTGATTCATTATTTTTTAACCCTAACCATAATAAAAATATAACTAAAGCAAATAAGCTCCCAAAACCAACACCGATAGCAGTAACCGATAAATTTAAAGCAACGGCTAACGTATAAAGCCCTAACATTATCATCATCGCTGAGTATTCACTTAGGTTTTGTACTGAAATAACACTGCCGGCACCGACCAAATCTTTCCCCATTTTTTGAATAAAAGCATTTAATGGTACCAAAAAGAAGCCACCTAATGCTCCGATAACAATGAGTAAAATATAAGACAAAATTATGTCACTTTGCAAAGTGAAGGCAATTACGGCTATGCCCATCATTATACCAGCAGGAACGCAGCGTAAGGTTTTGTTAATAGCAATAAATGTACTAGCTAGACCTGCGCCAATAACAATACCGATAGCAACGATTGCATTAAGGTTTGTTGGTGTTGCGTTGTCATGAATATTTAAGATAGCAGGAACCCAACTAATTAATAGAAAACGTAAAGTAATACCAGCTCCCCAAAATAAACTGGTACCCAACAGTGTAAATAAAACACGTTTATTGTTACATATGATTTCTAATGTATTAGTAAAATCGTTTACCATATTGATAAATTGCCATGAAATATTTTGTCGTGCAGCAGGTAATTTAGGAATAAAAAAGTTAGCAATAACAGCCAGTCCGTAAACTAACACGCACACAAGTAAGGAAGCGCTCACATTAAGATCGGCAATATGACCACCAGCTAGCGAACCAAGTAAAATGGCGGCAATGGTTGATGCTTCTATTAACCCATTTGCTTTAACTAAATTATCACCTGTAGTTAGTTCGCCTAAAATTCCATATTTAGCGGGAGAGTAGGCTGCAGCACCTATGCCGACTAGGAAATAGCCAGCAAAAGGGCTGATGTTTAAACAGATGCAACCAGCACCCAGTAATTTTATACTATTTGAAATCATCATTGCCTTACCTTTTGATATGCTGTCAGCAAATTGACCAACAAAAGGAGAGAGGATAATAAATGGCAGTACAAAACTAATCTGTAATACCGATTGACTCCATGCTGGATAATGTAAATTTTTGATGAAAGCTAAGATCGCAAAAAAAATTGCATTATCAGCAAATGCTGAAAAAAACTGCGCCAGCATGGTTGCAACCATGCCTTTGCTTAATAGAGAATGTTGTTTCATGTGACATCCTTTAGTTTATTCGTCAGCCATTTTCCGTAAAGTAATAAAATCAATTTTACCTGTACCTAGTAGTGGTAACTCTTTTACTATACGAATATCACGAGGAACGGCTAATGCCGGAATGCCCAATTCTTGAGATGCCTGATTAAGTTGCTCTCGATTTAATTTTGTTGAGGTGGTAAATAAGACAATTGCTTCACCTTTAGCTGCATCAGCTTTGACTGTTGCACCGTGCATTGCATCAGAGTCAACTTTTTTTGCTAAGGATTCAACACCTTCTAATGAAACCATTTCACCGGCAATTTTGGCAAATCGTTTCAAGCGCCCTCTAATTGTCACAAACCCCTCACTATCAATATCAACGATATCGCCGGTATCATACCAACCTTTTTCGGCTTGTCCATTTTCATCAACTGCTACTGGTTCTTCAAGTTTGCCCGGGTTTTCCACCCGTAAATAGCCTTTCATCACATTAGGCCCTTTGACTTGCAATTGGCCTCCATCACTAATGCCTGGAATGTGAATTAATCTTGATACCATGCCAGGCAGTAATCGCCCTACAGTACCAGCTTTAAATGCCATAGGAACATTAAGCGCTACAACAGGTGCACATTCGGTAACGCCATAGCCTTCTAAAATACGAATACCATATTTATTTTTCCATTGTTCTCGTACTGCATCTGATAATTTTTCAGCACCTGCAACAACATAGCGTAAACGCATAAAATCATATGGGTGCGCATAACGGGCATAGTTTGCCAAGAAAGTTGGCGTACCAAATAAAACTGTACAGTTTTGATCATAAATAATTTCAGGGACCATACGGTAATGTAATGGATTTGGATATAAAAATGTACGGCTACCTGAAAATAGTGGCAGGAATAATCCTGCTGTAATACCAAAAGCGTGGAATAATGGCAGTGCTGACATAAATCGATCGGCTGGAGTTGGATCAATAACCGTTCGAATTTGCTCAACATTAGCAAGTAAGCTGGCATGACTATGAGCAACACCTTTAGGGTTCCCCTCTGAACCAGAGGTAAACAGTACTAGTGCTTCGTCATCGCTTGATTGTTGGTATTTAATTAAGCGTGGAATATATTGATGCACTGCAACATAAAGCTTATCTTTTAAAGTTAAGTTTTTACGCAAATCTTCAAGAAAACACCATTTAACGTTTTTGATTTCTTCAAGTAGATAATCAAGTTTACCTTTTCTAATAAATGTGCGTGAAGTAATAATCGTTTTGATTTCAGCAGCAGTAATGGCACAGTTTAAGCCTTTTGTTCCCGCAGTATAGTTAAGCATTGCTGGAATTCGATTTTTTACTGACAAACCAAAAATAGTTGCAACAGTAATGGTTGCATTGGGTAATAAAACACCTACTCGCTCTTTATTTTTAGTAATTTTGGCAATAATACAACTAACACCTATAATTTGTTTTAATAAATTGCGATAAGATGCTTCGTTAGTTGTAGGATCTTGTACCATTCTTGATTTCACGCCATAGCGAACTTGTGCTTCTAATAATGCTTCAAACAGCGTTAATTTGGGACGACTTGCCATGCGTGCATTCATCATAATTTGATGAAGTTTTTCGCCTGCAATATAACGCCTTTCACTAGCTTTAGGCGCATCGGGCATTGGAATAGATGTAGGGTTAAGTACATGAATGGTTATTTTAGGGAATAAACGACGTTTAAATAAACCTTTTAAACGACTAGTTAAAGTAAATTCAGCGCCTTCGATCCACACTGGTACAATGGTGGCTTGAGAGCGAGCAGCAACAAAAGCAGCGCCATCATAAATTTTCATTAATGAGCCAGTTATAGTAATTCTTCCTTCAGGGAATATGACTATCGGGCGGCCTTTTTCAACTTCACGAACTAATCGCTTTATTGCCATTGGACTAAGCGGATCCATTGGCACAAAATCAACATAACGCTTTGCTAAGCGAACTAACCAATGATTAATATAACCTGAATAAATAGCAAAGACAGGTCTTACGGGTAAAAATACGCCGATTAGAATACCATCAAGGAAAGATACATGATTAGGGGTAATAAGAAGTCTATCTTGTTTTAAGTTTTCAAAATTACCATGGATTCTTACATGGAACAGGATCTTTAAGAAAAATTTTAATATTTTAAATAACATCTGATTTCTCAAATATCGTGCAATATTACACGCTGTAATAATAGTGAAAATATAGAAGATATACAAGAACTGCGATTTTTGTTATATAAAACAGTTTTTTATGGTTTAATTAACAATAAATCTTGATCTAAAAAATAGATACTAAACTTCAAAAAATATAGAAAATCAATAAGGAATAAAAATGCTTATTTTAACGGCCAATGATATTGAAAGATTTTATACAATGAAAGATGCGATAGTTGCAGATAAACAAGCTTTGAAAATCTATAGCCAAGGAAACAGTGATGTGCCGTTACGAATAAATTTTGATATGCAAAAGGGACAATGCTTGTTTATGCCTGCACATATTAAAGGTAGCGATACTGTGGGTATAAAAATTGTTTCGGTATTTCCTGACAATCCTAAATTGGGTAAACCATCAGTACCTGCTCAAGTTTTAATATTAGACCCACAAACAGGTGAAGTCTGTGCTATGCTAGATGGCACTTTTATCACTCAGCTTCGTACAGGAGCCGTTCAAGGTGCTGCAACCGATTTGTTGGCGCGTAAAAATGCTAGTCGAGCAGTGTTGATAGGTACTGGTGGGCAAGCAGTATCTCAATTAGAGGCAATGTTAACTGTTCGTTCACTTACTGATGTCGCTATTTTTGATATTGATACACAAAAAGCGAAACAATTTACAGAAGAGATGAAACATCGTTTTTCTCATTTTTCTACTAATCTTTATTTTTCAAAAAATTTGGATGATGACATTAGCCAAGCTGATATTATTACTTCGGTTACAACCTCAAAAGTTGTGACATTTAATGGCGAAAAAGTAAAACCTGGCACACACGTTAATGGAGTGGGTGCTTATACGCCAGAAATGCATGAAATTCCGGAATGTATTATTGAAAAGGCTAATATTCGGGTAGTTGATACTAAAGAAGGCGTATTTGCTGAAGCAGGCGATATTATTGATCCAATTAAACAACAATTGGTATCAGAAGATGATTTTTTAGAGTTAGGGTATTTAGTGATAGATCCAACTCAATGTCGTTTAAATGATCAGCAAATTACGATGTTTAAAACTGTTGGTACAGCAGTATTAGACGTGTATATTGGCTACGATATCTATCTTAAAGCAAAAGAAAAAGGAATTGGTATGTTTTTATAATACTTAAATATCAAGTTCGTATGATTTTTTGTCAAAAAGTTTCAGGTAACTAGGTGTTTGAGTATAAAAATTAGCTTTTTAGTTCTTCTTTCTGTGAACGCCTAAGTAATGCCACCGCTGCTTGTTTTGGATCTTTATTTTCATAAATAACTTGATAAATTTGTTCAGTGATTGGCATATCTACATGATATTTTTGAGCTAATAACCAGACTTCTTTTGTATTATTGCGACCTTCAACAACTTGGCCAATAGCATCTTGAGCTTCTTGAATGGATTTATTTTGGCCAAGTAACATTCCAAAACGACGATTACGGGATTGATTATCGGTACAAGTTAAAACCAAATCCCCTAATCCTGCCATTCCCATAAAGGTTGCTGGATCTGCACCTAATACTGCACCTAAACGCATCATTTCGGCAAGTCCACGTGTAATTAGCGCAGTTCTAGCATTGGCGCCGAAGCCAAGACCATCAGATAATCCAGCACCAATAGCGATAACATTTTTGATTGCACCACCAAGTTGCACTCCAATAAAATCTTTGCTGCTATAGACTCGGAAGCTTTTGCTACAATGAAACAAAGTTTGCAGTTGATTTAAAAAATGCTCATTAGTTGATGCTACCGTTACCGCTGTTGGTAATCCAGATGCGACTTCTTTAGCAAAAGTTGGGCCAGAAATGACCGCTAATGGAATTTTATCGCCCAAAATCTCTTTCGCAACATCTTGTAATAATCGACCAGTATCAACTTCAAGCCCTTTTGTAGCCCAGACAATTTTTGTATCTTGGCATAAAAAAGGTTTGATTTGAGTCAAAATACTTGCAAAAGCGTGACTTGGCACCACAATAAGTAAAATTGGTGCTGCTGAAACTGCCGTTTTTAAATCGGTTTCAATTTGTAACAGATCTGGGAAAGGAATATTCGGTAAAAACTGTTTATTTTGCCTATCATGCTGCAAAATAATCATTTTATTAGGATTGTGTCCCCATAATAAAGTTGAGTGACCATTTCGAGCCAGTAAAATAGCTAAAGAGGTTCCATAAGATCCAGCGCCAATTACTGTTACTGCAACATCTTTTTTCATAATCATCTAATAAATTTATTATCAGTTAATTGCAATACAATGATTATTGTAGTGTTTCTTTTGATTCAGCCTCAGCTTGTTGTTGCTGAATATAGTTTATAAATAGTGCTTCAAAATTTACTGGCTCTAAATTCACTTGTGGGAATGTACCTTTATTCACTAAACTTGAAATTACTTCACGAGCATAAGGGAACAAAATATTTGGACAATAAGCACCAACACAATGTTGAATTTGGCCTTCGTCAAATCCGACAAGTGAGAAAATACCGGCTTGAGTAACTTCACAGATATACACAACTTCGTTTTGTTGTTTTACTGTTACAGTGACACGAAGTGCAACTTCATATACATTTTCACTTAAAACTTGCGAAGATGAATTTAATTCAAGATTCAGCTCAGGTTGCCATTGTTTAGTAAAAATTTCTGGAACATTGTTAGTTTCAAATGAAACATCTTTAGTATAAATACGTTGAATAGCAAACTGAGTTTCTGGTTGTTGTGTATTGTTTTGTTCTGTCATGATAAAACCTTATTTTTTATAATATTATTTTCTAACTAATGGTAAATTTTCGCTGTTCCATCCAGCAATACCGTCTTTTAATACAAAGACATTTGAAAAACCTTGTTTGGCAAGTATTTCCCCTATACTTGTTGATGATAAACCATTCTCATCAATTAGAATAACAATGTTTTCTTTAAACTTTTCAATTGTTTTTGCACTAGCATTTTTAATGTCGATAGGCAAAATGTTATGAGAATCTGTTATATGCCCTTTTTTAAAGCTATCAGCAGAGCGAATATCAATAATAACTGCATCCTGTTTATTTACCATATGGATTGCTTGAGCATTATTGATAACTTTAACGTTAGATAGTTTTCCTTTAATGGTTAGTACAATGATTGCAATAAATAGCACAATCCAACCTAGGGACAGTAAAAAATGATTTTTTACAAAAGGTAGAATTTCGAGTGTTATAAAGTCCATATTTGTATGATTACCTAGTCATTTCAATATAAGGTAAGATTATAACGATATTGAGCACTGAAATACAGCACCAATAAGAAAATCTTGCTATTTTATAAATAATATTTATTTAATTTTAAGCGATTGACTAATGAAATTGAAACGATTTATTTTTTTGGTATGTATTGTATTTGCCATTATTTATCCCTCTTTTGCTGATGATTCTTATGCATCTAATAAATTTGATACTCAAACTATTGAAACCGAATCTTTATTAGCTAATTATTATTTGGGAAATGGTGATTATCATCAAACTTATGCTGAACATACAAAATTGATGAAAAGAGATCTTAGTTTTACAAAAAGGTTTCACATACAAAATGCTCTTGCTGGTTAATAATAAATGGATATAGCACTAAGCAATATCCATTTAAGGCCATTGATATTTATTATGATTCTTATCGTGATTTTAATCAATTTAATCATGATTTGTTGATTAGTGAGGTGAATGCAGCACAGTATATTAATCAACAGGAAAAATTGTGGAATTTAATGTTTGTTGATATTGTTTCAAATAGCCATTATGAGATATAAAAATTGGTTTTAATTTTTTATATGACCATTTTTTCGCATTATTTTGGTGCTAATTGCTTTATTTTGGTGCAATTGTAATATTTATGTTACTATAACTACTTATAAAGCCACTAAAAAATAGAGTTGAAAAATTGGCATTATATTTGCATGCGTTATAGCAATTTGGTAAGAATACCTTAAAAACTGAACAATTATTATTTGTCCTCAATGGAGAAGATACATGTCTATACTAAAAGTTTTAACACAAATTAAAGAAAATGATGTTAAGTTTATTGATTTACGCTTTACTGATACAAAAGGTAAAGAGCAACACGTTACAATTCCTGTTAATCAAATTGATGATAACTTTTTTGAAGATGGTAAGATGTTTGACGGTTCATCAATTGCAGGTTGGAAAGGTATTAATGAATCAGACATGGTGTTAATGCCAGATACATCAAGTGCTGTTATCGATCCTTTTTTTGAAGATGTGACATTAAATCTCCGCTGTGATGTTTTAGAGCCTGCAACATTACAAGGATATGATCGTGATCCACGTTCAATTGCTAAGCGTGCCGAAGAATTTTTAAAATCATCAGGTATTGCTGATACTGTTATTTTCGGTCCTGAACCAGAATTTTTCTTATTTGATGATGTTCGTTTTGGTTCGCCAATGTCAGGTAGCTTTGTACATATTGATGATATTGAAGCGGCTTGGAACTCAGGTACTAAATATGAAGAAGGTAATAAAGGCCATCGTCCAGGTGTAAAAGGTGGTTATTTCCCACTTCCTCCGGTTGATTCATCACAAGATATCCGTTCTGAAATGTGCTTAATTATGGAGCAACTTGGCTTAGTGGTTGAAGCTCACCACCATGAAGTTGCAACAGCCGGTCAAAATGAAATTGCCTGTCGTTTTAATACGTTAACTAAAAAAGCAGATGAAGTACAAATTTATAAATATGTTGTCCAAAATGTGGCGCACGCATATGGTAAAACCGCGACATTTATGCCAAAACCAATATTTGGTGATAATGGTTCTGGTATGCACTGTCACCAATCATTGGCAAAAGATGGCGTAAATTTATTTGCTGGTGATAAATATGCTGGTCTTTCTGAAATGGCATTATTCTATATTGGCGGTATTATTAAACATGCGAAAGCAATTAATGCATTTACAAACCCTGCAACTAACTCTTATAAACGTCTAGTTCCGGGATATGAAGCACCAGTTATGCTTGCTTATTCGGCACGTAACCGTTCAGCATCAATCCGTATTCCAGTTGTGACTAGCCCTAAAGCTCGCCGTATTGAAGTTCGCTTCCCAGATCCAGCAGGCAATCCATACTTATCTTTTGCCGCGCAGTTAATGGCTGGTTTAGATGGTATTATCAATAAAATTCACCCAGGTGATGCAATGGATAAAAACTTATATGACTTACCACCAGAAGAGTCTAAATTAATTCCTCAGGTTGCTGGTTCACTTGAAGAAGCACTTAATGCATTAGATGCAGATCGTGAATTCTTAACACGTGGTAACGTATTTACTAACGATACTATTGATGCATACATTGATTTAAAACGTCAAGACGTTGATCGTGTACGTATGACACCACACCCAGTTGAGTTTGAAATGTACTATAGTCTATAAGCTATATAGTAATTTAACCTATCAAACCACCGTTAATTTGCGGTGGTTTCTAATCAGGACGGAAAACCAACGATGACATTTAATAATGAATCTGATGCTAATCTTGTTCTCGATTCTATGATTACAAGTATTTTATTACTTGATACTAAACTTAATATTCTGTATGCCAATATTGCTGCGCAGCAATTGTTAGCACAAAGTTCAAAAAAATTATTAGAAAGTTATCTCCCTGATTTGTTGGGATACTTTTCTTTGGATATAGATTTAATGCTAAGTACATTAGAGCAAAATCAGGGTTTTACAGATAATGAAGTCAATTTAGTTATTAATAATGAATTACATATTTTAACGTTGACGGCTCAACTATTAGATAATGAACAGATTTTAATTGAAATGACCCCATTAAATAGCCATAAACGTCTTAGCCAAGAACAATTGCAACAAGCTCAACAGAGTGCAGCTCGTGAATTAGTTCGTGGACTCGCTCATGAAATTAAAAATCCACTAGGTGGGCTTCGAGGCGCCGCTCAATTATTATCTCGTGAACTACCTAAAAATGAATTGCAAGATTACACAAAAATTATTATTGAACAAGCAGATAGGTTAAGAAATCTGGTGGATAGGTTATTAGGCCCACAGCAACGATTACAGCAAAAAGAACAAAGTATTCATCAAGCTATAGAACGTATCTATGCTTTGCTGTGTTTGGAAAAAACAACCAATATTAAAATTCTGCGTGATTATGATCCAAGCTTACCTGATTTTATTCATGACTCCGAACAAATAGAGCAGGTAATTTTAAATATTGTTCGTAATGCTTTACAGGCTATCGGATCCAATTCAGGTACAATTATTATCAGGACAAGAACTGCTTTTCAGATTACTTTACATGGGCAGCGCTATCGTTTGTGTGCTCGTATTGATATTGAAGATACTGGACCAGGTGTGCCTGTTCATATACAAGATACTTTGTTTTATCCTATGGTGAGCGGCCATGAAGGAGGTACAGGTATTGGACTTTCGATTGCAAATAATATTGTTGATCAACATCACGGTAAAATTGAATTTAATAGTTGGCCTGGGCATACTCAATTTTCTGTCTATTTGCCAATTAGGCAGTGAGGTAAATGAAAATGAATGTTTGGATTGTTGATGATGATAGCTCTATTCGATGGGTATTAGAAAAAGCATTAACTAATGCTCATTTTAACTGTGTTAGCTTTGAGAGTGGTCAACAAGTTATTGATGCATTAGATACATATGTACAAAAACCAGCTGTACTAATTTCTGATATTAAAATGCCAGGACTTGATGGTTTGACATTGCTTCATCATATTAAAGAGCAAATGCCGAATTTGCCAGTTATTATTATGACTGCTCATTCCGATCTAGATGCAGCAGTAAATGCCTATCAAAAAGGTGCTTATGATTATATTCCTAAACCTTTTGATGTGGATGAAGTTATTCAATTGGTTGAACGTGCAATTTCACAAACCCAAAGTAATAAAACCAATAATAATACATCAAGTAAAGCCTCGACAGGCATTATTGGTGAAGCACCTTCAATGCAGGAAGTTTTTCGTATTATTGGTAGGCTTTCCAAATCATCAATTAGTGTATTAATTAATGGTGAATCAGGAACGGGGAAAGAATTAGTTGCAAAAGCATTACATATCCATAGCCCTCGCTCACAATCCCCTTTTATTGCGCTAAATATGGCAGCCATACCTAAAGATCTTATTGAGTCAGAACTTTTTGGACATGAAAAAGGGGCGTTTACTGGAGCGGCTCAAATTAGGCACGGGAGGTTTGAACAAGCGAATGGTGGAACATTATTTCTAGATGAAATTGGTGATATGCCACTTGATGTTCAAACCAGATTATTAAGGGTGCTTGCTGATGGGCAATTTTATCGTATCGGCGGTTATTCACCTGTCAAAGTAGATGTCCGTATTATTGCAGCTACTCATCAAGATTTACAAACTAGGGTTCGTGAGGGTAAATTTAGAGAAGATCTTTTTCATCGTCTAAATGTAATTCGTATCTTATTGCCACCGCTACGCGATCGAATTGAAGATATACCAAAACTATCAGAACATTTTTTACATACAACCGCCAAAGAATTGAGGGTAGAAAGTAAAGTATTCAGTTCGGAAGCTTTAAATGTTTTATGTCGCTTTAATTGGCCAGGTAATGTTCGTCAACTTGAAAATATTTGTCGCTGGGTTACGGTGATGTCTTCAAATAAAGAAGTTTTAGTTCAGGACTTGCCTCCAGAATTGTTGCAATTATCGACAGCTAAAACAGTGGTTACAAATGAAAATACCGCATTGCCTACAAGCCACTTTTCTCAACAAGAAGTTGATTGGAAAGTATTGTTGGAACAATGGGCAAAACAAGCTCTAATAGATGGTAAAACAGGAATTTTGACTGAAGCAATAAATGATGTTGAACGAATCTTACTAAGAAGTGCACTTAATTTTACTCGAGGTCACAAACAAGATGCTTCTCATCTGTTAGGCTGGGGGCGAAATACCTTAACTAGAAAACTTAAAGATTTATCGCTTGATCCCACTAAACACCCTTAATCACCAATATTAATTATGCTATCGAATAAATCGATAGCTTTTTAATCCATTCATTTGAGCGCTATTTAATCTGTCTTTTGTCACATATTAAATTTTTAAATATTTAAAGTGCATTGAATAGAGCAAAGTTTTTAGTTACAATCTTAATGTAAATGATAATTATTATAATTATCGTTTTTTGTTTTTTATTTGGTTGATAATTAGGAGTTACAATGTATTCATATATCAAAGTGAAATTTTTAGTTTTACTTGCTATTTTGCTTGTTTTAGTTGGATGTGACAATAAAAAAGAACAGCAAACCTCTGCAAATACGCTTACCATTGAACATGCTCAAGGTAAAACCGATGTGCCTGAAAATCCTAAAAAAGTTGTTGTTTTTAATACTGCAACACTTGATATCATGGACGCATTAAATATTCCTGTGACAGCAGTGCCTCAATCAGATGTACATTATCCAACTTTCTTATCTAAATATGGACGCAAAGACTACACTAATGTGGGCACTTTATTTGAACCAAATTATGAAGTTTTAAGTTCAATTCAACCAGATGTTATTGTTGCTGGAGGTCGCGCTACTGATGCTTATAAAAAATTGAATGATATTGCTCCGACGATTTCTTTAGATATTGACCCAAATAATTTTTTAAGTAGTTTAACTCAAAGAACAGAACAATTAGGTTCAATCTTCAATAAACAAAATGAAGCTAAGAAACTTATTGCCGATTTTAATCGAAAAATCGAACAATTGAAAACCAAGACAACTACTGCTGGCACAGCACTAGTGATTATGGTTAATGGCGGTAAAATGTCGGCTTATGGCTCAAAATCTCGTTTTGGTTTTGTGTTTGATGTGCTCGGTTTTCAGCCAGCAACTACTTTCCAAGAAGCTGGTCGTCATGGTAATGCTGTTACCTCTGAATTTATTTTGAGTGTTAATCCGCAGTGGATATTTGTGTTAGATAGAGATAATGCAATTGGTAATAAAGAAGCTCAGTCTGCACAACAAGTACTTGACAACGAATTGATCCGAAAAACTGCTGCATGGCAACAAAACCATATTGTTTATTTAGATTCTTCTTCCATGTATATTGCTGGCGGTATTCAAACCTATAGCCGTTTGATGGATCAAATAGGTGTCGCTTTGCAAAGTGAACCTGCGCATTAATGTAAAGCATGATTAAATCATTTTATTTTATTGCAGGTATGTTCATTTTATTGATCATGACTGCAATAAGTTTATTTATTGGTGTAGGGCATGTGACACTATTTGATTTATGGTCAGATAGCAATATGCGTGAGATTTTTTTTGTAAGCCGTATTCCTCGAACTGTTGCCTTATTGTTAGCAGGTAGCGCCATGAGTGTTGCAGGTTTGATTATGCAATTATTAACACAAAATCGATTTGTTGAACCTTCTTTAGTTGGCACTACTCAATCGGCTAGTCTTGGCTTATTAGTTATGATGGTTTTAGCTCCTGGCGCTAGTGTCATGACTAAAATGGTTGTTGCTAGCCTATTTGCTATGATTGGCACAATGATATTTATGGCGATTTCTCGAAAGATTATTTTAAAGTCAGCAATAATGGTACCTCTTATTGGCATTATGTTAGGTGCAGTTATTAGCGCTATTACTACATTTTTTGCCATGTATTTTGATTTATTACAATCACTTGGTGGTTGGGAATCAGGTGATTTTTCAGCTATTTTAAAAGGCCGTTACGAATTATTATGGTTGGTGGGTGGTTTGACATTACTTGCTTGTTGGTGTGCGGATCAGTTTACTGTAGTTGGCTTGGGGCGTGATTTTTCTATTAATGTAGGGCTTAACTATCGCCGTGTTATGTTAACAGGACTTATTGTTATTGCATTAATTGGTGGTATTGTCGTTGTAGTTGTTGGAGTTTTACCATTTTTAGGATTGATTGTACCAAATATTGTTAGTTTATTATTTGGAGACAATGTTCGTAAAACCATGCCATGGATCTGTTTGTTTGGTAGTGGATTAGTTTTAATTTGCGATATTATTGGGCGCGTAATTCGCTATCCTTTTGAGATCCCCGTGAGTGTTATTCTTGGCGTAGTTGGCGCTATTATTTTTTTAATATTGTTGAGTCGAAAACGTCATGTTAGTTAATCAAAAACGCCATATTTTGTGTCAAAAAAGAGTTCTTTTATTGTTAATTATTGCTCTAGTTTGCATAATATGTTTTATAACTTTCAACCTTAAAGGCAATATTAGCTATATTTTGAAGCATCGAACGTGGGTAATGCTAACTATGATTTTAGTCGCTTTTTCGGCTGCGACATCAACACTGCTTTTTCAAACAGTTACCAACAATCGAATATTAACACCTTCTATTATGGGATTCGAATCACTATTTGTACTTATTCAAACTGTTGTAATCTTTTGTATTGATTCACAAGGTATTCCTTATATTGGTATTATTGGTAAATTTGTATTCGAATCACTTTTATTAATTTTATTCTCTTTATTTTTATATCGAGGTTTGTTTACTAGACTCAAGAAAAATTTACATTTGGTATTATTAATAGGAATTATTTTAGGTACATTATTCCGTAGTTTTTCTAATCTATTGCAACGCTTGATGACCCCGTCTGAATTCGCTGTGCTTCAAAGTCGTATTTTTGCTACATTTACACGTGCAGAACCTGTATTGATTATCTTTTCGTTAGTAATAGTAGCTATTGTTGGTCTATTTTTATGGCAAATGCGATTTAAATTTGATGTACTTGCGTTGGGTCGGGATAATGCAATCAATTTGGGTATCGATTATCAAAAAAGTGTCACTATTATATTATTGCTAGTTTCAGTTTTAGTGTCAGTGTCAACGGCATTAGTCGGTCCATTCACTTTTTTGGGGCTTTTAATTACTAATTTAGCTTATAGTATTAGTGGATCAAGCCAACATCGTTTTTTACTGCCTACTGCTTTTTTGTTAGGTGTTATTTTTCTGGTCGGTGGACAAATGTTCTTAGAGCGAGTATTAAATATGGTTGGTGCATTATCCATTGTCATTGAATTCATTGGTGGTTCTTTGTTTATCTTCTTATTATTAAAAAAGGTTCCAAAGTGATAAAAATTGATAATGTTAGTAAAAACTATCAAACAGTATCTGTATTAAAAAATGTCAATGCGACGATTTCACAAGGTGGAATTACTGCTATTATTGGTCCAAATGGGGCGGGGAAATCGACGCTATTATCAATTATAAGTCGTCTTCTATTAGCTGATGAAGGACAAGTTAAAATTCAAAATATGGATGTTGTTAATACGCCAAGTGATAAACTTGCCACTTATTTATCAGTATTGAGACAAGAAAACCGTTTTACCAGTAGATTGTCTGTTTTTGAACTAGTTGGATTTGGGCGTTATCCTTATACCAAAGGGCGTTTAAATGCTGATGATTATAACCATATTTATCGAGCGCTCGATTTTTTAGATCTTACTGAATATAAAGACCGCTTTTTAGATGAATTATCTGGTGGTCAACGGCAACGAGCTTATGTTGCTATGGTGTTATGTCAAGATACTGAATATGTATTACTTGATGAACCACTCAATAATCTTGATATGAAACATGCTGTTGCCATGATGAAACAATTGCGCCGCGCAGCCGATGAGTTGGGTAAAACCATTGTGATTGTTATTCATGATATCAACTTTGCGTCTGTATACTCAGACTATATTTTAGCCATGAAAAATGGTGAACTGATATACCAAGGTACGCCACAAAAGATCATGAATGAGGCTATTTTGGAAGAAATATTTGATACACCTGTCAAAATCGAAAAAATTAATGATCAAAATATTGCTATTTACTATTAACAAATACAATGGAAATTAATTAATCTTAATAGTAAAAAGTTACAATTGTTTAATTAAGTAAATAAAAATTATTGTTTACTATTTATTTCTAACCATGTTAAATAATTGGCAATATTTTTGTTGAGATAATTATAATGAAATTACAGGAAATAGCACTTTTAGCAGGTGTATCAAGGACGACGGCCAGTTATGTGATCAATGGAAAAGCCAAAAGGTACCGCGTTAGTGATAAAACAGTCGAAAAAGTTATGTCGGTGGTGAAAAAACATAATTACCAACCCAATGCGGTAGCAGCGGGGCTTAGAGCAGGTAAAACCCGGACTATAGGCATTATTATTCCTGATTTAGAAAACAACAGTTACACTCGCATAGCTAATTATTTAGAACAATTGGTAAGAAAGGAAGGATATCAATTACTAATTGCATGTTCTGAAGATAATCCACAAGTCGAAAGAGAGTGTGTCAAACACCTTCAGCAGCGTCGCGTAGATGCCTTAATTGTTTCTTCTTCGTTTGTTTCTGCTCAAGATTATTTTTTTTATGATGACTGGCAAAATGAAAAGATTCCATTATTTGCACTTGATCGAATATTATCCATCTCTAAATTTAGAAATATTGTAGGTGCAGATAAACAAGATTCTAAATCACTTGCTCAAGCATTTAATAACTTTGTAAAAGATTCTGTGGTTTATATAGGAGCCTTACCAAACTTATCTGTTAGTCAACTTCGTTTAGATGGTTTTAAAAATATCAAACTTGATAATTGTAATAAAGTTGATTTTTTATATGCAAATAACTATAGTCGTCAAGATGCTGATTTAGCCTTTAGTCAATGGCTAGAAATTCATGAAATGCCTAATGGTATATTTACTACTTCTTTTTCGTTATTACAAGGAAGTATTGATGCAATTTTAAGAAAATTTGGGCACTTACCCGAGAGTTTAACTATTGCTACCTTTGGAGATAATGAATTGTTAGATTTTTTACCATGTAAAGTCATATCACTTTCACAAGATCATAAAGAAGTTGCCGATGTAACAATAAAACTGTTTTTAAACTATCTGCATAACAATAATTATCAATCGGGTACTACAATAATTCCAAGACGATTGATCTATCGAGGTAGCTTAAGCCGTTAACGCACTGATAGACATGAAAATATATCAATTCTAAAACTGTTTAAATTAAAAATAAGATCCAGATCACAAATTACTTATTAATAGACATAATTTATTTGATAATTAATGTTTATTTATTCATTATTGCTGAAACGATTCAATTGATTAAAAGATTTGTATTTTCTAAGTCATTTTAGTCGCCCAATATTATTAACCCAGAGGTATTTATTATATGTTTCATTTAGTTAAAGAAAACATTCATTTAAATGAACAAGCTACCAATAAGACTGAAGCGATAAAAAAAATTGCTACGGCATTAACCAATGCAGGATTTGTTGAAGATGGTTATGTCGATGGAATGTTAGAACGAGAAGCACAAGCAGCCACATATCTGGGTATAGGTCTTGCTATTCCCCATGGAACTACTAAAACTCGCCATTTAGTCAAAAAAACAGGGGTACAAGTATTTTGTTTTCCTAATGGTGTTCAATGGGGGGATGATGGTGAAAAGGCCTATCTTGCAATTGGTATTGCAGCAAGCTCTGATGAGCATTTAGAATTACTCCGTCAACTAACTCACGTACTTGGAGCTGAAGGGGTAGAAGAGCGAATTAAAAAAATTCAGTCTGCCGACGAAGTAATTGCTATTTTAACTGGTAAAACAAGTTCTGAAGATAGCCAATTTTCTATAAATGAATCTGCATTATTATTGGATATTCCTGCTGATAGTTTAGCAACTTTACAAGCATTAAATGCATCACGTTTAAAACAGCAAAATGCTGTAAATTCAAGCTTTATTGCCGATGTGTTGGACAATAAACCTACATATTTAGGTGATGGGGTTTGGTTAAATGATAGCAAACAAGGTAATTTAAAAAATGCTATGGCGATTAGTCGCACTATCAGTAATATTAATGAAGATGGTAAGCCTGTTAAGTTACTCATCACTATATCAGCCGTTGATGATTCTATTTCTGATATAGTAAATAATATTGCAACTTTAGTTTTTAACCAAAAATTACAATTACTATTATCAGCCAATACTGATGATCTCAGCAGCCTTCTTTTATCTGGTTCTGCGACAATAGAATCTAATAAATCAGAAATGCAATCGACATCTTCAAATGAGTCGACTGTGGCTGAATCGAATAATGAATCATTAAGTCGTGAATTTATTATTCCAAACGAAAATGGCTTACATACACGCCCATCATCAGTACTAGTAAAATTAGTTAAAGAGTTTAATTGTAAGGTTACTGTCGCTAATTTAAATGGTAAAGGTGAGCCAGTAAGTGCAACGAGTTTAATGAAAATTGTTGCACTAGGCGCTAAAAAAGGTAGTCGATTACGATTTACTGCAGTAGGTGAAGAGGCTACTCAAGCGCTTGATGCAATTGGTAAAGCAATTGGGGATGGTTTAGGTGAGGGGACTGAATAATGACTTATCGTGTCGCAACAATAACTTTAAACCCAGCTTATGATCTTTTGGGTTTTTGTCCCAAAGTTGAGCTTGGTGATGTTAATTTAGTCCAAACCAATGCGTTACTTGCTGCAGGCAAAGGTATCAACGTTGCTAAAGTTTTGTCGGATTTAGATGTCCAATTAACTATTGGCGGTTTTTTAGGTAAAGAAAATCGTGATGGTTTTAACTTATTATTCAAATCATTAAATGTGATTGATAAATTTGAAACAATTGAAGGTCGTACTCGCATTAATGTTAAATTAACCGAGGAAAATAGTGAAGTGACTGACCTTAATTTTTCAGGCTTCACGATTAGCGAGCAAGATTGGCAACATTTTGTTACAAATTCTCTTGAATGGCTAAAAGATATTGACATGGTGGCTATCAGCGGTAGTTTACCAGCTGGAGTATCACTTGATAAATTTACTAAGTGGATGGAACAAGTTAAAGTGATTTGTCCAAAGATCGTATTTGATAGTAGCCGAGATGCATTAGTTGCAGGATTAAAAGCAAAACCATGGTTAATTAAACCCAATGATAAAGAGCTAGAAATGTGGGTAGGTCGCAAATTACCAACATTAGAAGATGTTAAAGCAGCTGCTGTGGAGTTAGTTAACGACGGCATTGAAAATGTAGTGATCTCGCTAGGAAGTAAAGGCGCTTTGTGGGTAACTAAAAATGAAGCATGGCTAGCAAAACCACCAAAATGCCATGTAGTTAGTACTGTTGGTGCCGGTGATTCAATGGTCGCTGGGTTGATGTATGGCTTAATGACTAATCGTTCAATTAAAGATACTTTAGTCTTTGCATCAAGTGTTGCAGCTTTATCAGTTGGGCAAGCTGGTGTTGGTATATCTGATTGCCAAGCTGTAAATAATATGCTAGAAAAAATTGAAATAATTTCTGAATAGGAGTATTCATGAATATATATATTATTGAAGGTAGTAATACAGGCCCAGTAAATGGACGTTTGGCTAAAGTGGAATTAGCTTTAGCCGCAAACGAATTAAATCTAAATCTGGTTGATAATGCAACATCGGCTGATGTTATAGTTGCAGTAGGCTCTGGAACTATCAGTGATAAAGCAGTTGTTGGTAAAAAGGTTTATGCCGTTGATGATTTAAATCAAATTTTTGCTAACCCAAAACAGATTTTAACAGATGCGCAAAGTAAAGCGAGTGTTTATCAACAAACAGCCGAAGCTATGCCTGCCTCAAGCAATAATACCAGTGTAAAACGTATTGTTGCGGTAACCGCATGTCCAACAGGTGTTGCTCACACCTTTATGGCGGCAGAAGCGATTGAAGAGGAAGCCAAAAAACGTGGATGGTGGTGTAAGGTTGAAACACGTGGCTCAGTTGGTGTTGGTAATGAATTAACACCAGAAGAAGTGGCTTCAGCCGATGTTGTAATTGCAGCTTGTGATATTGATGTTGATTTGAGTAAATTTGCAGGTAAAAAACTTTATCGCACCAAAACAGGTCCAGCTCTGAAAAAAACAGCGCAAGAATTTGATAAGGCATTTGAAGAAGCAACCGTGTATCAAACAAGTGTTAATGCTTCGGTAGCTAAATCTAATAAACAGAAAAAAGGATTTTATCAACACCTTTTAACGGGTATTTCGTACATGTTACCAATGGTTGTAGCTGGCGGTTTGATTATTGCTCTATCTCTTGCATTAGGTGAGTTTCAAGACGTATTAAAAACGGTGAAAGTCTTAGAAAATGGCGTAGAAGTAGTAAAAGAAGTATTAGTAAACGAACTTGTTGGAGAGCCGCACTTAAATCTGATTGGCGAGAAGGCTTTCTCTCTCATGGTACCGTTGTTAGCAGGATATATTGCCTATTCGATTGCCGATAGACCAGGTTTAGTACCAGGGCTTGTCGGTGGCTTACTTGCGGTATCGACTAACGCAGGCTTCTTAGGCGGGATTTTTATTGGTTATTTTGCTGGTTATTTAGCAATGTGTATTTCCAAATATTTACCATTACCAAAAACGCTTGAGGGGTTAAAACCAATCCTAATTGTACCACTATTTGCGACATTAATAACCGGTTTAGTGATGCTGTTTATTTTTGGTGCACCTATCGCATGGTTAATGTCTTCCTTGGATTCATGGCTAAATTCGTTGAATTCAAATCCAAATACTGCTGTGATTTTGGGGGTAATTCTAGGGGGGATGATGTGTACTGATATGGGGGGACCTATCAATAAAGCAGCGTATTTATTCGGAACCACATTAATTTCATTACATCAATATATGCCAATGGCTGCGGTTATGGCCGGTGGTATGGTTCCACCGTTAGCTATGGGCTTAGCAACACTTATTGCACGCAAAAAATTTGCTAAACCTGAACAAGAAAGCGGTAAAGCTTCATTGGTATTAGGCTTATGCTTTATTTCGGAAGGCGCAATTCCATTTGCTGCGCGCGACCCATTACGTGTTATCCCATGTTGTATTGTTGGTGGTGCTATTACTGGAGGTATGGCGTTAGCTTTCGGTTCAACATTAATGACGCCGCATGGTGGTTTATTTGCTTTAGCAATTCCGGGCGTTGTTAAACCAGTAGTTGGCTACTTATTATCTATTGTTGTTGGTACCGTTGTTGCTGGTGTTGCTTATGCATTAATTAAACAACCAGAATCGGAAGCTACAGCTGTCGCTTAATGTTTGTTAATAATATAAGAAAAAGCGCCATCAAGTGATGGCGTTTTTATATAATATGGCATTTAAGCTATTTTTTTACCCAGCGCTGTAAATCTTTAGGGATAAAATGATCCATTTGTTGTAGTATAGTTCGATGATCTTCCGAAACAATTAATGTTTTATAAAAACTATCTCGAACAAAACCTTCATTCACTGCATGTTGCAAAAAATTAAGCATTGGTTGCCAAAATTCTAACACATTAAATAATGCAACGGGCTTTTCATGATAACCTATTTGCATTGCTGTCCAAACTTCAAAAAATTCTTCTAAAGTTCCAGTTCCTCCTGGCATTGCAATAAAACCATCAGCTAATTCCGAAAGTCTTGCTTTGCGTTGATGCATATTATTTACTACTTCTAAACGAGTGATACCGTGGTGTGCTGTTTCGGCTTTGACTAAACGTTCAGGAATAATACCAATCACCTCACCGCCGTGCGCAAGTACTGTATTAGCAATAATCCCCATTAAACCTTTATTACCACCACCATAAATTAGCCGTCGATTTTGTTCTGCTAAAGTTTTGCCTAATTGTTCTGCTTGTGTACGATATTCTAATTGGCTTCCTTCGTTTGCTCCGCAAAAAATACAAATATTTTTTTTCATAAATGCTATTTTACCTGTTAATAATATATTTAATTATCTTAGCATATCTGCAGATTAATTTGATTACAAGCTGAGCAGTTAATTCTATTTGCTGTTTTAGAGATTGACATTAGCGTTATATATAGTTAATATTCATCCCATTAAGTGTTCCTCCATAGTTCAGTCGGTAGAACGGCGGACTGTTAATCCGTATGTCACAGGTTCAAGTCCTGTTGGAGGAGCCAATTTCCGAATTTATAAAACCTGCTTATGGCAGGTTTTTTTATATGCAAAAATTTCTGACTATTCGTTTCGTTGTTATAGCAAATAGACCTAAATCCGAGTTTATCGGGTATGTATTTAGTATTCTTGTCAAATGCATTGATTGCTAAAAGGGATTTAAATGGTCACAGTTGGGTTGAATGTTATTACCGTAGTATTTTAAATCTCAAAATCTAAATAAAACTAACACAGATCATATCCTGTGTCAGGATGCATCGATATTTAAGCTAGGTTAGCATGTCAAACAAAGATTTTTGTTGAGTTTGTGTTTTGTTAGTAATAAATTCCAAATGTTGTGTCAAAACCGAACGTGCGCGAAGGGGAGTTGAAGACTACATTTTGTAGCCAAAGCACAGATGGCATCGAATAGGCTAGTATCATGAGTGTATTAGTAATGTTAAACAAATCTCTCTTAACTAGGTTTCTTATTAATATTATTTGTTCCATAAAATGTTAGGCGTAAAGACATCACTCAATATTTCAATAAGGAAATTCTTTAAAAACCTCAAATGCAACCGTTTTTTACTTTTTTACAAAAGATATAAAAAAGTACTAGCTAAAATCTCTGCAAGCGACTATAATTTCACCGCTTTAGATAGAAAGCTTATTTAATAAGCAAACAAGCAGGAAAGTGCGAAATAAAACAGAAAAATAATTGAAAGGTGAAGAAAAATGCATTATCATTGTAGGCACCAGGCACCAGCACTGGAAAACCTATGTCTTAAATCTTTTTAAACACTTTAATCTTCAAAAAAACTTACAAATCTTAATTTTATCGAGAAAATCTGCGAACAATTTCGTACTTGTGTTTCGATTAAAATCTATATCAAAATTCCTAATTTCTTTGTTGCTGACACCGTTTTTATTATTGTCTTATCCACTGAAATTACAGGCATTAACAACTTATACAACCAATATCATTCATGGTAGTGCACCATATTTAACATTTGATAATGGTCAAACTAAAGCTACAACAACGGATATGTTATTGGCTATCACGTTGCCCGATGGGACAAGAGTCATGCCGTCAACTAATATATCAAGTTCAACAAATCCAATAAAAATTATAAATGGAAGTTCTTTTAGTAGTGTAGGGATGTTTATTCCACCGTCAACCAACTCAATAGGATTAGATGATCTCATTCGGGATCCTTATAATTATTGGGGAGATGATGATGGTGATGGTCAAGGTACCAATGGTGTTAGTGCATCAGGAACTTTATCAGTGGTGTTTACTGATAAAAATAATCATTCTATAAATCGAAATGATGTTTTAGATATTTGTAATGCTCCTTATAAGATAACGTTAAGTACTACCGATGGTCATTTAACTACACGGTACGGTGTTCCAAGTAGCACTACTTTTAATGGTGCATCAGCGACGTATTTCATCAGCCCCGACTCATCTACCAGTTGTTACTTTGTAGGATACGCAAGACCCAATTTAAAACATGGAGAAAATAATGTTAAGATTGAGGGGAATAATTACAATTTTGCTGGTCCAAGTGAGATCTGGAACTCAGCTAAAGGTTTTCTAGTTCAATCAAACAATCCATCATCTTATGGTCTTAATTTCCCAACTACTGGTGCTGATGGCTTATATTTTGATTTAGACATAGAAGGAGTAGATGTAAGTCAACTGACTTGGTCACCTATTACGTTGGGTGGAATAACTGCAACAGTGACGAGAACAATGCCGAACGCAAATCCATCATATGATGGCTGGATTTCAGATAAATCACAATACGTAACACGAGTAACCTTAACAGGCCCTAGAGCAAGTGATAGTCAAATAAAAGCCAGAAATCCTAGTCCACTTGGCTTGCCAACTTTACCTCAGACATTTGAGTTAGTGGGTAGGAATAGTAGTGGTAATGTAGTCGTCAAATACGGTTTTGAGTTGAAGCAGTGGTTTGTTAACCGAGGGGATAAAACTTCAGGTACTGGTAGTCATAGAACATGGTGTGATAGCTTAGGTTGGCGTCTTGTGGAGGTAAGCGATTTAACTAATGCAGTGCGCAAAAGCTCTCCTTCTATTTCTGGAGCGACACCATCGTCAGATGGTAATAATTACCAGCGTCGAATTGGAGCAGGTTTTTTCACTGAATGGGGATATATGAATGATTATGCCAATGCAGACTTCCGTTTCGACTACTATGTGACGGATACTCCTAAAGGTAGCAGTAAGTTTAATGTCGGAGCTGGTCGCGGTTACGTGCACAGCGTTAGCCCTGGTGGTTCCGCCAGAGGAGGGCTTTGTGTCACTCCTTAGTTCTTACGCTCTGAGACGAGGGAAATTATGTAATTTTAGTTAGACAATTTATCAAAGAACAGAGCCCCGTTCAGAAGGGCTCACTACTGGGTTCCGCTTTTGCTATTAAACAGCAAAAGCGTTTTTTACAAAATTAGAACTTACTGCAACAAAAAACTAATCTGTAGTCATTTAATTTTGATTGAAAATATCTATGAATCTTCAATAATGTTAATACTCTATATGAGATACTTTTGATAAAACTGTCTGGGGGCACTAAAGATAAAATAGCTAGAAACTCAACCAAAATTATAAAAACAACAAAATTCCCATTATTAGCTAAAATAGGGTCAAAGCTTTGCGATATCAAATTTTTGCTTTAGCATTGTGTTATTCTAGGTGCGGGGAAACAGCGTCAGTTGTTTTATGAACTAAATATAACAGCTCTAAAATTATACAAAAAACTAATTTAAATTAAACAAACTAGACTAGCGAACAGGCTAAATTGTAATAACTAAGTTATATTTGTTTATCTAAGTTTTTAAGCATTTCGATGATCGGTCGATTGGCGTCAGGGAATTCGTCGGCATTCAGATCTTCTTGGTCAACCCAACGACTTGGTTGGCCTTCTTTAGCAAAAGGGACTCCATCCCATTCTTCAACTAAATAGGCATGAATTGTGATATCTCGATCATCATAACTGTGTTTAAAGATATCTAAAAATTGAGCTTGGTGGATATGGATGTCAACTTCTTCAGCAATTTCGCGTTGTAAGGTTTGATATGGAGTTTCTCCGACCTCGATTTTTCCACCAGGAAACTCCCAAAAACCAGCAAGATGAGAGTCTTCACCGCGTTGGGTTATAAATATTTGACAATTTTGTGAACGAATAATACCTACAGCAATTTCAATATGTTTATTCATAATTTTATTTGCCTATGAGTAAAATTAGGGAAAGTTGTAACTTTCCCTTTCAACCTATTGTCGATCCTAATCGACGATTTTAGTATCAACTTTGCTTGATGATACTAAATTTTTTCTTTACTGAACAGCACCATGGCAATGTTTATATTTTTTACCTGAACCACAAGGGCATGGATCATTACGACCAACTTTGGCTTGAGTTCGTACTATTGGTTGCGAAGAAGCGCCTGCTGATAGTTCTTCATTTTCGCCATTTATACTCGCTACCGACTCATGGTTAGCTTGTTGTTTGGCCATTAGTTTTTCCATTTCTGCTAGGCGTTGGCGTTCAGCTTCGTCAACTTCTTCTTGTGAGCGAATTTGTACGCGACTCAAAATACCAATAACATCATATTTTAATGATTCTAGCATGTTAGCAAACATATTAAACGATTCACGTTTATATTCCTGTTTTGGATCTTTTTGTGCATAGCCACGCAAATGAATACCTTGGCGTAAATAATCCATAGCTGCTAAATGTTCTTTCCAAAGCGTATCAAGTGTTTGTAACATAACACTTTTCTCGAAATGTCTAAATGCTTCAGCTCCAGCCATGTTTTCTTTTTCTAAATATTTATCTTGAGCAATTTGTAAGATTCGTTCACGCAATGTTTCTTCGTGCAGATTTTGCTCTTCATCTAGCCATTTTGCGACCGGTAAATCCAAATCAAAGTCTGTTTTTAGTGCAGTTTCAAGACCTGGTATATTCCACATATCTTCAATTGATTGTGGAGGAATGTATTGGTCAATTAGAGTGTTAAATACATCACCTCGAATTGAATCAATGGTATCTTTTATATCGGTATTATCAAGTAAGCCGTTTCGTTCTCGGTAAATTACTTTACGTTGATCGTTGGCGACATCATCATATTCAAGAAGTTGTTTACGAATATCAAAGTTGCGACTTTCAACTTTCTTTTGGGCATTGGCAATGGCTTTTGTAACCCATGGGTGTTCAATGGCTTCACCTTCTTTCATACCCAATTTACGCATCATATTACCCACACGATCAGAGGCAAAGATTCTCATCAATGGATCTTCAAGTGATAGATAAAAGCGTGAAGCTCCAGGGTCACCTTGACGTCCTGCACGACCTCGTAATTGATTGTCGATACGGCGTGACTCGTGACGCTCAGTACCTAAAATGTAAAGTCCACCTAACTCAATCACTTCTTCATGTTTTGTTTGCCAAGCTTGTTTCGCTTTTTCGATATCTTCTTGTGTTGGATTTTCAATTTTTGCTATATCACTTTGCCAGTTACCACCAAGCATAATATCAGTACCACGGCCAGCCATGTTAGTTGCAATAGTAACTGCACCTTTACTCCCTGCATTAGCAATAATTTCTGCTTCTTGGGCATGGAATTTAGCATTTAGGACATTATGTTTGATACCTGCTTTTTTAAACGCTTGTGAAACTAGTTCTGATTTTTCGATTGATGCTGTTCCGACTAAAACAGGTTGACCACGTTTTACACATTCTTGTACATCAGATACAATCGCATTTATTTTTTCCTTTTCGGTCATATAGACAAGGTCTGATTGATCTTTTCGTTGCATTGGACGATTAGTTGGAATAACAATCGTATCTAAATCATAAATTTGGTTAAACTCAAATGCTTCAGTGTCAGCAGTACCTGTCATGCCCGCTAGTTTTTCATATAAACGGAAATAGTTTTGGAAAGTAATTGAAGCCAGTGTTTGGTTCTCATTTTGGATTTTAACGTGCTCTTTTGCTTCAACAGCTTGGTGTAAACCATCAGACCAGCGTCGACCATCCATTGTTCGTCCAGTATGTTCGTCAACAATGATAATTTCATTATCTCTAACAATATAATCAACGTCGCGATGGAATAGGTGGTGAGCGCGTAGGGCTGCATTAACGTGATGCATTAATACGATATTGCTTGGCGCATAAAGTGATTCATCACCTTTCATGATGCCTTGTTTTATCAGTAATTCTTCAACTTTAACTAAGCCTCGTTCTGTTAAGTTAACTTGGCGTGATTTTTCATCAATTGAGAAGTCTCCATCACCTTGGAACTGCTCAGAGTCTTCTTTTTCTTGACGAGTTAAGTAAGGAATGATCTTATCAACGCTAATATATCTGTCGGAACTATCTTCCGCTTGACCTGAAATAATCAGAGGTGTTCTTGCTTCATCAATTAAAATTGAGTCAACTTCATCGACTAAGGCGTAATGCAATGGACGTTGTACTCGAGCATCTTTGGTAAATACCATATTATCACGTAGGTAATCGAAGCCATATTCATTATTGGTACCATAGGTGATATCTGCGTTGTAAGCCTCACGTTTTATGTGTGCGGGCATATTTGGCAGGTTAATCCCTACAGTTAAGCCCAAAAATTCGAATAAAGGACGATTATTTTCAGCATCTCGCTGTGCTAAGTAATCATTAACCGTAACAACGTGTACACCTTTACCGGTTAATGCGTTTAAATAGGCAGGTAATGTCGCTGTTAAAGTTTTACCTTCACCAGTACGCATTTCAGCAATGCAGCGTTCATTTAATACCATACCGCCGATTAACTGCACATCAAAATGACGCATGCCAAATACACGTTTACTTGCTTCACGTACCACTGCAAAAGCTTCTTCCAAAATATCATCTAATTGGGTTCCAGAGGCAATCCTGTCTTTAAATTCTGTAGTTTTTGCTTTTAGTTCATCATCAGTTAATGCTTCCATGGCTGGTTCAAGTGCATTAATTTTTTCAACTCGTTTACGCATACTTTTTAATACGCGCTCATTGCGGCTACCAAATACTTTTGTTAATAATCTTAATAACATAACTCTTCTCTTGTTTTTCAATACGGATTTTAAGGCTTTTGCCTTGTATAAAAATTAGTTTTATTTGTGCGTAAATTCTAAGAGGTAGTTTTTGGTCCAGCTCGTATGCCGTTGTAAGGGGATAGTCGAATTGCCTTGCTAGGGGAAAGATCATCATAACTAGGCGTTATTAAAAGTACTATAGTATGCTGTTTTTGGGAATATGCTAGTGTTTGCGACTTTCTTTGTGTTGTTTCTCTGTGATCTTGTACAATGGATGTAATAGCAATAATTCCACAGTGCGAAACATCAGATTCCGATGGAAGTGCTTCGTTTTGACATAATCCAAACCCAGTAGCAATCACACCTAATAATAAGTGCGATAAAGCGGTTTTGATAATCAATCTTTTACTGAGTTTTTGCCAATAGTTAATGATGATCATAATCAGGGTATTTTAGCATTTTTTAGCAAAATAAAAAACCCTTATTACAAGGGAAATAATTTAATAAAAGGAATTTTAATAAGATGAAAGGTTTACAAAAACTCGCTTTTTTAGGTAATAATGCGCGAGTTTTTGTCAATTTAACTTCCCTCAATCCAACCATACTAAAAATTGAATCAAGGAAAGGGATAAAGGAAGAAATATTATTCCACCATTAATTGCCCCATCATGCCAGTTGTTTCATGTTCAATTATGTGACAGTGATACATGCGAAGCCCAGGAAGATTTTGCTGTATTTTGATGGTAAGTTTTTCGTGTGGTCGCAAATTAATTGTATCTTTTAAGGCAATATAGTCAGGCTGAGTTTTTTACCATTTAACTCGTGCGATTGTACAATAAATTGTGCGCCATGGATGTGGAAGTTGTGATCCATATGGGAGTTATTGAATATTGTCCATTCTTCAATATCGTGAATTTTGCTTTTTACGTTTACCATTAATTAAAAATAACACACCACACGTGGCTCTGTCATGTCCATTACTTCGGTATATTCCAGTAATTTATGGACGACAGCTGACCCCATATTAGGTAGTTGGTTTAATGTGTTTGGTAAGGTGATTGGATCGGATTTAGTCAGTGTTAACTCGCCCAGTATTATATCTTGTTCTGGTGGTACATTGCCCATTTTATTACGATCATATCCGATTGATTGTAAATATACAGTACCAGTTTGTTTTGGCATTATGACTAATTCAGCACGTTCAGCTGGAGTTAATAATAAGGGTTTGGTAAGCTGGTAGGGTTTAGCTAATAGTCCACCATCAGTGCCAACTAAAAAGATATCGCAGTTAGGAATAGAAAGATTGGGATATCGACCTGAACACGAATTCCATACCCGGATATGTGTGGCTGAATCTATTTTGATTTTTGGGCGATAACTACCATTTATCAATACAAATTGGTCTTCACGTCCATTCATCCAATCGACCATTGAGTTATCAGCAATTTGGCCTTTGTCGGTTAATTTTAAGTCAGAAAAGAACCAATTTTGTTCAGGGAATGATGCAAGTGGATCGTGTTTGCTACGAACAATAAATGTACCAGCTAAACCTCGATAAACTTGTTCGGCTACTGTATCGTGTCCGTGAGGATGATACCAATAAGTGCCAGCAGTACCTTTAGGAATGCTAAATTCATAAGTTCGACTGCCTCCTGTAGGAATTTCGTTTTGTGGGTTACCGTCTTGATCATATGGAATGAGCAGGCCGTGCCAATGAACTGTCGTTGATAGAGTAAGTTCATTTTTTACGGTGATTTTAACATGGTCTTCTTCAAATACTTCGATTTTCGGACCCGGTATCATTCCATTATAGGTCCAAAATTCCGTGGTTAAATCTGGTGTTAACCCAATTTTGGTTGGTTTTAGATGTAATGTTGCTTCAAAAACACCTTCTTGCTTGCTTTCATTTTTTAAGTTGGTCAAAATTGGTAGATCCATTCCTTGTGGTAGTGCTGAAGTCGATAAAAGTTTTTGTGTCATTTGATTGTGATTCATGTCCATATTCATGTGTTGGTGCATATTATCCCTCTTTTGACATTCATCAGAATTAGTATCACACATTGTGTCATGCATATTGTTGTTCCCCATTTGGGCTATAGCTTTAGTTGCGACCAATCCACCGATAGCTGTGGTAATATTTATCAAAAAATTTCGACGTTTCATGATGTTACTCAAAAATAGTTAAGTTTAACAATAATCTGATGGTTATACTGATAAAACAAATATCAATATAATTCAGTTATTGCGTGTTGTGTTACTTACTGCTTTTATTTACATAAACCAATTAAACAGCTTGCGGTGGTCTTAACTCTGGAATAAATTCGTTATATTGTAGAATAGGCTTAATAGGCAGATATCGTTCACTGCTAGACGAAATATAAAGTTTTGTAGGAAAATTAGAATCTAAAATATTGCAGGTTGAACACTGATGAAATAAAGCATAAGCAGATATGACTGTTTTTTTGCAAAACCAAAACTTGCTCTTTAGAAATAGATTCGTGCTTAGAGGTTAATTCGGATGAGGAATGAGCAGAATGACAAGTTAAAACCGGTGATAATAGTAAGTTGGATAAATGCCATGAAGAATAGCTAAACCAATATAGTATTGATGCTAATACAATTATTAGGCAAATTGGATTATTTTGGGGAGTTATAGGCATCTTGAGATCTCACTATTTTTTATAAAATAAATAATAGCCCTACTTAAAGTTTAATATAACCCTGACATAACTAGTTTAATTTAATTGTATTGATTTGTCGACTTGTCTATTAATATATTAAAAAATACTGAAATTTTAAGTTAATGTGCAAAAAAATAAGATAATTATGACGTGTTCTGATATGATATTTATCAATAATAATTGGCAAATAATATTGATATGAAGATTCTTTTTGGTGTTCAAGGAACAGGAAATGGCCATGTCAGTCGTTGTAGAACTTTAGCTAAAGCGTTAAAAAAAGCTGGAGCTGATGTTGATTATATTTTTAGTGGACGTGATCCTAAAGACTATTTTGATATGCAAGATTTTGGTGATTATAAGACTTATCGAGGAGTCACCTTTGCAACACTAAATGGTAAAATTAATTTTCGTAAAACCATACAACGAATTCGTGCTTTTCGACTTATTAAAGACGTGCGTGAGCTCAATTTATCAAAGTATGATTGTATTATTAGTGATTTTGAGCCAGTCAGTGCTTGGGCCGCACATCATCAGCAACGTGACTGTTTAGGTATAAGCAATCAGGCTGTATGCCAATATCTTAAACCTAAAGAATATGGGCTAGTTGCCAATGTAATTATGAAATATTATGCACCAGTTACTAAGCCTATTGGTTTACATTGGTTTCATTTTGGGCATAAGTTATTGCCACCTATGATTGATTCATTTCATTCCACTCCAACAGAAGATGGCAGTATTGTGGTTTATTTGCCGTTTGAAGGCATAGATGAGATCATTGGTATGTTAAAACAATTTCAAGATCATCAATTTATCTGTTTTCACCCAGATATAAAGCAAGAATTACAACAAAATAATATCATTTTTCAATCTCTTAGCCGTGATGGTTTTACGCAAGCTTTAGTCAATTGCTCTGGCATTATTTCAAATACGGGCTTTGCATTGATTTCTGAAGCATTAACGCTTGGTAAAAAGATTCTTACTAAGCCTGTTGCAGGTCAATTTGAACAAATTTATAATGCTCACTGTTTACGATCTCTTGATATGGCAACGGTTATGGAAAGTTTAAACTGTATCAAACTTAAGTATTGGCTAGATTTACCCTCACCAAAACCAATAATATACCCTGATGTTGCTACAGCATTGTCTAATTGGATCGTCGCTGGACAAAAGGAGTCGTTACTTTCTTTAAGTGAACGACTTTGGAGTCAAACTATCTTTCCTGAGCATGTCAATCAGCGAATAAAATCTTTAGGGTATGTGTAAAGGAACGAATATGATAGTAAGTATTATTGTAGCCATGGCCGATAATCGTGTAATTGGCTTAAATAATCAAATGCCTTGGCATTTACCTGCAGATTTGGCATGGTTTAGAAAAAATACACTTAATAAACCTGTTATTATGGGAAGAAAGACATTTGAGTCTATTGGTCATCCACTACCAAGCCGTCATAATATTATTATTTCAAAGCAAGCACCAAGTGAATCTAATTCAATTCAAAATGTAAGTTGGGTTCAATCAATTGATTCCGCCATAGTTTTAGCCCAAAAACAGAATGTTGATGAAGCATTTATTATTGGTGGTGGTAATATTTATAAGCAAACGTTACCGTTAGCAAATCGACTTTATCTAACACATATAGATGCGAAACTACAGGGGGATACCCATTTCCCTGATTACTCACCTGAGAAATGGCAAGTTATTTATCAAGAAGGACATCAACCCGACGATAAAAATGGCTATTCATATCAGTTTGAAATTTTAGAAAAAAGTAATGAATTTTAAACTAAATTGCCACTAAAAAGGTGGCAATTTAACATGTTAATTAACCTTGAAAACGTTTAGCTTCAATAACATCGGGTAGTTGTCTTATTTTATTGAGTACTCGGTTTAATGAATCCTGATCAAAAATTACCATATCTACGTCGATAGTGGCTAATTGTTGTTTCATATCTGAGCGGCTCATTAGACCAAGTACATTAACCTTTTCATTAGCTAAAATCGTGGTAATATCTCGCAATAAACCACTTCGATCGTTGGCAACAATTTTTACCACCATGGTGTAACTTGATTGGGTATTGTTGTTCCAAACAGCATGAGTAATACGTTCAGGAGCATGATTTTTAAGTTCTTGCAATTGTTCACAATCAGCTCGGTGAATTGAAATACCTCGTCCTTGAGTTACAAACCCTACAATTAGATCACCAGGAATAGGTCGGCAACAGTTTGCAATGGTATACATTAAGTTACCCACACCCTCAATAATAATTTCACTACCTTTTTTGTTGCTGAACTTATTAGTATTTTTAGTTTGTATATTCGTTTTTTGGGCAATTTGTTTTAACGCAGCTTCATCTTCCTCTTCAGCGGTTGGTTTGTTAAATTGTGCATTGATAAAGTTAACTAATTGATTAATCCTTACATCACCACTACCAATACCGGCTAGTACCTCGTCAAATGAATGGGCATTATATTTATTAATTAAGATTTTTTCGACGCTTTTTATACTAATGTTTAAAGGTTCAAGTTCGCTTTGCAAAATTTGTTCACCTGCGGCGATATTTTTATCGCGATCTTGCTTTTTAAACCAAGCTTGAATTTTAGCTCTGGCACGACTACTGTTAACAAACCCTGTGTTAGGATTTAGCCAATCACGACTAGGGTTCGGTTGTTTTTGGGTAATGACTTCAACTTGATCGCCCATTTTTAAATTGTAGGTAAATGGTACAATTCGCCCACCCACTTTGGCTCCAATACAACGGTGCCCCACATCGCTATGTATATGATAAGCAAAATCAAGTGGCGTTGACCTAGCAGGCAAGTCAACAACATCACCTTTAGGCGTAAAAACATAAACTCGGTCATCAAAAATTTGGCTACGAACGGCTTCTTGTATTTCACCACTTTCCGACATTTCTTGTTGCCATGTTAATAATTTACGCAACCAAGAAATTCGTTGATCATAAGCTGTCATTTTGTCGGTACTACCTTCCTTATATTTCCAATGTGCGGCAATACCTAGTTCAGCTTCATTGTGCATTTGTTCAGTACGAATTTGAATTTCGATTACTTTATCTTGTGGACCATAAACAACAGTATGGATAGATTGATAACCATTTGGTTTGGGATTTGCTACATAATCATCAAATTCTTTTGCGATATGTTTATAATGGCTGTGGACAATACCTAATGCATTATAACAATCTTCAATACGATCGCAGATAATACGCACTGCACGAATGTCATATAAATCTTCGAATTGAAGGTGTTTACGTTCCATTTTTCGCCATATACTATAAATATGTTTAGGACGACCGTATACCTCAGCTCGAATATGATCTTGATTCATCAAATTTTGTAAATGGTTAACGAATTGTTTGATGTACAATTCACGATCCAATCGTTTTTCTTGCAATTTTTTTGCAATTAATCGATATTCATCTGGATGTAAATAGCGGAAGCAGAAGTCTTCTAGCTCCCATTTTAATTGACCTATACCTAAACGGTTGGCTAAAGGAGCATAAATGTTAAAACACTCTTTAGCGGCGAGGACTTGTTCTTCTTGAGGTGCATTGATTAAATTGCGTAAGTAGGTAATGCGTTCTGCCAATTTAATCACTACACTTCTGAAGTCATTTACCATCGCTAGTAGCATTCGGCGAATACTATCAATTTGTTCGGAAGTAGCACTGCCGTTACGAATTGCTCGTAATTGGCGAATTTCTTTCATCCTAACAATGCTAGAAATGATATGAGAAATTTCACGATCAAAATCTTCTGGAATATCTTCTCGGCGAATAATTTTGCTATCAACAAAAGGAAGTAATAAAGCAGCACATAAACTATTAATATCCATATTAAGTGTCGACAGAATTTCGACCATTTCTATCGCATTTTGGAAACAGAAAGTTTGTTCTGATGCACCTGCGCTATTTTCAAAACAAAAATCCCAAACTTCTCTAAATTTTTTATAAGACGTAGGATTGGTTAATAACAATTCTTGTTTCACCCATTGTTCTACATCAAATTGAGCAAGAGAATAATGTTCTTCACTATGTTGGTGTGCGCCTCTAATAGATACCATAACTTATGTTCCTGATTTTATTAGCAACAACATTGATTCAATGTGTTTGGTTTGCGGAAACATATCTAAAATAGCAACTTGAGCAATTTGATATCCTGCATCGATAAGTTGTTTGCTATCTCGTGCTAGTGTAGCAGGATTACACGATATATAAACAATTTTTGAAGGGGCTAATTTTGCAATTTCTATTGCCGCATTAAATGCACCAGATCTTGCTGGATCTAATAATACTTTATTATATTGTGATTGACTCCATATCGAAAATTGTTGAGTATCATCTAAGTTGCTGGTTAAAAAATTGGTTTCTGCACAAATCTCAGTATTATTTAATATAGTGTTGAATTTTGCTTTTTCAACCAAGGCATCAATACCTTCAACACCCGTTACAGTTTTACTTAATTTGGCTATAGGTAACGAAAAATTACCCATTCCGCAAAACAGATCTAGAACTTGATCTGTTGGTTGTAACGTTAGCCAATTAAGCGCCTGTTCAATCATCTTTTGATTAATTTTACAATTTACTTGAATAAAATCTAGGGGGCTGAATGTTAATTTTAAATGATTGATTAAATAAAAATGGTCAGTATTACCTGTAATATGTATTAAATCGTTGCCGTGAAAATAAAGCGAGATATTGTTATTTTCGGCGAATTCTTTTAATAGGGTAACATCATGATTGCTTAGAGGCATAGTGTGCCTTAAAACAAGAATAATACCGCTATCGACCGAAATTAGTTCAACGTGACCCAGTGCTTTTTTCTGTTTTATGTTATTGAGCGTGCTTTGTAATGGCGCTAGCAATGAATCTAATTCGTTAACTAATATCGGACAATGTTTGACATTGATTATTTGATTGGATTCAGCTTGGCGAAATCCAATTGTTAATTGGCCTTTAACAATATTAATTGAAAGTCTTGCACGTCGACGATAATGGTAAGGTTGGTCGGCAATGATTTGCGGTGAGTTTTTAACGATATTTGTTAAAGGTTGTCCTGTTTCTTTTTGTAATAGATTTATCAACGCATCATATTTTGCTTGTTGTTGCATCTGTGGTGCAATATGTTGTAGCTCACAACCACCACATTGTTGATAATATTCACATAGAGGTTTAACGCGGTATTTGCTTTGATTATGATATCTAATGACTTTGGCTTTAGCGTAATTTTTTTTATTTTCAGTTAACTCAATATCAACGGTTTCATCAGGCAAGACTGATTTTACAAAAATTGTTTTACCTTTATGATTAGCCACACCTTGCCCAAAGGCATCTAAAGATGAGATAGTTACTGTCAATTTTTGAGGTGTGAGCTTTTTTCTTTGTGGAGTATAAAAATTAACCATAGACGTTTTTATTTATGTTAAGCGCTTTAATAATTCTGTTTTGACATGCCGTGGTACTAAATTTGTTATATCACCGCCATGGTAGGCAACATCTTTTACTATTGTCGATGAAATAAATCCCATTGCAATTGATGGCATTAAAAAGATAGTGTCTAAATCAGATTTTAATGCACGGTTCATTTCGGCAAGTTGCCTTTCGTATTCGAAATCGTGTGTTGTACGAACGCCTCGAACGATAACTGTGGCATTATGCGTTTGCGCAAAATTAGCCATCAAATTGTCAAAGCCAATAACTTCGACATTGAGTAAATGTTCGACTGCGGTTGACGCTAAATTTACGCGTTCTTCTAGAGTAAAGAGTGTTTTTTTATTAGGATTTTCGGCAATAGCAACAATTAATCGAGGAAATAGTAACGAAGCTCGTGTAACAAGATCAATATGACCATTAGTAATGGGATCAAAAGTACCCGGGAAAATAGCAGTTAAACTTTTGCTTTTCATATTTAATATTATCCATTAGGTATGATGACTGTATCATACCTAATTTTATTTAGGATTGTTAGTTTAACCGTGCAAAATTCTTTTGCTCAATTTACTGGATTTTTAGTAATGTAAATATGAAAAAGCTAGATGTTATTAATATACAGCAATAATTAAGTCAAATAACTTATTAATTTATAAAAAATTGGTAAGCAGTGTGATGTTCATATATTTGTCCTGATTGTAAAAAGCAGCTTGGTTGTGGCCAGTCAGGATGATTAGGGCTGTCTGGTAAAAATTGGGCTTCTAATGCTATGCCAGCAAAATTTCCATATTCACTATTATGCCGATTTGGCGTATATTGTAAAAAGTTACCTGTATAAATCTGTAATGACGGTTTGGTTGTAGTAACATTCATTGTTACTTTTTTATCAGATGAAATGAGCTGAGCGGCTATCGCTTTGGTTTTATCTAATAAATAAGCGTGATCATAACCACCAGTTATTTGCCTTTCTGCGCTTTCAAGTAGTTTTTCCGATAAAAGTTTTGGTTGACGTAAATCCATATTGTGCATGGCAACACTAACTAGATCCTTATTAGGGATACCATCGGCATTAACTGGCAAATAACAGTTAGCATTTACTTTTAATCTGTGATTAAGTACATCTTTGCTTATTTCGCCATCTAGATTAAAGTAAGCATGATTAGTCAAATTTACTGGCGTAGTTTTTGTAGTAGTTGCATTAAACAATATAATTACTTGATTGTCATCGGTTAGTTTATACGTTACTGTTACATTCAGCTCACCAGGAAAACCTTGATCACCATCAGGTGAAATCAAAAGGAAGGTCACTTGCTGATCGGAGCAAGATTGAATTAACCATAATTTTTTATCGAAGCCTAATTTTCCGCCGTGTAACTGATTTACACCTTGATTCGCAGTGAGATAATATTGTTTATTGTCAATATTAATAGTAGCATTGGCAATACGGTTAGCATATCGGCCTATCGTAGCACCTAAATAGGCATCTTGTTGTTGGTATTGTTCAATTGAGCGACAGCCGAGTAGCACTTCACGATTCTGTCCATTAACGGGCAATTCACAGGAGAGCCATGTAGCTCCCCAGTTTGAAAGTTTTATTCGCATTCCTTGTTTATTGGACAGTTCAATAATTTGCGTTATAGGCATATCGCGTGTGCTCCTTCACTTGGTTTACAGATATAAAAATCTTCTTTAATACCGAATTTTTTAGCATAACTATCGCTAACAACGGTTTTAACAGCATTAACTTTATCTTTTGGTACTATTGCCACAACACAACCACCAAAGCCACCGCCTGTCATGCGAACACCGCCTTGTTCACCAATTACACCGTGAATTATTTCAACTAGATAATCAATAGCGGGGACTGTAATTTCAAAATCATCACGCATTGAATTGTGACTCTGTGCCATGAGTTTTGATAATAATTTATAATCACCATCTGTAAGAGCTTGTGCTGCTTTTAGTGTGCGCTCATTTTCAGTGATTACATGATGAGCTCGTTTAAAGACAATTGGATCGAGCGTGTTTTCAATATGTTGTAATTCAGTTAAGGACGCGTCTCTTAAGGCTTTTACCCCAAGAGCTTGTGCAGCTGCTTCACACTGTTTACGTCGAGTATTATATTCACTATCAACTAATCCTCGTTTGATATTTGAATTGATGATAACCACAGCAAAATCTTTAGGAATTGAGACTGGTTTAACTTCTAATGAACGACAGTCAATTAATAATGCATGTTGTCTTTGTCCAAGGGCAGATATTAGTTGATCCATGATGCCACAATTGCAACCAACAAATTGGTTTTCGGCCTCTTGACCAATTAATGCTAACTTGGTGCCATCTAAAGCCAAATTATAAAGAACTTGGAACATTTTAGCTACGGCAACTTCTAGAGATGCTGATGAACTTAGTCCTGCCTCTTGAGGAACATTTCCACTAATAGCAAAATCGACGCCATGGATATTATTTGCATATTTTTTTAAGTGTTTTACTACCCCACGTATGTAGTTAACCCACATATAATCTGGATGTTTTTCAATAGGAGAATCTAAAGAAAATTCATCTTGTTGATTATCATAATCAACCGCAATAACTCGAACAAGATTATCTGAACGTTTGTGACAACTTATTATCGTTTGATAATCAATAGCACAAGGTAAAACAAAACCATCATTATAATCGGTATGCTCGCCAATCAAATTTACACGACCGGGGGCTTGTATAAGTGTATCGGGTTTATAATCAAATTTAGATTCAAATGCTTGTGTAGTTGCTTTGATTAATGCGTTCATTTATTTATCCTTTTTCTTTATAATGCACATCACTAACGTTACGTAACCTTTCAGCTGCTTGCTCTGGGGTTAAATCACGTTGTACTTCGGCTAACATTTCGTAACCTACCATAAATTTTTTTACTGTGGCGGAACGTAATAAAGGGGGATAAAAATGTGCATGTACTTGCCAATAATCATTTTTATCTTGCATAAATGGCGCACCATGCCAGCCCATAGAGTATGGGAAAGAGCAATGAAATAAATTATCGTAACGACTCGTTAATTTTTTGAGCGCAATAGCTAAATCACTTTGTTGTTCGTCATTTAATTGGGTTAATTGTGGAATGTGAATTTTTGGTAATAATAATGTTTCAAATGGCCATATTGCCCAAAAAGGAACAACGGCAAGCCAATACTTAGTTTCTACAACGATTCGCTCACGATTAATAAGTTCCTTTTCAGCATAATCAACCAATAAATTGCGATGATACTTTTCAAAGTAATTACGCATATTTAGATCTTCGCGTGCAATTTCATTCGGTAAAAAGCTATTAGCCCAAACTTGTCCATGTGGATGAGGGTTAGAGCATCCCATTGCTGACCCTTTGTTTTCAAACACTTGTACCCAAGGGTAGTTTTCACCCAACTCTTGCTGCTGTTCTATCCAAGTTTTAATTACTCCTTCAATTGTAGGTAAATCAAGTTCAGGTAATGTTTTACTGTGATCGGGTGAAAAACAGATAACTCGACTAGTACCTTTTGCGCTTTTCATTTGGAATAATGGATCGGCGTTTTTTGGTGATTCTGGAGTATTTTCCATTAGTGCTGCAAAATCATTAGTAAAAACAAATGTTCCCTTATATTGAAGGTTGATATCTCCTGTTACCCGTTTATTTCCTGGGCACAAAAAGCAAGTCGGATCATAACTTGGTTTTTGCACTTCGTTTAATACTTCTTGTTGCCCTTGCCATGGGCGTTTTGCCCTATGTGGTGAAACAAGTACCCATTGATTGGTCAATGGGTTGTAACGACGATGAGGATGTTCAACTGGGTTAAAAATATCCATTTTTGCCTCTTCTGTTAATTTTGTATGTTTTATAAAATGTATTGTTAATCAGGATAGCCTTGAGGGTTATTTGATTGCCAATTCCAAGAATCTTTTACCATGTCATCAAGCGTGAGTTTGGTTTTCCAACCTAATATTTGCTCAGCTTTATTAGCATCAGCCCAGAATGCTGGTAAATCACCTGCTCGTCTTGGGGCAAAGTGCCAATTAAGAGATTTTCCTGATGCTTTTTCAAAAGCTTTAATGACTTGTAATACGCTATAACCAACACCTGAGCCTAAATTGTAAATATGCACACCAGCTTTATTTTGATCGGTTTTGAGTGCAGCGATATGCCCATCCGCCAAATCAATAACATGTATAAAATCACGAACGCAAGTTCCATCTATTGTTGGATAATTATTACCAAAAACAGCTAATGACTCTCTTTTGCCTACAGCAACTTGGGTAATATAAGGCATAAGATTATTAGGAACACCAAGTGGATCTTCGCCCATTAATCCACTTGGATGGGCTCCAACAGGATTAAAATAACGTAGTAAAGTTAGTGACCAATCGGGCTCAGCAACGGCTAAGTCCATAATACATTGCTCAACCATTAATTTACTTTTTCCATACGGACTGGTAGGTAAACCTTGTGGTAATGTTTCAAGATAAGGAACAGGGGCTAATTCGCCATAGACCGTGGCCGACGAACTAAATACTAACTGTTTAACGCCAGCAGCTCGCATTGCTTTCATCAGTACGATACTGCCGTAGACATTGTTTTCATAATATTCTAGCGGTTTGTGGACTGATTCACCGACAGCTTTTAGGCCAGCAAAATGGATTACTGCTTTAATGTCATGTTCTGAAAAAATCTTAGTTAATAGTTTTTCATCGCATACATCACCTTGATAAAAAATGACGGATTGCCCAGTAATTTTTTGTATCCTATCTAGTACTGATGCTTTACTGTTAAACAAATTATCAATAATAATTGGTGTGTAGCCAGATTTAATTAGTTGAACACATGTGTGACTTCCTATATATCCACAACCACCAGTTACTAATATTTTCATAATAAAACCTTCATCTAGTCAATAATAGTTATAGTGAGTGTCTGCTAATCTTCAGATCCTTCACTGTTGTTATGTTTCCACAGATCCCATGGTCCACGCCCTGATAATGTAAAGGATGAAATAAGCGTAAAACTAAATGCGATCAAGCCAAGGATTAAATATGCTCCTTCGAAACCTATTTTAACATACATTAACCCTGCAAAAGTGGACATAAACATGATAGATAATTGTTTTGCAAAACAAAATGCGATTAAGTAAACGGTTGCTGATAAGTGAATAGGGAAGTGTTTGGTAATATATTTAAATGCACCGACAAGTAATAAAGGTGCTTCGAACATATGTAGCGTTTTTAATATCACCACTTCAACTGCTGTACTGGCAAATGCTGAACCTGTAATACGGATAGACATGATAGCACCAGCAATGAGTAATGTATTTTTACTACCTATTTTCATTACAATCAGAGGAGCAAAAAACATCACAGTGGCATTTAAAAATTCACCAAGCGTAGTTACATAGCCGAAAGCTTCACGACCCACTTGTTCGTTAGTAAAAAATGAGGTGAAAAAGTTTGCAAATTGTTGATCAAATACATCATAAGTACAAGCAACCCCAATTATGTAAAGCATGAAGAACCATGTTTTACGCATACTAAGTAAGTCAAAGGCAAGTTTTAGATTGAATGGCTTTGGTTTATTTAATCCCATTTGCTCAACGACTTCAGTCGTTGTGGTTTTTGCTGGATCGGCGATTTTAACTAAAACTAAAAGAATCAATGCAAATCCAGAACATAACCAAAAAACGGCATTGACATCTTTAGAAATCATAATTCCAACAAACGAAGCACATACAGCCCAACCAAAGCAGCCAAACATACGACAACGACCAAATTCAAATCCACTACGTCGACTTATTTTTTCGACAAGAGCTTCAATAGCTGGTGCACCACCACTAAATACCATACCAAGATAAAATCCACCAACAATTCCGCCCAAGGTGACATTTAATTTAAGTAATGGTCCTAAAATGAAAATAAAAAATGGACCAAATAGTACAAGAAGAAGTGTGATAACCCAAAGAAGGTGTTTCTTTAACCCTAGTTTATCAGAAATTAACCCAAACAAGGGTTGAAAAAAAAGCGCAAATAGTGAAATAAATGAAAAAACGTACCCAGTATTAGCCTCATCAAGCCCATTCATTTTTAGCCAAACGGGAAAAAAAGGGCAGTATGCTCCCATAATAAAAAAGTACAAAAAGAAGTAGAGACTGAATATCCAATAATTCTTATTACTTAGTGATGACTTTATTTTTTGATTCATAATGAACTTCCTTTGTTAGGCCTTAAATGATCGCTCAATCATTTAAAAAACTTCTGCATGTATATGAACAGGTAAGTTATTTGTTAAGGCGATAATAGCACTAAAATAATTTTGAAAAAGTGATCTAGATAACATTTCATGGAATCGATTACATTTAATGTTAAATTAATTTTTGTTAAAAAGTTTCAGGTAGATATGTGTTTGAGTATAATTTTTGTGTTTTATGATAGCAATAGTGCAAATTAAAGATCGGTAATTTACTAGATAGGAGGTTTAAAATAATTAATTGGAATAAAAATAAAATAAAACAAATAAAATGCAATTAATTATTGAAAACGGTTACATATTATTTATCTACACTCTATTTAGCTTATTGTAATTGGCTATGATTTAAGTAAGCTAAACAATTAACATTTATACTGAAACGTATATTTACCTGAAACTTTTTGACAAGGAATTTGTTATTAATTAGTATTAGCTTAACTTTTTATTATTAATTTGTTTAATCTTAATTAGATTGGAAAAATTAGATAACCTAATGGTTAATTACCTAGTTTTAATTGATTTTATTCGTTCCTCAAAATCTGACCAATAATAATAACCCTCATTATTAACAGAAGCATTTTCCAAATGAAGTTGATAATGTTGTGGTAAATTATTGTCATCAAGTGCTAGCCCGTTATGGAGTTGTTCAAAACTTTGATAAATATATTCGGCTTTAAAAAAGTATTCGCCTGTAGATAGGTGACGAAAACGCTGTAAAGCTACTTTTCCACCAATTGGAGTTATTTCAAATTGATTTGGTAGTTGGTAGTCTTTAAAGTCTAATGCACCCAGTAATGAAGCGATGGTACTATCGTGTCCAACAAGTAAATTGACTTTACTATCTCTTAGCATAAGATCGTTTATCATGTTGATAATAAGTGCAGCTGAGTGTTTAGCAAGTGTCTTAGAATGGCAAACTAAATTTATATATTGATTACGAATTGCGCTAATTTGTTGCCACTGCTCTTGGCTAGTTAGTCTACCCCATGCAATTTGTTCTTTTGGAAAGGCTGAATAGTATTGCAATAAGAATGCATCAACGGCTGAGATACCTATCGCAAGTGGTCCGAGGAGTGCTGGTTCTTCATGTTTTTTAAAATAAAGTTCGGATGGAATATCGGCTAAATCGCATTTATATTCAGCATATAATTTTGAATGCTTATAATCCAAAATATCGGAAAGGGTTTCATAAGCTGGTGCTAGGCTTTTAAAAATATTGGCTGCTTTGTCAGCTTCTTCAATATCACGCAATACCGCATTTTTAAACTCAGTTGAATCGTCTTGCAAACTAGGATCGAAAATCGGATCCATTTTTTCAATGGCATATTTATGATGAATAGGAATATCATACCCAGCAAAGGCACCAGCTGTCATAAATTGAGCGGTCGCTACGGTTCTTTGCAAACTATTAGAATACACGAATAATTCAGTATTATGTTTTGATAATTTTATATTGTGTTTTTCAAGCCAAGTCGATAAATAGCGGCCAAAATAAACTTCTAATATTCCACCACGTGTGGTCAAATAACCATATGGATGATCCCATTTAGGCCATTTAAAGGGAGTCACTTTTTCTAAAAACTGCAAAGTATTTTGTAATGGCGTACGAATACCATGACGGCTAAGTATAACGATTTTATCTAATTGGTAATGGTTATTTTTCATTTTGTGATCCATCCTTGTTTATGTAAATAATCTAAAATAAAATCACGTTGTTCATTATTTATTGTATTTGCAATTTTATCACTCCAACCACCGGTTTTTTGATTAGTACTACGGTTTTGATAGTAATCACCTATTTGGGTATCATATTTTGCTAAAGTTGCATGATCAAGTGGTTGATATTGGTTTTCAAAAAAGAGAAGCTCTTTAGGTAACCTCGGTTTTATTTCTGGATTATGATTGGGGTAACCAAGGCAAAGCCCAAAAAGAGGAAGAACATATTTTGGTAACTCAAGTAATTGGGTTACTTTATCAAGATCATTTCGCAGTCCACCAATATACACAGCACCAAGCCCTAAGGATTCAGCCGCTATTACTGCATTTTGAGCCATAATTGCTGTATCAACACAGCCCAATAATAACTGCTCTGCTTTGCCAAGATTAAGTGTTGGATCAATTTGAAAATGACGATTAAAATCGGCGCAAAATACCCAAAATTCAGGGGCTTGGTTAACATATTTTTGATCACCAGCATAATGAGCTAGTTTTTCGCGTTTTTTAGGATCTGTAATACGAATAATTGTCGAACATTGAATAAAGTTAGAACTAGAAGCTGACTGTGCTGATCGAACTATAGACGTTATTTGTTCTTGAGTTAAACTAGTTGTTTTATAAGCACGAATAGAGCGGTGTCGACAAAGTAGATCGATGGTTTGATTTTGCATAGTGGCTCCTTAGCATAATTATTTGTTTACAAATTGAAGATCCCAAACGCCATGGCCTAAATTTTGACCTCGTTTTTCAAATTTAGTACTTGGTCTATCATCAGGTCTCGGAATATAGTCACCGCTTGGTGATAAATTTTCAAAACCTTCAGCTTGGGTTAAAACCTCTAACATATGTTCTGCATAATGTTGCCAATCGGTAGCTAGGTGCAAAATTCCACCTAATTTTAATTTTTGTCGAATTAACTGTACAAATTGGGGTTGAATAATGCGGCGCTTATTATGTCTTGCTTTATGCCAAGGATCAGGGAAAAAAATTTGTACTTTGTCTAATGTATGATTAGGGATCATATTTTCTAATACTTCAACAGCATCGTGACACATCACTTTTAAGTTTGATAATTGATTTTCTTCAATTGCCATCAAACAAGCTCCAACACCGGGTTTGTGTACTTCGATTCCTAAAAAATTCTTATCAGGTGCATTTTTAGCCATTTCAATTAACGAAGCACCCATACCAAATCCAATTTCAAGAACAGTCGGTTTGTTAGAGTTAAAAACTATTGGTGAATTTGCATCATATTCAATACCAAAGACCGGCCATAAATTTATTAATGCTTGTTCTTGGCCTTTTGTTAAACGACCTTGCCGTAAAACAAAACTACGAATGGTTCTTTTAGATTTGATATTTTCGTTATCTGAGTTTAATTGTTCGTTCATCACGTTATCTACTTTTGTTGTGGAATTTATAAAGCCAAAAAATAGTTTGTTTGTTAGTTTACTCGATTTTGAGTTCACAGCAAAAGCATCTTACGGACAAATTGTTTTATTTAACGATTTATAAAAATATATCAAATATTTTCAATATATTTTTATATTGTAGTTGAGCATAATCGATAAATGATTATATAATTATAGCCCCAATTTAACCGATTACGAATAAAGTAATCATGAATACATGCTTGAGGATTTCTCGTGCCTGATATGAAGCTTTTTGCTGGTAATGCTACACCAGAACTAGCAAAGCGTATAGCTAATCGTCTTTATACTTCTCTTGGTGACATTGTGGTAAGCCGTTTTAGTGATGGTGAAGTTAATGTCCAAATCAATGAAAATGTCCGTGGTGAAGATGTTTTTATTATTCAATCAACTTGTGCCCCTACCAATGACAATTTAATGGAATTATTAGTTATGATCGATGCAATGCGCCGAGCATCTGCTGGTCGTATTACAGCTGTTATTCCTTATTTTGGTTATGCAAGGCAAGATCGTCGAGTTCGTTCGGCTCGTGTACCTATTACAGCTAAAGTTGTTGCTGATTTTCTATCAACTGTTGGTGTCGATAGGGTATTAACCGTTGATCTTCATGCCGAACAAATTCAAGGCTTCTTTGATGTGCCGGTTGATAATGTATTTGGTAGCCCTGTTATTTTAGAAGATATGCTACAACGTGAGTTTGATCGCCCAATTGTTGTTTCCCCTGATATTGGCGGAGTGGTGCGTGCTCGTGCGATAGCTAAACTACTTAATGATACTGATATGGCAATTATTGATAAACGTCGTCAACGTGCCAATGAAGCAGAAGTGATGAATATTATTGGCGATGTTGCTGATAGAGATTGTATCTTAGTTGATGATATGATTGATACTGCAGGAACACTTTGTAAAGCAGCTGATGCTTTAAAAGCGCGAGGTGCAAAAAGAGTATTTGCTTATGCTACCCACCCGATATTTTCAGGTAAAGCAGTAAGTAACATTAAAAACTGTGCTATTGATGAAATTGTTGTTTGTGACACAATTCCATTAACGGCTGAAGTAAAAGCATTGAAAAATGTTCGCCAATTAACATTATCAGGTATGCTTGCTGAAGCAATTCGTCGAATTAGTAACGAAGAATCAATTTCAGCAATGTTCCATCAATAACCTATTTTATCATTGCTATAATGCCCCTTTTGGGGCATTTTTCTCGATAAAATCAGTGACAATAAAAATATTATGACAACGATAAAACTGATTGTAGGACTCGCCAATCCCGGAAATGAATATGCAGCAACAAGGCACAATGCAGGTGCGTGGTTTGTTGAGCAATTGGCTGAACGTTATAATCAATCATTAAAAAATGAACAAAAATTTTTTGGTTACACATCACGAATCAACATTTCAGGTCATGATGTACGTTTATTAGTTCCAACTACTTTCATGAATTTAAGTGGTAAAGCTGTTCAAGCTATGGCGACATTTTACCAAATAAAGCCAGAAGAGATCTTAGTTGCACATGATGAACTCGACTTAAATCCCGGAATAGCTAAACTTAAGTTTGGTGGTAGTCATGGTGGGCATAATGGGCTAAAAGATATTGCTAATAAATTAGGTAATAATTTAAATTTTTATCGGTTAAGAATTGGTATTGGACATCCTGGCGATAAAAATAAAGTTGTTGGTTATGTTTTAAATAAGCCATCTAAACCTGAACAGGAATTAATTGATAAAGCTATTGACGAATCTTTGCGTTGTACAGATATCTTATTGTCTGATGGAATAGACGTTGCAATGAACAAGTTACATGCTTTTAAAGCTTAGTTAATTTGTTGAATTTTTCAATAACGTAAAAATCGATAAATATCCACTTTAATAAAAAAATCCACCTAAAATATTAGGTGGATTTAATTGTCTTAACGTTTTCTTTTAAGAAAAAAGATGAGTTACATTACCACCTTTTTCAGCAATTTTTTTCATCACTTCTTTGATTAACCATGTATTCATTGCTGCGGTATCATCAGTATTGCCTGGATAATTCAGTTCTTTTGCTAAATTTCTCCGTGCATCTAAACTGCTATCTATACCTAATAATTTCAATAGGTCAACAATAGATGTTTTCCAGTTAAGTGTTTCAGGATGTTTTTTAGCTAAATTATCAAGAATAGAGGAAACATCAACATTAGTTGCGGATGCGCTTTGCTCTACTTTTTCTTGGACTTTCTCTGAACCACTCGATACTGTATTTTTAACAGATGTGGTGATATTTTCAACTTTATCCTTCACTGCATCAACAGCATTATCTACTTTTGTTTGAGCATTTGGAAATACTTTAGAAAAAATGTTATTTAAGATATTCATATTACATCTCCTTTAAATTTAAACTGCTTTAAAAAAACTGCTTAACGATATAGATGTAGAAAAGACCACATTCAATATAGCGCTTAAAAGAATGTAATGTCAAAATCCTTATGTATTAATAGCATTTTATGTATTACGATAAACTGTTTACCAAGATGCAAAACAATTATTTTAAATATTTTTCTAATATTAACTGAATTGATTGAGATTTCAGAAAAGAATTACCTAGATTACACCATGAAGTGCAATTCTTCTTAACTCCTTCGAATAAAAGGAGGCAGGGCTTTTAAACTTATGCCGTTTTCTTGGGCGTGTGTTCAATAGATATTGTATTTTCTTTATCTGTTCGTCGTCAACTAATGAAATGGCCGCTGACTT